>NZ_JBFTIN010000002.1:0-386088 GCF_056394785.1 Rhizobium sp. 10N414 | reverse complement strand
TGACCGTCGAAGCCTTCAAATGCGAGCTGAGCGGAGATACAGTGTGTTTGCATCGGGCCTCCGTAACGAATCTGGTAAGCCTTTGTCGCAAAAGCAGTTTCTCAGATTCGCGGGCCCGATGCACCCTTTACTTTGAGAGATTCAGGCTAGCTGAAGCTGGGGCAGTTGGCGAACATATCCCTTCGGTTTTTTGACAAAGAAGGGAAGGCTGTGAAAACGCCGCTGGATGAACGGGTGATGGGATTGCCACTTGAGGACCCTACACCGCGAGATCGCGTTATAGCCTTGGCGGGCGGATCGGAGAAGACCGCGGCAATTTCTGGTGCCCTTCCAATCGGGGTCATCGATACTTTGATCACAGACAAGTTCACAGCTCAGAGACTGGTTGATTAGGCGCTTGGCAACATCCGTGGCCCACGTGGCCAGAACGTTCACGGCTATCCTCGACCTCGGCGTCATTCGCCGCGCATCCAGTTCTCTGATCCCGAGCCCGAGTTGAACCCGCCCTAACGCGCGTTAACGGCTGACCATATTGGTTAAGACTTCTGTATAACCCTAGGGTCGGAATAGAGTTTTGTACTGTGAAGGTTGCGACCGCAGATATTGCGGAGGCGCGGATACCTGACCTCCCAGCGCTGCGGCTGCATGCCAAGGCCAACGAGGGTCGTAGAGTGCGGCCCGTGCAATTGCGACCAGATCCGCGTCACCGGTGGCTACGATCGCCTCAGCTTGCACAGGCTCAGTTATCAAACCAACCGCCACGACCGGGATCTTGATTTCATTCTTGATGGCCCGCGCAAGTGGGACCTGATAGCTTGGTCCCACGGGAATGGCTTGCTTGGCATCCAGCCCGCCGCTCGATACGTGGATCGCGTCGCATCCCCTCGCCTCAAGCTCCTTTGCAAAGACGATCACCTCCGCCAGTTCCAGCCCCCCCTCGACCCAATCCGTCGCCGAAACCCTCATCGTCACGGGCCTGCCCGCTGGAAATGCAGTCCTAACGGCATCGAAGACTTCCAGAGGAAAGCGCATTCGATTTTCGATCGACCCGCCATAGTCGTCGGTTCGCCGATTGGACAACGGTGAAAGGAATTGATGCAGAAGATAGCCATGCGCACCGTGGATCTGGACAGCGTCGATACCGATACTGGCAGCACGTTTTGCCGACGCGACGAATGCGTCGCGAACACGCTTTAGTCCCTCCTGATCGAGCGCTGTAGGCGGCACGTACTCCTGAAGGAATGCCACGCCAGAAGGCGCTTCAGTTTGCCAACCATTATCGTAGCTTGGCGGGATCTGCTTGCCTCCCAGCCACGGGATATCTGTCGACGCCTTGCGACCGGCGTGTGCAAGCTGAATAGCAATCGGCACATCCGAATATCGGCGCACTCCATTCAGCGTCCGAGCTAGGGCAGCTTCGCTTGCGTCATCGTAGAGACCGATATCCGCGAATGTGATCCGCCCTTCTGGCACTACAGCGGTAGCCTCGATGGTCAGCAAACCCGCGCCGGAGAGCGCAAGCTGCCCCAAGTGGATAAGGTGCCAGTCAGTAGTGCATCCATTCTCCGCTGAGTATTGACACATGGGCGCGATGACGATGCGGTTCGCAAGCTCCAGCCCGGCAACCCGGAAAGGGGAAAACAGAACAGGGTTTGGCATTGAGTCTCCTTGATCAGGGAAATTCCATTTCAAGAGGTCTACTTTCAACTGCTTCCGTTGAGCGGGCCTTTCAATAACATATTGTCTTTGAGTTGCCACTTCCCGGCCGCAGAAGTGGCACTCCCGAGTCGACGCTAGCGCTTGGCTCAGAGCATTCATATACTCGCCGCTCCGTCGCTATCCCTGCGATCGGTCTGCCGTTCGATAGCTCACCGCTTGCTACTCATTTCTTGACGATCCACACACTGCGGACCTTCCACGATGAGCTTCTGCTGAAGAGGCCACCACCGACTGCCTCTCGCTTGACGAAATTTCTCATCATCACTACAAGTTCTAAGGGTATCGCCTTCTTGAGATACCGATAGCTCTCTATCCTGGAGGCCCCAATGCGCCGAGTGACTTCTCAACAAGTTCAAACCCGAAATCTTGAGAAGTTGATGGATCATGCGCACATTAAATTTGGGCATCCTAGCTCATGTGGATGCAGGCAAAACTAGCCTTACCGAACGCCTCCTTTTCGATACAGGTGCAATCGCCAAACTCGGCAGTGTCGATGGCGGCAACACCCAAACAGACAGCCTCGCCATAGAACGACAACGCGGGATAACCATCGCTGCGGCTGTAGTGTCGTTCCGGATCAACGACCTCGACGTCAACCTGATCGACACTCCCGGTCACCCAGATTTCATCGCCGAAGTCGAGCGAATATTGAGGTTGCTCGATGCGGCCATTGTCGTCGTATCGGCCGTCGAAGGCGTACAAGCTCAGACGCGAGTGCTGGTACGCGCCCTGCAGCGACTTGGCATTCCGTTCCTTGTCTTTGTTAACAAGATCGACCGGGTGGGAGCGCGTTACCTCGACGTCGTTGCAGACATCGCCAAGCAATTGGCGGTGCGGCCGATAGTCATGATGGAAGCGAGGGATATCGGAAGCCGCGTTGCCACCGCTAAATCAATCGATGTCAGCCACGAACCGGGTTTTTCGGCCCTTTGCGAGATGCTCACCGTCAATGACGACTGCCTGCTTCGTGACTTCGTTGCTGCTCCGGAGCGGTTGACGCCAGCGCGGCTTACCACAGCCCTTTCAGATCAGGTCGCCAATGGCCTGATTCATCCGGTGTACTGCGGGGTCGCAATGACCGGCACCGGTGTGTCGGAACTCCTCTCAGCAATCGAGACCTTTTTGCCCAGCAGAACCCCTTCTCCTGACGGCCCGGTAAAGGGAAGCATCTTCAAAATCGAGCGCGGTTGGGGCGGAGAGAAGCTCGCCTACCTTAACCTGACTTCTGGCACGGTAGCCGCGCGTGGACAGCTTCAACTGCCAACTGGCAACGCGAAGGTAACGAGCATCCAGGTTTTTGGCGAAGGAGACCTGCATAGACACGAATATGCACGCGCCGGTCAAATCGCCAAGATTGGGGGGCTAACCGACGCGCGGATCGGGGATGAAGTTGGAGCAGACGGTCGCTCTAATCTCGAAGGGCAATTCGCACCACCGACACTGGAGACCCAGGTCTCACCGCAACGTCCGTCGGAAAGCCGCGCTTTATGGGTTGCCCTGCAACACCTGTCGGAACAGGATCCATTAATCAACCTGCACACAAATGAAGATGCGAGTGAAATGTATCTGTCGCTTTATGGCGAGGTTCAGAAGGAAGTCATCCAGGCAACGTTACTTGCAGACTACGGAATTAACGCGGTGTTTCAGGAAAGTACGGTCATCCTTGTCGAGCGGCCGATTGGGACAGGACGCGGACTTGAAGTCATTTTCAAGGAGCCTAACCCCTTTCTGGCAACGATTGGCCTACGGGTCGAGCCACGCCCGGAAGGGACAGGAAATAGTTTCGCGATGGAAGTGGATGTGGGGCAAATGCCCGCTGGGTTTTACCGAGCCATTGAGGAGACGGTATCCGAGACCCTAAGAGCTGGCATCCATGGCTGGCAGGTAATCGACTGTCATGTCGCGCTCACTTCGGTCCGACATCACTCGCCGTCGAGCACTGCAGCTGACTTCCGAGGGCTTACACCACTTGTTTTGGCAGCAGCTCTTACTTCCGCGCAAACGATCCTCTGCGAGCCCATAGAGCGTTTTCGGCTTCAGGTCCCCGCAACCGCATTACCCAACGTGCTGGTCGCACTCGCAAAATCAGGAGCGTCGACCGAGGAAACGCTAATTGAAGGCGGTATCGCCCAATTGCGAGGCATGGTTACCTCCGCTCAGGTTCAGACCATTCGACGGGCCCTGCCCGGATTGTCCGGCGGTGCCGGGGTTTTGGAGAGCGCGTTCGATCATCACAGCCCCATTGCGGTCCCGCCTCGTCCTCGCGCTCGCACGGGCGCAAACCCCTTTGATAGCACCGACTATCTTCGGGCGATCCATTGAGACACTCGCGGGAGCGGCATCGCACGCGCCGCTCCCACAAGTGATGACCATGTGTCCACCTCAAGTCGCCAAACGAACGAACACATTCCGGGCGTGAACACGATTAATGTCGACTGGCCGCAGTGGCGGCTGCAACCTTTGGAAAGCCTTAGGACTTGTTCCGCGCCGCGCCGCGCCGCGCCGCCAAGCCAAGATACCCATCTGCCAGATTGCGCTGTACCCATCCTTATGCGAGCATCGTTCAACGTTCGGGGGAGCTGCGATGAACGGCGCTGACAACTTATGCGACACGCTTTTGGCGAATGACGTCAACGTATGCTTCGCGAATCCTGGTACGTCGGAGATGCACTTTGTCGCGGCGCTGGACCGAAAGCCGGAATTGCGCTGCGTTCTCGGCCTCTTTGAAGGGGTCGTTACGGGGGCAGCCGACGGATACGCGCGGATGACAGATCGCCCCGCGGCGACTTTGCTTCATACGGGCCCTGGCCTCGCAAACGGATTGGCAAACCTCCACAATGCACGTCGGGCCCGAGTTCCCATGATCAACATTGTCGGTGATCATGCCTCCTATCACCTCCCACTCGACGCCCCGCTCACCAGTGACATTGAAAGTCTCGCAGCGCCTATGTCTAACTGGGTGCATCGCATCCGCAGTTCTGAGGATGTGGCCCCGTCCATTGAGTCTGCCTACCGGGCAGCACTATCTCCCCCAGGGATAGCGACGATAATACTACCGGCGGACGCGGCATGGGGCGACTGTGCCCCTTCGCAGGCGAAAAGGTTGATTGTGGCAAAGCCGACCGCTCCAAGCGTGGAAACTGTGCACCGCACCGCCACCGCGCTCCGCAACGCGCGGGGTCGAACTGGTATCCTCGTCGGCGGAGCCGCCGCTCGTGAAGATTGCCTCAAAATTGCAGGCTCAATCGCGGCCGCCACCGAAGCCCGCCTTTTTAGCGAGGTCCTGGTAGCAAGGATGGAGCGAGGCGGAGGTCGGGCCGCGCCTGCCCGCATCCCCTACCCTATAGACGCCGCATTAGGAGTACTGCGCGACATCGACGTGATGGTCTTGGTGGGGGCGCCAGAACCTGTCGCGTTCTTCGCTTATCCCGGAAAACCGGGGAAGCTCCTCCGCGAAGGCTGTGAGGTCCTCACTCTGGGGAAACACGGAGAAGATCTGAAGGCCGCGCTGGAAGCACTGAGAGACGAACTAGAGGCCAGGAGCCCGCCGAGGACAGTTTCCGCCCTCCGTGACGACTCCATTCCGCGCGGACAGCTGACCGACGACGCCATTTCGCTCATGGTCACCCAGAAACTCCCGGAGAATGCTATCGTCGCCGATGAGGCGATCACGTCTGCGCGTAGGTTCTTCGAGCTGTCTGCCGCCGCAGCCCCGCATGATTACCTGATGACGACGGGAGGAGCCATTGGGTGCGGGATACCTCTCTCCACGGGCGCAGCAATTGCATGTCCGGGTAGGAAAGTCATCAATCTGCAGGCGGACGGAAGCGCCATGTATACTGTGCAAGCCCTGTGGACACAGGCCCGTGAAAACCTCGACGTAGTGACCATCATATTCGCCAACCGGGCGTACGCTGTCCTCCACGGGGAGATGCGGAACGTTGGCGTGGGGTCGATCGGAACGAACGCGCGGCGCATGTTGGACCTTGATAAACCGGAATGGGATTGGGTTTCTGTTTCAAGAGGAATGGGAGTCGAAGCTGCACGAGCGCGGTCCTGTGAGGAATTCAACGATCTCCTCAGCACCGCATTGCAGCGTAGCGGCCCCTTTCTTATAGAGGCCATCATCTGACTTGGGGTGGGACCTTCCTCAACAGGAGCGCAGCATCTTTCGAAGTCAGGTGGAAAGCTGAGCCGCAGATGCGGTTCCCTGTTCCCCACAACCCTTGGAGCTGGCTATTGCAGAGCGTCGGGATACCTCTCCCTTGATCAATGACTGGTCTGGCCGGCGCCCGAGGGTCGATGACCGCAAAGCGCCGTATCGCTGAAGAACTCGATGGAATGGCTGCTCATCCGGTGGTTTCGGTCTTTTGCGCAGCGGGTTACGGGTAGATACCCTGCGCACGTGCGCAGGGTTGGTCTATGTTCCTTTCAATTGGCGATGACGCCGCGGTCCTTGTGGCCTGAGTTTCGCCAATCTTCTGAGGTCTCCAATTCGGATCCCTCTTGCATCTATGCAACGTGATCCAAGGGGCTGAACGCACTGTCAAGATCAGCCGCCGAGTACAAATCGAGAAAATGCCAGAGAGTTTCGAGCATCCTCGTCCATTTTCGTTTCGTCTGCGCCGTCGGTGAGGTCGCGCCAGACCCTGATATCAGATCCGATCGTTCCACCGGTCTTTACGAACGGCTCCATGACCACAGCGCCGGTATAGTTGATCTCGCGAAGTGCCAGGCCGACCTCGTGCCAAGGAATTCTTCCTTTACCGGGCACTCGACGGTTGCTTTCACCCGTATGGAAATGTCCGAGCAGCGGGCCGGCGGTGCGGATCGCCTCGCCGAAGCTGTCCTCCTCGATGTTCATGTGGAAGGTATCGAGCATCACTTTAACATTCGGCTTCCCGACATCCCTCACGAATGCGACACCCTCTGCGGCGGTGTTGAGAACGTGGTTCTCGAAGCGGTTCAGGACTTCGATGCAGAGGTTAATTCCCAAGTTGGCGGCGAAATCCGCAATGCCATGAATACCCTCGACCCCGCGAGCCCGGTCGCCCTCCTTGTCGACTGGCTTCGAGTAGTCCACCGGCCAATAGGAATGCAGCGCGCCGCCGATCGTCTTGATGTCAAGCTTTGCGACGTTTGTAAGCGTTTGCTCGAAGAATGCCTTTCCCGCCTGGCGCACCGCAATGTCCGGTGATGAAAGGTTCTTGGATTTCGAAGGACCGATCCCGGCCGTGAGGACGATGTTATTGTCCGTTGCGGCCCGTCTGATTTCTGCCAGTTCGGCGTCGCTGTATTCATTGATATGGTGTGCAGCTACCTCGATGACGTCGAAGCCGAGTTTGGCTACCTTCTCGACGTAGGGGCCGAATTTTGCGCTCCACTCGTGTTCCCAGTAAGAGTAGTAAATTCCGTGTTTCATAGGAGTCTCCAATGTAGTAGATCCCGCCGAATGTCCCTGGCGGGGTTGGCAGTGGCGGACCGCAGCTACCTCCGGTCGACCTTCACTGATCAGTTGTTCTCGATGCGGAGGTCGGGCTCCGCGCTTCCCGCTACGATCGCAAGTCCGTTCGGCAGATCGTTCTCTTCGACCTTCCGATTGATCTCCGTCGGATCGAGGCCGTAGCTCCGCCAGCGGTTCTGAAGTCTCTGCCGCAGGTGATCCTCGTCCACGTCGACGAATACGGTGAAGTCGAAAATCTCCTTCAACTTGTCCCAGGGCGACTGGCGCGCCAGCAGGTAGTTGCCTTCGCAGACAATGATGTTCGTCGACCGGGGAATTAGATTGCCGCCAGCCCGCGCGATCTCGATAGAGCGGTCGAATACCGGAACGGCAACGACGTCGTCCTCGTTGGCCTTCAAGCGCTTGAGCATGTGACGCAGACCATGAGCATCGAAGGTGTCGATTGCCCCCTTGTAGGGCCGGCGCCCCATCTGCTCCAGGACGACATCGTCATAGTGGTATCCGTCCATCGGAAACAGGGCTGCGGTGAGGTGATGATCCTTGTTGATAGTCTCCACGGCGCGCTCCGCGAGCGTGGATTTACCTGAACCGGGTGCGCCCGCTACGGCTATCAGAACTCTCCGACCGTTGCTTTCGTTGAAGAGTTGTGCCGCGATCTTCGCGATCTCCCGCGCGTTTCGTTCAATCTTGCTCAAGGATTTCCTCCCATTGCCACTTCGCACTTTCCGCTACCAACGCCGTTGGGGGCGCTCACCGTTGCGAGGTCATGCCAGTTGGTATTGTGCGGCTTTGTTGCGCAGGAAAGAGAGGCCATTGCCCATGACTTCCTCCTCGTCACGCGCAACCGGCCGCCAGGTCGATATGTCGCCAGCCATCTCCGGCGGCATGCTGACGAAACTCTCCAGGGTAAGCGCGCCCTTGAAGCCGATCGCCGACAAAGCGGCGAAGATCGGATCCCAAGGCACGTTGCCTGCACCGGGGGTTCCTCGATCGCTTTCCGAAAGATGCATGTATTTGAGGTGATCGCGCGCGGCCAGGATGCCGTTTGCGGCCCCCTTCTCCTCGATGTTCATGTGGAACGTGTCGAGATGGACGAACACGTTGTCCACACCGATGCGTTCGACCAAAGCCACGGCTTGTTCTGCCGAGTTGACCAGATGGTTTTCGTACCTGTTCACGGCTTCAACGCCGAACTGGATGCCCTGGGATTTGGCATGCTTCGCGGCCGCCTCGAGCGCACGCGTGACGTTGTCGTACTCCGCCTGTGTCGGAGGAGCTCCAGTGCGTTCGTTGGTACCGCCGTAGGTGACGCCCGTAAGTGCCTCGGCGCCCATCTCGGCCGCCTTGTCTATCGCCACCTTCAGGTGCCGGATAGCGGCGTCCGGCCTTGCCGAGGCCCATGCCGCTTCCGGCAGTACGAGCGAGCATGCTGCACGCAGGCCATGTTTTTCCAAAAGGTCGCGAGTGTGCTTGGCATCGACCGACGGCGCGTCAGCGAGTGGAATTTCGATAAATTCCATCTTGTACTTTTTAGCACCGGCAATGGCCCGCTCCGCGCCTGCGCGGTCCCAGTTCATAGTCCACATGCTCGCGTGAATTCCGAAACCTTGCACGGTCATCCCTTCTTTCTGCGTGATGCGATGTAAGTTGAAACGATAGTTCTTGCGGCCATGACGACGATCATCAGCACGCCCCAGAGCGCCGTTGCCAGATGCTGGTTTGCACCCATCAGGTTCAGACCCGACGAAAGGAGCTGGAGCACGATGAGAGCGACAAAGACCGGCAATACGCGACCGAAACCGCCGAACGGGTCGATGCCGCCGAGAAACGCGGCGAGCACGGTGATCAGCAGATAGGACTCGCCGTGGCCGACGCGGACCGAGTTGAAGCGGGCGAGCATTATCACACCTGCGACGGCGCACATCAGACCCGACAGCGTGTAGACCAGCACCAGTATGCGACGCGTATTCAGGCCGGAGTATCGAGCCGCCTCGATGTTTGAACCGATCATCAGCAGGCCGAAGCCGAGCTTGAAGCGCGTCAGCAGAAGCTGCCAGATCCCGACGCAGGCTATGAAAATCAGGAGCGGAATAGGAAATCCGAAGAGCGACCCGTGTCCGATAGGAGCGATGAAGCTCGGAAACCCGGACACGTCGCCGCCTCGCGTGAGGAACTCGCCAAGCCCGCGCAAGAAGATCATCATCGACAGCGTGACAAGGATCGGGTGGGCCCGCGTGTAGGCAATGGCAGCGCCGGTCATGAGGCCTGCGGCGCCGCCGGTCGCCAGCGCAGCAAGGACGCCCAGCAGGAATGCCGTCGGCGAGGCATCTACGCCGCCGTACGATTGCATGACCCAGGCCGCGGCCAGTCCAGATAGGTTTGCGGTGAACGTCACCGAGAGGTTGATCCCGCCCGTCAAAAGTGGCAGCAGCATCGCAAGCGTCAGAAGTCCGAGTTCGGGAAGCTGGAATGCCACCGATCCGAAGGTTGCCGCCGAAATGAAGTTGTTGGCGGCCAGTCCGAAGATCACCATCACCGCTAAGAATGCGATCGCCGGGCCGGTCATATCCGCGCCGAAGGTGGCGTTGAACTTTTGAGCGATGGCTTTCATGAGTGCGAGCTCCCCCTTTTGGCGTTGCTTTTCGCGAGGAATGGCAGAAGCTTGTCGATGCGCGCGGAAGAGAGCGTGATGGCGATGAGGATGATTGCGCCGACGATCATCTTGAACGCGAAGGGCGACACGCCCATCAGGTTGAGCCCGTTCTGCGTGATCGAAACCATCAAGACCCCGAGGACGCAGCCAATAACGGATCCCTTACCACCACCCAGCCGCGCACCACCGAGAACCGTGGCGGCGAGGACGTCGAGTTCGCGACCATAAAGCGCATTCGGAACAACTTCCTCGGCGTAGTGAGCCTGCATCAGGCCGGCGATGCCAGCCATCAGGCCAAGCCATCCAAACGAGATGTAGTGCATTGCGCCGATGTTGATCCCGAAGCGACGTGCTCCTTCGGGATTGTCTCCGAAAGCGTAAAGCTGTCGGCCGATCGTCGTCCTCGAGATCATAAACCAGGTCGCAAAGCAGCAGAGGATCATCACCACCACCGGAAGTGTGAGTTCGACCCACGATCCATCGGCCATCTCGTGTTCAAAGAACACGACGCGCGTCGTCAGCCATTCCGGCAGATCGTAGATCGACACGCCCTTGGTGAAGAACATCAGCAGTCCGAAGAAGATGTTGAAGGTCGAGATCGTCGCTACGATCGAGATGATGTGAAGCCGGTAGACCAATGCGGCATTGATCAGCCCGAGGCCGGCCCCAACGGCCCCCGCGATGATGAAGCCTTCAGCCCAGTTGCCGCCACCCAGCGCGCCAAGCGCAAGCGCCGTGACGTATTGGACCACCGATGCGGCAACGGCGAAGGAGATGTCTATCCCGCCAGAAATCAAGACGACTAGAAGTCCGACGGCAAAGATGATGTTGACGGCCGAGACGTTCAGCACATCAAAAGCGTTCGAGATCGTAAGAAAACGGTCGGTGCCAAAAGACAGCCCGATGCAAAGCACGACCATGACCGCCAGAAGTGTGAATTCGGTTGTGTGTCCAAGGATCAGCCTACGCATAGACGGCAGACTCCAGTTCGCTGAGCGACAACTGTCGCGGATCATAGGTCGCGTGGATCTTGCCCTCGACCATGTGAATGATGCGGTCGGCATTGAAGTAGACCTCGGGCGGCTCGTCGGAGATCAGAATGATCGCCAGCCCCTGAGCCGCAAGCTTGCGCACAATGTCGAAGATGCCCGCTCGCGCGCCGACGTCGACGCCTACGGTTGGGGCGTCCAGGATGAGGATCTTCGGGCCGATCGCGAGCCACTTGGCGATTGCCACGCGTTGTTGGTTGCCGCCAGACAAAGTCCGGATGGGGTCGTCTGGCGTTCCAATCTTGACGCCGAGCGCCGAGATCCAATGGCTGACAACGCTCGCCTTCTTGGCTGGCGAGATCATCCCGCCGGACAGTAGCTTATCAAGCGATGCCATAACAAGGTTGTCGGCGATCGACTGTGGCTGATTGAGGCCAAGCGACAAGCGGTCTTCCGAAAGGTAGGCAACACCAGCACGAATGGCGTCTCGATTGGAACCGAACCTGACCCGCTCACCTTCGATGGTGACCCCGCCCGCCTGTGGACGGTGCATCCCAAAGAGCGTAAGAGCTAGCTCGGTGCGCCCTGCTCCGAGAAGGCCGGTGATCCCGAGCGTCTCTCCTCGGCGAAGATCGAACGAAATATCCTCGAACTCGCCGGCTCGCGTCAGTCCCCGCACGGAGAGCACGACCGCCTCGTTGTCGTGATCGGTAGCGATAACGGAACTGTCGAAGTTCCTGCCGGTCATCAGTTCGGTTACTCGTGACTGCGTCATCCCCTCGACTGGGAAGACACCAACGAGCGCCCCGTCGCGAAGCACGGTCATTCGGTCGGATATTTCGAGGACTTCCGCGAGACGGTGCGACACGAAGACCACCGCCACTCCTGAAGCGGAAAGGTTGCGGACGATGTCAATGAGATAGTCGGTTTCCGATTGGGTCAGCGACGCCGTCGGCTCATCCATGAAGACGAGCCGGGCTTCGCCCACAAGGGCGCGCGCTATCGCAACGATCTGGCGCTGCGCGATCGGCAACTCCTTGAGGGGGAGATGAATGTCGATGCTCACCCCAAGGCGGGCGAGTGCCTTTTCAGCCGCGTCCTCGATGGCACGCTTGTCGACAAGCCCATATTTGCCGTTGACTGCGTACTGGAAGCCTATGTTTTCGGCGACGCTCATTTCGCCGAATAGCGCCAAGTCTTGCCAGATCACCTGAATCCCGAGCGATTGCGCCAGAGTGGGTGTCATGGCCGAGATCGGGTTGCCGTCGAAATAGAATTCAGCACCGTCCTGTGGTTTGTAGACGCCGGTAATCACCTTGATGAGCGTGCTCTTGCCGCATCCGTTCTCGCCAGCGAGACAGTGGACTTCTCCGGGGTTGACCTCGAAGGACACACCCTTCAGCGCGCGTACGCCGCCAAAGGTGACCTTGATGTTCTTGAGTGAAAGCAGCGGTTCGACGCTCATGGAATATCCTCCTGTTCAACCGCTGCTTCAGCGGTCGGCCCCAGGTTTTGCATTGTCCGTAAGGAGGTCGCGGGGAATATGTCCCCGCGACCTCAGGGCGTGGGTCCCGGGAGGATTAAAGGCCCATGCCAACGAGCTTGTCGATGCTGTCCTTGTTGATGGCCAGCAGTTGGTCGACGATGATGGTGTTGCCCTCGGGATTGATCTTTCCAAGGCCCTCAATGTCGTCRCCAGCCTTCGGCGTCTCGCCCTTGGAAATTCGGTCGGCAAGCGTCACGAAGACCTCGCCAGCCTGCTTCGGGTTCCACATGAAGCCGCCCGTCAAAGCACCTGATTTGATGAGCTTTGCTCCCTGCCCTGGAGAGAACGGACCGATGACGAATACCTTTCCGTCCTTGCGGCGCTCTTCCACCGCGCGACCTGCGCCAATCGGCCCCTGCGAGCCGAATGCCAGGAAGCCCGTGAGATCGGCGTTGGCCGCCATAAGGTCGAGAGCGGTCGAGCGGCTTTTGTCGACGTCTTCGGCAACACCATAGCGGTCGCCCACCAGCTTCATGTCGGGATAGTTGGCCTTGATATAGGCGATCGCCGCGTCGGCCCAAGCGTTGTGCAGCGGAACGGTCAAGGAGCCGACGAACACCGCATAGGAGCCCTTGCCGCCCATCTTCTCGGCGAGGAGCTTGCCATGTGCTTCGCCGAAGCCCTTGGCCGAAGCGAGTTCAAAATCCCAGTCGGCACCGACCTGCTTGGGCGATTCATGCGTGATGACCTTGATGCCGGCCTCCTGCGCCTTCTTGAGAACCGGCTCCAGTACCTTCGCGTCATTCGGCACCACGCCGATATAATCAACCTTCTGCGCGATCAGATCTTCGATGGCGCGGACCTGGAGTGCCGGGTCTGCACTGGTCGGCCCAACCATAAAGCCTTCGACGCCGAGCTTGGCACTTTGTTCCTTGATCCCAGCTTCCATGGCATTGAACCACGGTATGCCGCCGATTTTAACGACGACGCCGATCTTCGGACCAGCGAAGGCGGTGGATGCCAGAAGTACGAGCGACAGACCAAGCGTCGCGGCGAGCATTTTTCTCATTGGATCTTTCCTCCTCCAATAGTGCTGACAAGCAAGATCCGTTCACAGGAACGGTAGCGCTCCCGCGTTGAACGTTTCGGCTCCGACCATCGGAACCTCCTCCCTGTCACCTCCTCTAAGTGACTTGCCATCGCGCACAATCGCTCTTGCAATTGAGCACCATCGATGGTGCAATAACATTAACACGGAACGGACTTTCGTCAAGAGGACCATTGATCTAGAGAAACGGAGCGGTGGAGGAGTCTGCGGATGACGGAAAAAGAGCAAAAGAAAGCAACAATTTACGATCTTTCGGTGATCTCGGGCGTAACCGCCTCGACGGTAGCCTCCGTCCTCAATGGCACGTGGCGGAAGCGGCGGATATCGGAAGAAACAGCCGAAAAGATCCTGTCGCTCGCAAAAGCGCATCGTTACACCGCCAATCGCCAGGCTCGGGCGTTGAGAAGTTCCCGCTCGGGACTGGCCGGACTGCTCTTGCCTGTTTACGACACCCGCTTCTTTTCCTCGATGGCTCAGACCTTCGAGGCGCAGGCACGCAAGCGCGGTTTACTGCCGGTGGTGGTCTCCGGCCGGCGCGATCCTGAGGAAGAACGGCGCACCGTAGAGTCGTTGATCGCGTATTCGATTGATTCGCTATTTATCGCAGGCGCCACTGATCCGGACGGCGTCCATCAGGTGTGCGCCCGTGCGGGATTGCCGCACGTGAATATCGACCTTCCCGGGAAGTACGCACCGTCGGTGATCTCGGACAACCGACGGGGTGCAGAAGCGCTGACCTCGGCAATTATCCGCCACGCTGAAGGAATGGGGCCACTCGGTGCTGAGGACGTATTCATGTTTGGCGGCCGCGACGACCATGCCAGCCGCGATCGCATCCTGGGCTTTCATGCGGTGAAGCGATCTATTTTTGGAGTGGATACCGAGGGCGATATCGAGACCACGGGATACTCGCCGGGCATGACACAGCTTGCCTTCGAGCGGTTCTTCGAACGCCATGGCAGGCTGCCGCGCTGCTTCTTCATTAACTCGTCCATAAATTTCGAGGGGTTGCTGCGCTTCATGAGCCGCCACGGCGGGGTAGCTTTCGAAGATATCGTGGTCGGATGTTTCGACTATGACCCGTTTGGTTCATTTTTGCCGTTTCCTGTCTATATGATCAGGCCGAACACAGCTGATATGCTCGAAAGAGGCTTCGAGCTTTTAGAAGAGCAGGACACGAACCCACAGCTCGTGATGATCGAGCCACAGTTGGTTCCGCCGCGAACTGCGTTGGAAGGGCCGCTCGACGCTTTGAAGGATCCGATTGCGGTACATGACCTCGCGCGTCGATGACGTGGTGAAACGTCTCGATCCGTGGGAGGTGGGAAATCGCCACGCTTTGCGGATGGGTGCCGCCTTCAAAGGCAACGTTTGGTGCGAAGCCGCCGTTCGAGAAAAGTATGCAACGGCCGTGGCTGGCTTGCGACAATTGCCGCCATGGGGCTAATGCACTGAGATGGACGACCTCGCTACCAGGCGATGCAACGTCTCGCACGGTGCCCATAACAGAAAGCATTTGAACAAACGAATACTGTAGCATGTGGTAAGACCTGTACGAATTGCGGTCGCAATAAGCTCTTTGTGGCGTCTTGCTGATCTCGCCGGCTAGTGTGCTGCAGCGAGATTTTCTGCACCAATTGAAACGGGAGGAGAGTAAATTGCGTCGTTCAGTGTGGGCGATTCTCGCTGTTCTACTCGCAATCCTCATAGCGATAGCCGTTACATGGGCATTACTTGCATTGTGGTATCGCCTTCCCGTTTCGGAGTTGGCCAGAGGCTTTACCGCCGGGCTATTCGCTCTTTTGGGGTTGTTCACAATCACGAGATTGTTTGGCCCGTGGCGTTTCAAAGCCGTCGTTATATTCGCAGCGACGTTCGCACTTGTCCTGGTCTGGTGGCATACGATCAAGCCCCTCAAGAATGCATCCTGGGCACCCGATGTCGCTCGACAGGTCACAGGCGAATTCAACGGCGACCTGCTGACACTGACAAATGTGCGGGATTTCGAGTGGCATGGCAGTACTGACTTCCTCGAGCGCTGGACGACGCGCTCCTACGACATGGGCAAGCTTCGGACAGTCGACCTGTTCATGTCCTATTGGGCCGGGCCAGAGATTGCCCACGTGATTTTTAGCTTTGGTTTTGAAGGTGGCGAGCAGCTTGCGTGGTCGATCGAAGTCCGTCGCCGGGTTGGAGGTGCATTCTCGCCCGTCGCCGATTTGTTCAAAAGCAATCCTTTGGTGATCATCGCGGCAGACGAGCGGGATGTCGTGGGCGTCCGTTCGAACGTCCGTCGCGAAGATGTGCAAATCTACCGCCTGAAAGCATCCCCGGAACAGGCACGTGCGCTCCTGCGCGAGTATGTTGCCGACGCCAATGCCCTTGCCGCGACGCCGGCTTTCTACAACTCGCTTACGAGCAATTGCACGACGACGGTCGTCAAGATGATGCGCGTGGTTGGAGGCACCGTTCCCTTCGACTGGCGTCTCATCGTCAATGGCTATCTCCCGGACTACGCCTACGATCATGGGGCGTTGGATATGTCAGTGTCGCTCGCCGAACTCAGGACCGCCGCTCATATTGACCAGCGGGCGCGGGTCGACGCATTGTCGCCGCGCTTCTCAAAGTCGATACGCGTCGGCGTACCTTCGACACCGCCGGCGGATCCGCAATAAGCGAGAGACGTGCCATTGTTTCGATCGCGCCTGGAAGCTGCCGAAACCTCGAAAGGAGGAATAGCTTCACGTCGCGGTGACGCAGGTTGGCCAGCGAGACAACACTCCTGGCTTGGGAAGAATGCTTGAGGCCGTGACCTCCCAAGTTACAGGCTGGCGGTCAGCGTTGGAAGGTAAGATGGATGGTTCCGCTCGGCGCCGTTTCAGCTTTGACTTCGTAGCCAGTCTCCAAGCCACGTAGATCGTCCCACAAGCGTACGCCGCGACCGAGCAGGATCGGCGCAATTGCAACATGAAGGCGATCGACAAAACCTGCTCTCAGAAAGTCACGAACAACAGTCGGCCCACCGCCGATCCGCACATCCTTGCCGCTCGCCGCCGCAACAGCCTGCTTGAGCGCATCAACCGGAGTGGTATTGAGGAAATGGAAAGTGGTACCGCCAGCCATCTCTATGGAGGGGCGAGGCTTATGTGTGAGAACGAAGACCGGAACTCGGAAGGGCGGCTCCTCGCCCCACCAACCACACCAGTTCGGATCGTCGGGGAAGATGTGGAGCCCGAACATGCCGGCGCCCATGATCTCGGCGCCCACGTTGGCGAAATATTCCTTCGCGTAGTCGTCATCGACCCCGGTGGTCCCGGCTCCGCTGGTATCCTTGAGCACGCGCTCACGGAAAGTTCGCGTTGCCACATATGCGCCGACCAGGCGCGGCCAGTCCTCCCCGAACGGGACCTCGGGCGTTTGATCCGTCGTGGTCGCGAAACCATCGAGCGAGATCATGAGATCGACACGAACTGCCATGGGAGCTCTCCTTGCGAGTGGTTGCGCCCTAGCCGCCCAAGCCAGGGCATCGATACTAAGGCAGGTGCCTTTATAATTGATTATTATACTAAGGCAAGTGCCTTATTGTCCTTGACCACCACTCCGATGCGTCATAACAATTCGCATGCCCTATCATTCGACCCCACTCGACCTTGCCTTTCATGCTCTCAGCGATCCGACGCGTCGCGCGGTTGTATCACGGCTGGCTGATGGCGAGGTGCCGGTCAGCGTTCTGGCCGAGCCATTCGACATGGCGCTGCCCTCCTTCGCCCAGCACCTCAAAGTACTGGAAGATTGCGGACTGATTGCCAGCGAGAAGCGCGGGCGCAGCCGCTGGTGCCGTTTGGTACAGGCGCGCTTCGACGAGGCGGCGGACTGGATGATAGCGGAGCGCAGGCGCTGGACCGAGCGGTTGGATCGTCTGGAGGTCTATCTGGACAAAGCGGGAGAGGATGATTGATGAAGACCATGGCAACCCTGTTTGACACCTGGTCGCTTGACCGGGAAATTGTGCTGGTGAAGCTGCTCAATCACTCGCGTGACAAGGTCTTTGCTGCCTGGATGGACCCCGCGGCGCTTGCCGAATGGTACGGTCCGGCCGGCCTTAGGATCGAGAGCCATGAGGCCGATATCCGTGAGGGTGGGCTCTGGCGGTTCGACATGGTGGGCGTGTTCGAGGACCAGGAGCAGCGCTTCCCGAATCTGATGCGCTTTCTGGAGATCGTGCCGAACGAGCGGATCGTGATGGACTATGGCACACCCGACCCGGACGATCCCGACCGCTTCCGCGTCACGGTGACTTTCGATGAGCAGGCCGACGGCAAAACAGTGCTGACCTTGCGCCAGCTCCACCCCAGCCCCGTACGGCGTCGGATCGTCATCGGTTTTGGCGCAGTCGAATACGGACTGCAAACCCTCGATGGCCTGGCAGCCTGGCTCGACCGCTGAGCGTTTGGCCTATCAGCCCTAGATCGCCATTGACTTAGGCTGCTACAAGCTTTGCCCGGAGACAATGACCGCAATGGGCCCGGAACGAAATCGGCCAAGGAAGGCCTGTTTGACGGGAGATTCCTCACGTCAATCCTTTGCTAGTGCACGCGCATCTTGGCCGCGGTTACTGCTTCCAGAAACTTTGCACGCGCTACTTCGGCGTCGACGCGACCGGCAAGGGCGCCCCGGCAGGCATTTCGCGCCTGGAGGAAGGACACCGTTTCACAGTCCTCCCAGCTATCTTTCAGAAACAGGACGGCATCGAAGGCGCTCGATACGAATTCGCTGCCTCGCGAGCCCACTGAGATTTGAATGGGCTTCTCCCACTTGACGATTGACATGACGATCTCCCAACTGGCTCTAGCGACGGGCAAACGTGCAATTCGTGGAAGAGTTCCGTGACCCCTAGAGCGGTCACGAGATGCTGCCGCGAGCGCGCGGACAGTCGACTAGAAAGTGTCGCCGACCGCCCACGCCTCGTGTGCTACCCAGCCCCATCCAATGATCAGCAGATACTAACCTGTTCCCGGTCTTCTCCCTACGTGGTCCAGGTAGCAGTGGTTCAAAAGGAGAGAGAATCCTGCCTGTTGAATTGGTTAGGCTGTGGTTATCCTGTTGATAGGCGGTGGATCGTCTGCTGCCACCGGAAACTGCCCACGCGTCGGTTGTCGGGATGGCGCTGCGGGAGGAACGCCTTAGCGCGTGCCAGGTAGCAAGTTCTCGCGCCCGTCCAGAGTGAGTTCTGGCCCGTGAGCAGTCATCCGGCGTTGCCGCCTTTGCATTCAACTGTCGTCGTGTCTTGGTTGTTCGTCGCTAGAATGCCGCGTAGCTTCGCCAGAGAACATACAGACTGACGCAAAATATCACCCACCTGAAGACCTGCGCGAGGATGTTCCTGTAGTTCGCCAGTCGCGTGGCGGCAATCGTGCCGATGATACCGCCACCGATGCCACCTAGAATGAAATAGCCCGCAGTAAGCCAATCGACAAAGCCCGACGCGGCATAGTTCACGGCCGTCGCCAATCCGAAGGTGCCGACCGCGAGCAGCGAGGTTCCAATCGCGTTTATGAGAGGCATTCCCGTTGCGACGAGGAGACCGGGCACAATAAGGAAACCGCCCCCTATTCCGAAAAGGCCGGAACATCCGCCGGCAAAAAGCGCAATCAGGCTTGTCTTCCCGTGTGTCCGTATCGTCAGCGACTGCTCGGTAACATCCGCTCGGTTCCTCGTCCCTCGCATCATGAAACTGACGAGCATCATCATGAGGCCAAACATGAAGAGCAAATTTTTGCCGTCGATGAGCTTCCCCAGACTGGAACCCATGTAGGCACCGAGACATCCGGCGATCGCAAAGATCAAGGCGCATCGCCACCAGACATGACCCTTCACCGCATGGCCGGCCAGATTGAGATAGGCATTGGCCGAAACAGCGAGAGCCCCTGTGCCAATCGCGGTGTGCACATCGCGCATTCCGACAACATACACCAGCAGCGGCGTGGCGAGGATTGATCCGCCTCCGCCAATCAAACCGAGAATACAGCCGATCAACGATCCTGAGCCGAGAGCAAGCATGAGTTGCGAGAGACTGCCATCCACCTTGTTACGCGCCCCACGCCGATCCCGACAATGCATCGAGGGGAATTTTTAGATAACGACGGCCGTTCTCCTCGATCGGAGGCAGTTCCCCTCCCCGTATATTCACCTGCAGCGCGTGCAAGATAAGCTTTGGCATGGGCAGGATCCTGTCGCGGGCTTCCCGCAAGCCGATGAAGTCACGTCGCGATTGGCCTGCGACATGCGGGTTCTTCCTACGCTGCTCTGCAACCGAGCTTTCCCAAAGTGCCTGACGTCCTTGCGGCATGTAGTCATGGCCGGTGAAGAGGCGTGTCTCCTCCGGCAGGCTCAGGATATCCTGGATTGACTGCCACAGGCTGGCTGCGCTGCCGCCTGGAAAGTCAGCGCGGGCGGAGCCGCCATCGGGCATGAACAGTGTATCATGGATGAAGGCTGCGTCGCCCACGACGTAGGTGATCGACGCCAGGGTATGGCCGGGCGAATGCATGACGCGGACCTCGAGCTCGCCGATGTTGAATGTGTCACCATCACGAAAGAGCCGATCCCATTGCGAACCGTCGCATGCGAAATCATGCCAGTTGTAGATATCTTTCCAGATCTGCTGCACTGCCGTCACATGCTCCCCGATCGCCGTTGGCGCTCCGGTTTTTGCCTTGAGATAACTGGCTGCCGAGAAGTGATCCGCATGAGGATGAGTGTCCAAGATCCACTCAAGCTTCAGGTCGTTGTCCTCGATATAATCGAGGATGATGGTCGCATTTGTCGAAGCGGTCGTGCCGGACTTCTCGTCGAAATCCAGCACCGGGTCGATGATGGCGCAGTTTCGCGTTTTGGGGCACGAGACGACATACTGGATACTGCCAGTGCGCGGGTCGTAAAATCCGGCGACCTCAGGTTTTTGCATGGGGGCTGCCCTCCGGTGCTGCTCCACGCGCAAAGAAGATCGCCCGGCTCGGATCGACGTCGTAATCCTTTTCGAAGGTCGTCGCGTCAGTTGCGATTGTTGCCACTGAATCGAGAATGAACTGCACCTTCTCGTCCGGTAGCAGCACACTAAAGTTCAGCCGGACAAAGCCGGGCTTCTTTAGTTCGTCTCCCGAGAGAATGGCCTGTCTGATCTCCTCGGACTGCTGTTCATCGATCGACAGCAGTCGGTGGACATAAGGCCCTGCACAAGCGCAGCCACCGCGCGCCTGGATTCCGAAGCGGTCACTGAGCATTCGCGTCACCAGTTGCTGGTGGACGTAGCCGCCCTTCCCGTTTCTCACTCTGAAGGAGAAAATCGGCAGCCGATCGGCATTGGACAGACCGAGCAACTCCAGTTGCGGGACGTCCTTCCAGGCTTGGAGTGCACGTCGTGCAAGCTCGCGATTGCGTATCGTCATCGCATCAGCCCCGATCGCATCCTTGACGATGAATGCGAGGGCCGCACGGATATCACCGACCACATTCGGTGTACCGGCTTCTTCGCGCGATTCGAGACTGTCGCTATAATCATGCGTCTGCGGCGAGACGAACTTCACCGTGCCACCACCCGGCCAGGTCGGTTTCTTCGTCGAAAGCCCGTCGCGCCGAAGGATCAGGATTCCGGAGGCACCTGGGCCACCGATGAACTTGTGCGGCGAAACAACGATCGCGTCGATTTCCGCATCGGCGGCAGGTGACATGGAAATCGGCACATAGGGACCGGCCCCCGCATAGTCCCAAATCATCTTTGCGCCAGCAGCCTTGACCATCGCAGTAATCGCCGCGACGTCGCTGGTGATGCCGGTGATGTTTGAGGCAGCGGACAGCGCGCACACCACCAAATCGGCGTTACCGTGCTTGAGCGCATCTGTCAGCAGCGACAGGTCAGGTCCGCCCGATGGACTCTCGGCTATCTCGACAACCTCGGCACCACTTTCCCGCCAGGGCAGGATGTTCGAGTGATGCTCGTAAGGGCCGACAACAATGCGAACGTGCTTACCAGCCGAAACCGCCTCGGCAATGCCATAGAGCTTGACGAGGCGATTGATGCCAGACGTCGCGCCTGAGCCCGTGAAAATTACTGCATGTTGTTCACTCGCCCCACAGAATTCCCCGATCATCGCGCGTGCTTCCCGGCGCATACGGGTCATGAACCCTCCGCAGTAGGAAGCCTCCGTGTGACTGTTGGCATAGTAGGGAAGGATGTCTTCCAGGATGAAACGCTCGATTTGGTGGAGCGCGCGACCGGATGCAACGTAGTCTGCATAGACCAGTTCCTTCGCCCCGTACGGCCCGTCGATCGTCGCATGCGATCCGACCAGCCCTTCCCGGAGGTTGTCCACGAGGCCGTTGCGTTTCAAACTTCGGCGAAATCTGGAAATTGGGGATTCAGTCTGTCGTGCCGCAGGTTGTGCAAAGTCCACGATCGTTCTCCTTCGCCTCGGGGCGTTGACACCGATCGTATCCTCCTTCAGGCTCAAAAAAGTCACCTAATTTTCGCTAATTTCTGTAAAAGACGTATCATATGAACGAAGAAGCTACAAAAATTGACGATTTTGATATGAAGATACTGAGTGCGATGCAGCACGATGCCAATCTCTCGCAGCGCGATCTCGCGGAGAAGATCGGCTTGTCTCAAAATGCCTGCTGGCGGCGACTGCAACGTCTTCATTCCATCGGCCTGATCAAAGGCGCACACTGCGATATCGATCTCCAGGCGCTGGGGTTAGACCTCACCGTTTTCGTGATGATCCGGACGCGCCACCATTCGAAGGAATGGAGCGAAGGATTCCGCGCGCATGTCGAGGGCCTGCCGGAGGTAATCGACTTTTATCGGATCGGCGGGGATTGGGACTATCTGATCAAGGTCATCACCAAAGGCATGTCCGGCTACGACGCATTTTATCAGAAACTGATCACGAACTTCGACCTTGCAACGGTGACAGGCTTCTTTTCCATGGAAGCGATCATCAACAATCGGCCGGTCGAGTTGAGAAAACTGACCTCCAAGGCCCCGGGATCCACCCCGCCGAAAGTGACCCCGACGCGTGACCGCCTCTAGTGCCTCGGCAACGGACTGAATTCTTCCGCCGGTGTTGCTTTCGCACCGCAAACATCCCCGTGGAGGAAGAAAACGATCAACATTTTCGACCGCAAAAGGACCTCCATTTTGCGGGGCAAGGCAGCGACGCAGGCTCACCCTGCTTCTCCTTCGACGCCGACCGCCTTGCAGAAAGCGGCAGGAAGGTGCCGCCCAACCTCCCCGCCCGTCCCGGGTCTCGCCAAACTCACTCGCACACCCTGGGCTGTCTCGCCCGCCGCGGGTAGGGACAAGGCGTTGCCAGAACGGCGGCGTCCGCCAGCCGTCGGTTGGACGTCCGGCGGTGAGCGAAGTTGAAACGGCACCGAAGGAGAGCCTATTCAGGCGAAGCGATTACCCCTTCGATTCGACGAGGATCACCAGAGACTCCGGCACCACCCCGTCGAAGGCCATCGCATCAGCGGCGGCCTTGCTCTGCATCGCCGCCTGCAAGCCATCCATATCTGCAACGTCCATCATCAACGCCACGCGAGTCGGATCCTGAGGATCAACAAACGTTCGGATGTTGGTAACCCCGAGCGGACCAAAAAACTCCTCCCGCTTTGGTGAGGTGAGCCAGTGTTTCGCGCCCTTTGTGATGTTGTGATAGCCAATAATCGTCGGCATGGCATCCTCCCTGCGACGACGACGGCGGCCGGATCAAGGGCCGCGGTCCATCGCGCAAAGCTACTGTGCCCTGTTTTTGCTGGGTTGTGAATTGGTGGCGGTGGGATGACGGAGTTCCACGTCGCAGAGTTCGTTATGAAAGCCACCCGCAGGATCAGTCGTCTGGTGGCGAATGAAATCCAGATGGCAGGAAGGATCCAGCCGAGGGGACTTCGATATCGTTCCGAGACGAAGCGGATGGTCGGCGAACGCTGAACGCGGCGGCTATCGCCCTGAATCCGATCGGGCGATAGGCAGGATCGTCGCCCGGTTCGCCAAGGTCCTTCGATTTCGGATCTTTCAACGCACTGTCCTCCGGACCCCGCAACGACAAGGTCAGATAATACCAGCCTTCCTCTATGCCCGCCACGGAAGAGGCTGCTGTCCGATGCCTTAGTGTCTCCATTGGACAGACCAACCCGCCACGGTAACCTTGACGACGCGCTGACCGACCCAATTCTCTTCGCGAAGAGAGTGGAGGTGCCCCGATCTTCCGAAGGCAACGCAGACCGTTTCCGGCTTTGTCAGGAGCACATGGAAGCTGCGTTTTCGGCCCTGTTCGACGCCGCGATCCAATCTCGAAGAGGTGACCGCCGTGTTCGTCAAGTTGGCTGACAATCATAAGCAGGCCCTTCTTGCCAACCGCGGTCTGGCGCGCCAACTTTTCGGCTTTGAACAAAGCGCAAGAGGTCGAAACCTGGTGCCGGATCGCCCCTTCAACTATTGCTTCTTGCTGCCAGAGATTTGCTTCTAGCCGCCAGCCATCTTGCTGGTGCTGTCTCGACTATCCATTTGTCGATGCAACGGTGGGGAAGCGCCTGCCGACCTTCCGATCTCCTAAGGAGGAAAGTAGATGATTAGTCTAGCGTCGAGCCGCGTATACCGCAAAAGCCGAGTTACATGGTGACGTCGATCTTTGCTCCTCTCGGATATATGCCGCTCCCCGGGCCTGTCGGAACAGCAATTGCATGGTCTCTAATATAATTTGCGGTTGGGAGGCTGGGTGTAATGAACTGGCACAAATCCGATAGTTTCGCTCCACTGATCCTCGTGTTCCATGGTCAACAAAAATACAGGCAGATCCGTTCGCTTCGGCAAATGGCTGAAGTTCTTATTGCCGCCTGGCCCTCCTTTGACGGTGAGGAATACCTGACGGCTGCGAAAATTTGCCTGGATGCGCACCTTGGCACCTGCTCGGTGAACGAGGCACGGATCGCGTTGATTCGTGCTGCCGCAGAAGCAAATATACCGGTCATCACCGTCGTGCCAACAATCTGCGACGAGCAGTCTTCAGTTGTGGAAGGCGGCGTTTCGTTAGTGAAAGGGGTTCATTCCGCATAAGATTAAACCACGATCGGCTTTGCCCCGACGGTACGCTCCGTTGCTCCGTGCACGCTATCCCTCCACGCATTAAATCGCCGGACAACGCCATAAGCCTACGGAATCTTCCGGTAAATCCAAAGCTGGGCCGGAGGAATATTTCGTACCATGAACGCCAAATGGCGCACCTCGTAGCCGGCGGGAAGTGCCACGACCGGAGACAATAGGCCGTAGGTTATTTGAACAACCGGTCTCCCGACGGGAACGCGTTCCAACAGATCGAGGACGAGTGCCAGCCTCCGATCCACAGGCAGGTGCAAAAGCGGGATGGCGGAGATGACGCAATCAAACTTGGCGGCTCGTTTCTCACCCAGCGTTAGGTCGAGTGCAAAAGCGTCGCCGCATCGAATATCGACCTGTGGGAAAAGACTTCGCAGATGCTGACAGAACTCTGGCGAGTACTCGATGGAGGTAAGGTTTTGTGGTGCGATGCCGCGTGCCAGAATTGCTTTGGTAATCACGCCCGTGCCTGGACCGAGTTCAAGTACGGGTAGCCCAGAACCGAGATGCACAACGCTAGCCATCTTTCTAGCTGTCACGGTGGAGGTCGGCGCAATTGCACCGACAGAAGTTCGATCACGTTTCCAGCCCTTTAAGAAAGCAATTTCATCCCTGAACTTAAGTCCGACACGCTTCCGCATACTCATTCAACTGTCCCTTCATTCGTTACGAAGCCTCATCACGAGCCGTCAGCTGCGAGGCCAAAATGCGCTTGTGAAAATCTTTAGGAGGCGCCGGACACGAGCTGTGGCACCGAGAGGGGCTTCGCGTTGTCGTCAAGAATTTCGAACCGGTAACGATTGTCTTCGTCGCACGATACCGAGTAGGTCAGCCTGTCGACGACGTTGTTTTCGGCGTCAAAGGTAAGAACCTTGGGCTTAAGTTCCGTGATCTTGTGCTCGGCGAGATAGATCGAATTGCAGATGATAATCTGGTCCCCGGGCTGGCATGTGCGGGCGGCGGCACCGTTTAGGACACAGCATCTGGATCCGCGCACACCTAAAATGACGTATGTGGAGATGCGGGCGCCGGAGTTCTTGTTCCAGATTTCCACAAACTCCATCGGAAGGATCCCGGCCTCTTCGCAGTGAGCGGGGTCGAGTGTGATCGATCCGTGGTAATTGAGATTTGCCTCAGTCACATGGATCCCATGGAGCTTCCCGGCCACCAATTTTCGCATTTTGCCCCTTCGCTATCGGTCTTGCCCGCTCCGACCGCTGTCGGCTGTCCGGCACTGTAAAGCAGCCGTCGGAAATTGGAGGCTCGCGTCAGAGACTCAAGAAATAACTTCCAACCAGCTAATTAAGTGGGTGCTATCGGATTGGAGGCGTCGTTAACAGGCCAGAATATGTCGTTTGGGTACGGTTAGGCAATTATTGCGCATGCCAACGACGCCTAGTCGGCGGGCGCCAGTTTGCTTGCCGCTCAGCAACTCGAAACACTTTCCGTTCGCGCGAGCGTTGATCGTTGACCTCGCCTCACGCCCTCATCGAGACATGTGCAAGCCCCTGCGTAACTGGGCCGCCACTATTGATCCACCTGTCGCAAATTCAGGGAAGGCCAAGGAAGCCATCCAGAGGGCTCTTGAAGGATTTGTTCTTCGAGGTCTCGAAGGATGAACGCACCCGACCACCATGAGGCTCGGGTGCCCTCCCTCAGCAAGCCAAGGCGCGCTTTGCTAGATGCTCTGGGGCGGTGCGAAGAAGCAGTTGAGGTAATCTTCGTTAGGGTGAAGACAGACATGAAACTCCCCGTCTCCCGAAGGTAACTCGTCGCCGTAGGGCACGAAAAACATGTGTGGTCGTTTGGCGAGGAAGTGGTCGCCCGGATGCAGGATAATTGAGAAGCCACCGCGCATCTTTCGAACGCGTTCGCGCGGAATAGCATCGCAGTCGCCACCCTGGCCACGCCCCCTGCAGCAAGCTGGAGGGTAGGTCCAGCCGGATTCGGCGTCGTGCGCGTCGGAAGAAATACTCGACATTGCACCGATGAGGATGGTTGCAGCTATCATTGTGAACGACGACGCGGTCATCTGACCCTCCCCCCGATCGTTCAGAACATCGCATTTTACGCCCAAGATGGAGAACGAACAATTCCCGTACCCTGTGTGCAAGAGTTTTGGGATCCGGTTGGACGAGCCGGGGGTAAAAGCCTGTTCCACCCCGACTCGAGGTTTTCGCCACCCTCTAAGCTGTCGACGAACCGAGAAAGGGCTTCCGGCAGCATCTGCCCGTTCGCGGTGGAGAGCGGGGGGTATTCCAGCATGAGTTCCGGTCCGAGTGGGGCGATTCCGAACGCAGGCTCTGTGACGCGAGCGGAGTATTAGCTGCGTGTGATCGCAACTACCCTCTCCTGCCTGCTGTGAGCCGTGATCCACCGCTCCGCCGCATCCCGATGTCGAAACGATGCAAGCTCCAACCGAACTCTCGACCTAGCGGCTGCTTTTGACAGACCAGATTGCAATACCCATCAAAGCAAGTCCGGACATTTGAACGAGTGAAAGCGAATGGCCATAGATTTTCCAATCGATCACAAAAGCCGTCATGGGATATACAAACTGCAGTGCGGCAGTTCGACCGGTGCTTAGGCGAGCAAACCCGGCAAACATTACGACATAGGCAAGACCCGTATGGATCGCACCCAGCCCTGCTAGCCAGGCAATTGTGTCCAAATGGCTCGGCCACCCGTGTAGAACTGGCCACCAAAATGTAAGGACAGCGCCAACTAGACACTGCCACCAAGCGAGGGCGAATGAACTTACGGATCTCATCACTTTCGTCAGCAATGGAACCCAGGCGTAGACAAACGAGCCCGACAGGCTCATCAGCAAACCATAGAAATACTCTTGATGCCGCGTGCCCGTACCCATCACGTCGGTCGTCAGCACCAATCCAGCGAATGCCAAGAGCGCCGCGCCCACCTGCTTTCGGGACACCTTTTCCCGAAGAAGCCACACACCGAGCGCCATCGTCCAGAATGGCTGGATATGGAATACGACAGTGGAAACGCCGATTGACGTACGTGGAATCGCGGCGAAATGGAGCGCCCAGCTAATAATCATCAGAACGCCCGTCGCGACAGCGCCGAGTAGGTCCCGTGCCTGCAGCCTGGTTTCAGCCAACCGCCCACTCAACGCGCCCCACGAAAGCAGAGTAAGAAACCCAAAAAAGCATCGAAATGCTACCGTAGTGAGCGGGTCTTGGTTCGCCTGGAGCACGAAGATGCCCACCGTCCCAAGGATCAGCCCGCCAAGCACAATAAGGATCGTGCCCTGGCGTTCCCGTGAGTCACCCGGGACGGCGAAACCGGCAGATGTTGCAAGTGATGTGAGACCCCGTGTGTCCATCGGAAAATAATGGCGCTGGATCGATATCCAGAAAAGCGAATATCTGTTACAAGTATCATTCGATAATCGAATGGACGGTGAGATGAACGATCTCCAGATTGATTGGCTTAGAACCTTCGTGGCAGTTGTCGACACGGGCTCCATCACGGCAGCATCCCGTCAGGTTTCCCGCTCCCAGTCGGCAGTCAGTATGCAACTCAAGAAGCTCGAGGAATGCGTAGGGAGTTCCTTGCTAAACCGGGGGCCACGCCACCTGTCTCTGACCCCTCCCGGCTTCGATTTACTCGCTTACGCCCGACAACTGATCGAATTGCACGGCCGCGCCCAGATCGCGATGCGCGGATCAACGGTTTCTGGGAAGGTCGCCGTCGGTGTCCCTGACGACTACGTCGCGAGTTACTTCGCGCCAATTTTGCGGACCTTCGCCAACCGTTTTGCCGAAGTAGAAATATCAGTCGTTTGCGAGCCATCGAGTTCGCTATTGCCAAGGATCGACCGTGGTGATTTGGATTTGGCACTCGTGACACGCGATATGGCGACCCGAGGGGAGCCAAATCGCGGCATATTCCTTTTCTACGAACCCTTGGTGTGGGTTGCGTCAGACCAACATGAGGCATGGCGGAAAAACCCGCTGCCCTTGGCTTTGCACGAACTGGGAAACCGCTTCCGTGGCGAAGTTTTGGCAGGCATCGCGGCACTTGGGCGGGACTACCGTGTAGTCTATAGCTCACATAACCTAACGGGACAGTTGGCGGTAGTAGAGGCAGGTTTGGCCGTTGCCGTGCTCGCACGATCCAGCGTTCCCAGCCATTTCAAGTTACTGGATACTCGCCATGGTCTGCCGGAGCTGCCTAAAATGGAAGTAGCCTTGGTTCGCAGCAAAGACTCTAAGCGCTCTGCGGCGGTCGACGCTATGCACAGCGAGGTCCTTCAAGTGTTGAATTTCCAGCCTTGATTTTCCGTGTCCGTTGGCAGCATGGCGCCAGGATGACGCCCCCGAGAGGTGCTGTGGCTCGATGGCGGCATTTTCCGATATGGCTGGATTGTTTAACCACAACTTGATCGAAGGACCATCGATAACCATGACATGATGGACCCGCTTGCCTGTTGACCAAAGCCTCAAGAAGCGTGTGAGACATGGTCGTTTCCGGGGCAACTTTCGTGATGACCGGAGACCACCCATAACGCCAGGTCAGAGCACCGCTTGCCTCCCCGCGATTGCCACGCCTTATTGAAAACGGCGTTCAAAATCACAATCTCAAAGTGATGATTGGAGCCTGACGGATGCTATACCTAACTCTCGCCCTCAGCTTTTGCATTTTAACCAGCACATACTTCGTCGGACGTTTGTACGCCGCAAAGACCCGGTTGGTCGAAAAGGCAATTGAGGAAACGATTGAGCGCAAGCTGTCGACATCCCCGATAAGCGCCGAGCTGCACCGCCTGCGGGAAGAGAACGGAGTGATGCGCAACCTTCTGATCGACATGGTGGAAAACGAGGCTTCGCTAGCCGACGCAACCACAATGTCAGAGGTGGAAAGGACACGCGCGGCAAACGCTCGAACACTCCGGCGCCGGGAGGTTTTCGGTGAGGCGATACTCGTGCTTCAGCAGACCAATGGAGGGCGACCCCCAAGCAGACAGCCGACTGAACGGGCCTAAAGGCAGGCCTGGTGTGAACGTCATCCATCCGCCAATCTAAAAGGGTGGCTCTCACTTGGAAGCCAATCGTCATACCCCGGAAGATGGGCGATAAACTGTCAGGCCTATCAGCCCGTCCAGGCGTATACGTCCGCTGGCTCTGCCACACCCTTAAGCACGAATGAACCAACATTCCTAAACCCTTTCGGTACCTGTGCTGCGAATGGCCTTGATGCCAGAAGGCTGTAGCCGACCGTATCTGCAACTTTTTCGATCCGGGCCGCTTCGTTGACTGCGCGGCCGATCGCCGTGAAATCGAGGCGGCGGGAGGCACCTATGTTGCCGTAGAAAACCTCGCCAACGTGCAGAGCGATATCGACCAACAGCTGCGGCTCCTCTTCATCGTTGCGCCTTGCATTCAGCAATTGATTGGCTTTCATGGCCATCCGAGCCGACGACAAAGCACGGCCACAAGCCTCGGAGGGATCGTCGATGTCAGCAGGGAAAATCGCCAGCAGGCTATCACCCATAAATTTGAGGATCTCGCCACCATTCTCCTCCACCGGCCCGGCGATCGCCTCGAAGTGTTCGTTCAGCCAGCCGACGATCCTCTCCGGTGGCCACCGCTCGTTCAAGGACGTGAAGTCTTTTAGATCGGCAAGCAGGATTGCTGCGTATATCGAGGCGCCATCTCCACGACGGGTCTGTCCGCTGAGAATGCGGCCACTGGTTCGCGTCCCGGTGTAGACGGCAAGCATGTCGGTCGCAACGCGGGTGGTTGCAACTCGGCAGCAAGTCAGTGCCAACGCGGGCATCAAGCGTTCGACGTCTGCAATTTGCTGTTCTGAAAATCCGCCGGGTCCATCGACTGCTATCGAGAAGCCCACGCCACCAAGGGCAGTCTCTCCAGGAAACTCCGCAAGCTTGATCAAGTACTCAGTCGCGCCGAGCTGTGCCAATTCGTCAAACAACGGAAAGCTATTGGTTTCGTTCGCCGGCAGGCTCCACCGGCCGTAGAGAAGGTTATTCGACAGCAGATGGAAGATCGGTGAGCGCTCGAACATCTCCTGTCCCGCGTCATCGTGCCCTTGGATGTCAACGGACATGACCGAGTGTGGCGACCACGCGACCGAAAATCCCTTCTGCATCGGGTCGATGGATGGCATTGCAATCGAGGCGCGGACAATCGGATAACCTAAAGCGACCAATCTTGGCCCAAGTCCCTCCATGATCTGCTCGACGCTCCGGCTGGATAGGCCCTCCCCGATGATCCAGTCGATCAGCTCCTGCAAACCCTGCACGAAAAATCCTCCATCATCGCGCATCCACCATAGGCTGGCACTGGATGCCCGGTCGAGAAGGCAAACGAAATCCAAAAGAAAAAAAGGAGGCTTTCCGACGAGGCGGGCGGTCGTAGAAGCTACCTTCGAAAGTTCTCCGCGCTTGCGGGCCTTTACCGTCGTAGAAGGCCAGAACCAGGTTTCCTCGCCTATTGCTGCCGCCTCATAGGGATGCGCGCCTCTTCGCGAGATTGATTGGCGGGTCGCGGTTTGCGAATGGCTGCGCGGTCGGCCAAAGCAAAAAGGCCGACGCGTCTTTCGCGTCGGCCCCAGTCTGCCGGTTAAGCCGTCGTGAACGGCACGGCTACGAAGGTCGTGTTATTGCCGCGCTGTATCAGCAGCAGCACTGACTTCTTCTTGGCCTTCGCAACATCCGCAACTGCGTTCTTGGCTCCACTGGCATTCTGGATTGTCTTGTCGTTGACCGACAGAATGACGTCACCGGCTTTCAGCCCCGCCGAGGCTGCCGGTTTGTCAGGCGATACGTTGGCAACGACGGCACCTTGGACGTCCTGGGAGAGGTCCAGCCGCTCACGAACTTCCGGCGTCAGGTCGACAAGTGCGACACCAATCCGCGGACCGGCTGGGATCGCCTGTTCGGAGCCTTTGGGAGCAGCAAGCTGAGCCATTCCGTCGTCGCTGCTGCCGATCTCGACCTTAAGGTCGACGCTCTTGCCAAAACGCCAAACCGTAACGGTTTTCTTGTCACCAGGAGTAAGATCCGCCACGAGCTGCGACAGGTCCTTCGGTGTCGACACCGGCTTTTCGCCAACCGCCGTAATGGCATCGCCCTGCTTGATACCGGCGCGAGCGGCGGGCGAGTCTTTCGAGACGTTTGCAACAAGCGCACCAGCCGGATTTGCCAGATCGATCGCCTCGGCAACTTCCTGCGTCACCGGCTGGATCTGGACACCGAGGTAGCCGTGGTCGACGGAACCGGCGTTCTGAGAATTTGCGACAACCACCTTTGCCTGATCGGCCTGAATGGCGGATGCGGCAAATGCAGATGACGTTTCGAGGGAGATGGAGGCCGCGCCGATCATAATGGCTACGCCCAGAAGAGCCGCAGATCTGCGGCGATTGACAATGCTTGTCACGATTTCAGTCCTATTAAATTGCTTCACTGCGTAAAGCCTCTCAGTGAAGCTCAACGCTTGGCGAGGATATGAAGCCAGCCAATTATGTTTTCAAATTAAAAGTATATTACAATTTCATTGCCAATAAGTAATGTATTAAAATAATTTAATACTTGATCGCAAGCTTTTGCAACTGTAGCGATGTATTAGCCTTTAGGGAGCTGGCGCTGCATCGTCCGCCCTGGTCGCAAGGGTTTCGCCACAAGGGGGCGGTCACCTCCAAGAAGCTGCGGTCGCCGTTGACCGCGCACGGCCAAGGGCGAAATGACCTCCCGCTGCCTCCTGGTCCTGATCCGCGCTGCACGAGTTTCGCCGAATTCACGGAACCGGGACTTCCAGTCCACTCTTGATGCGGTCCATCGCGACAAACGTCCGGAAACGTTTGACGTTGTTGTTTCCGAAAAAGAGCCGCCGGGTCAGGGATTCATATGCCTTCATGGATGGTACGACGACGACGAGGACAAAATCCGCTTCGCCCGTGACATAGTAGCACTGCTGGATTTCGGGGGTCGCCGCGAATTCCCGCTTGGCGCTTTCGATTTGTTCTGCGGTCTCGCTGATCACCTCCACTTCAACGAAGATTGTGATCGGATGCCCCAGCGCTGCGGGATCGACGATCGCGACATTTGCCTTGATCACACGGGCTTCCGTCATCTTCTTGATCCGGCGCTGAACCGCTGGAGCCGACAGATTGACGGCTTCGCCGATCATTCTCTGCGGCGTGAGGTTGTCCCTCTGGAGGAGGGCGAGGATTTTGCGGTCGAAGTCATCCAAAATGATCTTCTGCGCCAGCGCACCCATACTTTTTCGCTCCCTTGACGAAACAACCTTGCAAATCAGTCCCCAATATTCAGCGCACGATGCGGAGGCAATGCAATATATTTTCCCCTCGAACCCGAGCGAGGCCCCCATGTTTCTCATAAATTCGAATAGCGCCTACAAGTCTCCACTTGACCCACGGGACGCGGAAGCTCTTGGACCGGTGGCTGCCGCGGAGGTCGAGAGGTTCCTGTCGCACCGCCAAAACAACGCGAAGACGCCCTTGGTGTCCCTCGGCGGCCTTGCCCGCAAACTCGGGGTTTCGAGCATCCATATGAAGGACGAAGGCTTCCGGTTCGGCCTTGGCAGCTTCAAGGCGCTTGGCGGTGCCTACGCGGTGATGCGTCTTGTGCTCGAGGAGGCAAGCAAACGCCTTTCCAGGCAAGTCGATGTAACTGAACTTGGTTCACCGGAGGTCCTGGCCGTTGCAAAAACCATGACGGTTGCCTGTGCCACCGACGGCAACCACGGACGTTCCGTGGCCCAGGGGGCGCAGACCGTCGGCGCACGTGCCGTGATTTTCGTTCACTCGGGCGTCAGCGACCAACGGGTGGCGGCCATCGCAGGATTTGGCGCCGACGTGTGCCGCGTCGAGGGAACCTACGACGACTCTGTCAAGGAAGCGTCCAAGGTTGCGATCGAGCGTGGCTGGACAATCGTGTCGGATACGTCCTGGCCTGGCTATGAGCGCATTCCAAGCCTTGTAATGCAGGGCTACACCGCGATATTCCGCGAGGCACTCCGGGAGTTGCAGGACCCGCCGACCCATGTTTTCGTTCAGTCAGGGGTTGGCGGCATCGCTGCTGCGGCAGCCGGCTATCTCGCGCTTGTCATGGGGGACACACGCCCGATCTTCACAGTTGTTGATCCCGAACGTGCAGCATGCATCGTCGAGAGCGCCAGGGCCGGGCATCCAGTGACGGTTGACCACGGTGAGCCGACAATCATGGCCATGCTCGAATGCTACCAGCCGTCCCTGGTAGCCTGGCGCATCCTTTCGCGTGTGGCCGACGCGTTCATGACCGTAGACGAACACGACGCAGTCACCGTCATGAAGAGGCTGGCCCACCCGGTCGGGGGAGACCCCGCCGTCGTGGCGGGCGAAAGCGGTGGCGTTGGCCTGGCCGGATTGATCAGGGCCATCGGTGATCGGCAGATCAAGGCTCATTTGCGGCTTGGAGATCAATCGCGTGTCCTTGTGATCAACACCGAAGGAGCGACCGATCCGCTCAAGTATGAGGCGATCGTCGGGGAAACACCCGGATCTGTTTTGTCGAGAAACGCAGGGGCGGCGGCATGACTGGATCATCGGTAAATGAGGAACGCTTGCTCGGACGTCTGCGTGAACTCGGCTCCATTGGCAGAGACATGGATTGCCGCCTTGTCAGGCTCGCGGCGTCCGACGCGGACAAGCACGGCCGGGATCGCTTGATCGCCTGGATGCAGGAAGCCGGGCTCGATGTCGCAGTCGATCGCATCGGCAACATCTTCGGCATCTGGGCGCCGATACAGGCCGACGATAAAGCAAAACCGCTGATGCTGGGGTCTCATATCGATACTGTGATCAATGCAGGGGTGTTTGACGGCTGTTACGGTGTCCTTTCGGGACTGGAAGTCGTAGAAACTCTGAAATCGGAGGGCTTCAATCCAAACCGACCTATCGCGATTGCTGCATTTACCAACGAAGAAGGCGTGCGTTATGCGCCTGACATGATGGGGTCGCTGGTCCATGTCGGCGGACTTGATGTCGATGAAGCGCTTGCCACCGTAGGCACCGATGGCTCTGTCCTTGGTGAGGAGCTTGCCAGGATTGGCTATGCCGGACCACATCAGCCCGGCTTCCTGCAACCGCACGCCTATATCGAACTCCACATTGAACAAGGGCCGATCCTCGAGCGCGAGGAGACCACGGTTGGGGCCGTCGAGAACCTGCAGGGCATTTCCTGGCAGCGAGTAACCATCGAGGGAGATGCCAACCATGCAGGCACGACGCCCATTTCGCTGCGCCGCGATGCCGGCTTGGCAGCAGCGCGCATCATCACCTTTCTGCGCGACCGGGCGAAGGCCTCTAACACCCCTACGGTCGCCACAGTCGGGTGCATGGAGTTCGAGCCGAACGCAATCAACGTGATCCCCTCGAAAGCGACTTTCACGGTTGACCTGCGCGATCCCGATGAGGAGAAACTGTTGGCGGAAGAAGCTGCCTTGGCAACATACCTCGATACGGTTGCGGACGATGAGCAGGTCACAATCACCACGAAACGTCTGGCAAGATTTCAGCCGGTGACTTTCGACAGCGGCATTGTGGCGGCGGTCGTGGAGGCTGCGACGGCCCGCGGATTGAAATCGAAAAGGATGACCTCAGGTGCAGGGCACGATGCTCAGATGATCGCCAGGATCGCACCCTCGGGGATGATTTTCGTACCCAGTATCGGCGGCATCAGCCATAACCCCAAGGAATTCACGCCCAACACCGATCTGGTCGCAGGAGCCAATGTGTTGCTTGACGTGGTCCGCAATCTCACCGCACCGGAGAACTGATCTCATGACCGACATTGAGACGCTCCATGCCGAAATGAGCGAGTGGCGGCGACACCTCCATGCCAATCCAGAATTCGGTTTTGCGGAGCAAGCCACGGCTGCGTTTGTCGCCGACAAACTTAGAGCATTTGGCCTCGATGAGGTCGCCGAAGGCGTCGGTGGTACCGGGGTTGTCGGAACCCTCAAGCGAGGGACCGGCAACCGCGCCATCGCCTTGCGAGCCGACATGGACGCCCTGCGCATTACCGAGCAGGGTGACATGCAACATAAATCCCGCAACTGCGGGCTCATGCACGCCTGTGGTCACGACGGTCACACCGCTATGCTCCTCGGAGCCGCGAAGATGCTTGCCGCAGAAGGCGGTTTCGACGGGACGGTCCGCTTCATTTTCCAGCCGGCCGAGGAATGGGGCAAAGGCGCACTCGCGATGATGTCCGATGGTCTTTTCGAGAAATATCCGTTTGATGAAATCTATGGCATCCACAATATGCCGGGTCTTCCTGTTGGCTATTTCGAGACAAAACCCGAAGAATTCATGTCGGCGGAGGACAATTTCGAGATCACGCTCAAGGGCGTCGGGGGACACGCCGCCCGACCGCACTGGGGCAGCGAAGTCCTGGTCGCCGCCTGCGCCATCGTTACCAATCTGCAGACGATCGTCGCGCGGCGCATCGACCCGGCCGACATCGGCGTCGTATCCGTCACTGAGCTCATCACCGACGGCACCAGGAATGCCCTGCCCGGCATGGCACGCATTCTCGGTGATGCCCGCAGCTTCCGCAGGGAGATCAGCGAGCGCATCGAGCAGCAGATGCGGATTATCGCGCAAGGCACTGCGCTTGCCTATAATGTCGAGGCCGATGTCCGTTACACGCGTGAATTCGTTCCACTTATGAACGACACCGCCTTGGCTGCCGAAGCCATGGCCGTGGCGGTGGAATTATATGGCGCGTCGAACGCAAGGGTCGCATCAAAACCGATGACGGGATCAGAAGATTTCGCGCAGTTCCTCAGCCGGGTGCCTGGGTGCTTCGTCTTCCTCGGCAATGGCGAGACATCGGCTCCGCTCCACAATCCGAATTATGACTTCAATGACAACGGCCTTGTCCATGGCATGCGATTTCATGCAGCAATAGCGCGTCGACGCCTAGCAAATTGACCAAAGCGACGGCAGTTGCAGGCAAATTTTCGGCATCCAGGATCTAGCGCCTTGCCACAGAAGACGATCATCGCAACGTGCGACGCAGTGACGTTGGTCCGCCGGTCTTTCTGGGCCCAACGCGGGCGACCTCAATCTCAAAATCGAGCCAAGTACCCTGCGGTCGTTCTCTGCCTGGACCGCGAAAGGGTCGGTGAAAAGTGCGCTTGCGCCATGTGCGAGGTACGATGAACCCGGCGCGCAATTTTCTCGCCCGTTCAAGTCGGCTCGCTTCCCTTTCTCACCAATTCGTCACCGAGCCATCCCGGCGTTTCAGATGAGGCGCCTCCCAGAATTCAAAGCTCTGCCTGGCAATCAACTCCTCGTTCACTTCGACCCCCAGGCCGGGCGCATCGGAAACTGGATAGCAGGCAGCCTCAAGCCGTGGCTGGACCGGAAAGAAGTCAGAATTGTCAAAACCCAGATGCGTCTCCGCGGGGCTCGCCCGCGTTTCCAACCAGGCAAAATTCGCAACCGCGGCGCAGAAGTGGATCGTGGCAGCCGTGCATACCGGGCCGAGTGGATTGTGAGGCATCATGTCGACATAGTGAGCCTCGCTCCAGCCGGCGACCTTCATCGATTCAGTCAGACCGCCGACATTACAGACATCAAGGCGATTGAACTGGTGAATGTCGCGCTCGATGAAGGGCAGGAACTGCCACTTCGACGAGAACTCCTCGCCGATCGCAAACGGAACATCGGTCATTCGACGCAGCGCCTCGTAGGCGCCCGGTGTTTCGTCGCGGATTGGCTCCTCGAGGAAGTCCAGTGTGCCCTTCGGCATCTTCTGGCAGAAGCTTGCAGCTTCAGCGACCGTCAGGCGGTGGTGATAGTCGATGCCTAGCACGATTTCCTCGCCCAGTGTTTCCCGAGCTTTGACGCACCATTTCGCTGTCATCGCGATATGTTCGCGGGGCTCGTAAATCTCCTTGTGCTCGTGACCCGAGGGCGAAAGTCGCATGGCCCTCCATCCATGCTCGACCAGCATCTGTGCCTGCTCGATCATCGCTGGCCCCGGCTCCGCGAAGGTCGTCGCAAAGGTTGGTATCCGGTCGCGCTGCTTGCCGCCGAGCAACTCGTAGACGGGCACGCCAAGCGCTTTGCCCTTGATGTCGTGGAGCGCGATGTCGATCGCCGAGATCGCAGCCTGCAATACGCGACCGCCCTCGAAATACTGGCTGCGATACATCTCCTGCCAGAGCGCTCCGATCTTGAACGGGTCGCGGCCACGCAAGAATTCCGCATAATGTTCCAGCGCACCGACGACCGCCTTCTCGCGGCCGGAGAGTCCACTTTCGCCCCAGCCGAAAATCCCGTCATCGGTCTCGACCTTCACCAGAAGCTGGTTGCGAATGCCAACCTTGACGGCGTAGCTCTTGATTGCTGTGATCTTCATGTCCGTTCTCCGGTTACCAGTGCCAGAGCGTGCCGTCTTCGAGACGGTTCACAGGCAGATAGGCGCGCTGATATGGATATTTCTCGGCAAGCTTTTCATCGATATCGACGCCGTGGCCGACCGCATCGCCCGGATGGAGATAACCGTCATCCAGGCTCCAGGCACTCGGGAACACCTCAAGGATTTCCGGCAGGTAGCCCGAATATTCCTGGATGCCGAAATTCGGCACCCAGAGGTCGAGATGCAGGTTGGCGCCGAGGCAGATCGGCGACATGTCCATTGCGCCGTGGCAGGCAGTGCGGACATTGTAGACGCTGGCGAAATCCATGATGCGCCTTTGGGCGGTCACACCGCCGGCATGTACCGTGGTCGTCCTGATGTAGTCGATCAGCTGCTCTTCCATCAATAGCCGCGCGTCCCAGATGGTGTTGAAGACTTCACCCACGGCAAGCGGTGTCGTGGTGTGTTTGCGGATCAGACGGAAGCCCTCCTGATACTCGGCCGCCACCGTGTCTTCCAACCAGAAGAGCCGTGCAAATTCGAGGTCTTTACCCAACCGCGCCGCTTCGATCGGCGTGAGGCGATGGTGGCTGTCATGCAGGAGCTCAATGTCCCAGCCATGCGCCTCGCGGACCGCCTTGAAGAGTTCGGGAACATAGCGCAGATATTTCGACGTCGACCATGTTTCTTCGTGGGGAATGGCATCGTCTGCAGCGTTGTTGGTGACCGACTTCTTGCCGGTGCCATAGACGTCGGGCAGGCCGGGAATGCCGACCTGAACACGGATCGCCTTGTAGCCCTGCTCTATCCGCTTGCCGACCGCTTCGACCGCTTCGGCAATATCAGTGCCCTGCGCGTGTGTGTAGCACAGCACCTTCTCGCGGCTGGCGCCGCCCAGCAGCTGGTAAAGCGGCATGTTGGCGGCTTTCGCCTTGATGTCCCAAAGTGCGGTATCGATACCGGCGATCGCCGCCATCGTCACAGGACCGCGGCGCCAATAGGCTCCCTTGTAGAAATACTGCCAGATATCCTCGATGCGGCTTGGATCGCGGCCGATGAGCAATGGTGCAAGATGATCCTGAAGATAGGCTACGACGGCCTTTTCACGACCGTTCAGAGTGGCGTCGCCGACCCCTGTCAGCCCCTCGTCGGTGAAGATCTTGACGGTGACGAAATTGCGTCCGGGCGAGCAGACAATGATTTTGACGTCGGTAATTTTCATGACTTATCCGTTGGCTGAAACTGTACGTGCGGGGTCGTAGCGGAACCGGTTGTGGATGCGCCGGTTGCGCGGGTCGGGATGAGGAATGGCGGAGAGCAGCGCGCGGGTATAGTCATGCGCCGGATTGTTGACGACCTGATCGGTGTCGCCCGCCTCGACGATCTTGCCGCGATACATCACAGCAACGCGGTCGCACATGTAGCGGATAACCGACATATCGTGCGAGATGAAGACGTAGGAGAGACCGAGCTCGTCCTGCAACTTCATCATGAGGTCAAGCATCTGTGAGCGCAACGACACATCGAGTGCCGAGGTTGCTTCATCGGCAACAATCAGCCGCGGCTTGAGCGCAATCGCCCGCGCAATACCGATACGCTGTCGCTGACCGCCGGAAAAAGCATGCGGGTAGCGTTCACGCCAGGCCGGTTCGAGGCCGACCTGCTGCATAAGTTCCGAGACCCGATCATCGAGGGATCTGCCCTTCACGCCAGCGAGCTTCAGCGGCTCGGCAATGATCTGGCCGACCGTCTTGCGTGGGCTGAGCGATCCGACCGGGTCCTGGAAGATCATCCGGATATCGTGGCGAACATCCTTCAATGTCGTTTTGTCGGCCGAGCAAAGATCGACCGTGCTGCCGTCAGCGCGGCGGTAATTCATAGCGCCGGCTTGCGGATCGTAAATGCGCAGCAAGCAACGTCCCATTGTCGTCTTGCCCGAGCCGGATTCACCGACGATGCCGAGGGTTTCACCGGCACGAACGATCAGCGACACGTCGTCCACTGCCTTCAGGCCGGATGGGAAAGTCAGCGAGAGGTTCTTGACCGCGAGTAGCGGCGGCGCGCCAACGGGGATTTCGGATCGTGTCAGCCGAACTTCCGCCTTCTTCTCCAACTTGACGACCGAACCGATCAGGCGGCGCGTGTAGTCGTCCTTTGGTGCGTGGAAAATCTGCTCCACGGAGCCACGCTCCATCACCTTGCCCCGATACATCACCAAGACTTCGTCGGCGATTTCGGCAACGACACCCATGTCGTGGGTAATGAAGAGCACGGCCATGCCGTGGCTGTGCTGCAGTCGTTTGATCAGATCGAGAATTTCGGCCTGGGTGGTGACGTCGAGTGCTGTCGTCGGCTCATCGGCGATCAGAACCTGGGGATTGCAGGCGAGCGCCATGGCGATCATGACCCGCTGGCGCATGCCTCCTGAGAATTCGAAAGTGTAGCGGTCGATTGCGGTTTCAGGGCGCGGTATTTCGACCTGGCGCAGCAGCTCGAGAACGCGGTCGCGCTGCGCCTTGCCGCGAACGCCGAAATGTATGCGCAGCGCTTCGCCGATCTGCGCGCCGATACGATGGACGGGCGACAGTGAACTCATCGGCTCCTGGAAAATCATGGCGATCTCCTTGCCGCGAACGCCGCGAATTTCCTTGCCGCGCGGGTCGAGCTTGGCGAGATCCACCGATGTGCCGTCTCCCCGCGTCAATACGATCGAACCATCCTCGATACGACCGGGTTTATCGACGATCTGCAGGATGGAGCGCGCCGTAACCGACTTCCCGGATCCGGATTCGCCGACAACACAGAGTGTCTTTCCGCGTTTCAGCTCGAAGGACACGTCGTCGACCGCCTTGAACAGACCCGTTCGCGTCGGGAAGTAGGTTTTCAGGTTGTCGACCTTGAGGAGTGTATCGTTGTTCATGGTCATGACACCGACTCGTAGGGATCTGCGGCATCGCGGAGGCCGTCGCCGAGGAAGTTGAGGGAAAGCACCGAGATGACAATTGCGGCAGCCGGCGTGAACAGGAGCCAGGGCGCTTGAGCGACCGCACGGATGTTCTGCGCCTCCTGAAGGAGCACGCCCCAGGAAATGATCGGCGGCTGTAGACCGACGCCGAGGAACGAGAGTGCGGTTTCAGCCAGGATCATCGAGGGGATCGCCAGCGTCAGCGTGGCGATGATGTGGCTCATGAAGGACGGCACCAGATGGTGGAAGATGATGCCGAGCTCGCTCATGCCGTCGAGACGTGCGGCAATCACGAAGTCCTCATTGCGCAGAGAGAGAAACTTGCCACGCACCTCCCGCGCCAGGCTCGTCCAGCCAATCAGCGAAACGATCAGGGTGATGACGAAATACGTCCTGAGCGGTGGCCAGCCAACGGGGATTGCTGCCGCCAGCCCCATCCATAGCGGGATCGTTGGGATCGAGCGCAACAGCTCGATGAAACGCTGGATGGCGATATCGGCCCAGCCCCCGAAAAATCCGGATATGCCGCCGATCGTGACGCCAAGGATCAGGCTCATGAAGACGCCGACAAGGCCGATCGAGAGGGAGATCTGTGCACCATGGACCACGCGCGAGAAGATGTCTCGTCCGAGGCGATCTGCGCCAAAGATGTACATGCTGTCTCCCGGCATCGGGTTGGTGAGGCCAAAGAGCTTGGTCCTCATAGGGATGAAGCCGAGGAGAGTGTATGGTTGCGCCGCAGGTACGAAAAAGCCGACCGGGATCGGCTTGGCAGGATCCGGGGTGAACTCACGCCGCATGGATTCTGTGTTCAACGTCATCTTCAGCTGATTGACGTGTGGGCGCAAGGAGCCGTCCAGCAGAAGCGATATACCCTGTGGAGGGGCGTAGGTGAAACGCGCATTGGTCGCGTTGGGATCGAACGGTGCGATGAAATCCGCGAAGGCAGCGACGAGATACATGAACACGATGACGACAAGGCTTGCCAGAGCGATCTTGTGCTTCTTGAATTTCAGCCAGAAGAGCCGCCATTGGCCGGCAACGGCAATATCACTGCGGTGAAGGTCGATCGATGTGCCGGTCTCCGGCGGGAGCTGAGTGATGTCTGTCATTGGAACCGGATCCGCGGGTCAGTGATGGCGAGCAGGATGTCGGAAATCAGCGTGCCGATGATGGTAAGCACCGAAATCAACAGGATGAGCGAGCCAGCGAGATACATGTCTTGTGCAAGCAAGGCGCGCAGCAGCAGCGGTCCCGTCGTCGGCAAGCTCATGACAACCGAGACAATGATCTCACCCGAAATAACGGCGGGCAGGATCCAGCCGAGCGTCGAGATCAGCGGATTGAGTGCAAGGCGCACCGGGTAGCGAATGAGAAGCTCGAATTCGGACATGCCCTTGGCGCGGGCCGTCGTCACGTAGGGCTTGGACAATTCGTCGAGCAGGTTGGCGCGCATGATGCGAACGAGTGCTGCAAGCGAGCCGAGGCCGATGACGAGCACAGGCAGCCAGACGTGTTTGGCAAAATCGCCAAGCTTGGCAAAACTCCAGGCCGCGTCGACGAAAGCGGGCGAAAACAGGCCGCCGACACTTTGGCCGAAATAGGCCGACATGACGTACATCGCCGAAAGCGCCATCAGGAAGTCAGGCACGGCCAGAAAGAAGAAGGCAAGGAAGGTCGCGGAATAGTCGGAGATCGAATACTGGCGCACGGCCGACAGGATGCCGATCGGAATGGCGATCGCCCATACGAAGCAGAGCGTCAGCAAGGACAGGAGGAGAGAGAAGCCAAGGCGGCCCCAGATCAATTCGGTGACCGGCTTGCCGAGCTCGAATGAAATCCCGAAATCGCCATGCATGAGGATCCCGGCCATCCATTTGTAATATTGGAAATACATCGGTTGATCGAGACCGTAGCGCTCACGCATGGCGGCAACCGTGCCCTCTTCGACCGCCCCACCCTGGCTTGCCCAGTCGGCCATCAGAGTCGTGAGATAATCACCGGGCGGGAGTTGGATGATGACGAAGGCGATGATGGAAACGGCAAGGAGTGTCGGTATCGCGAACACCAGCCGTTTGGCGATATAACGGAGCATGATTTCTGACCGCTCGATAGGATCGAAGGGGCGGACCGGGGGGAAGTTTCCCCGCCGGCCCGGAGGAGTTTAGTTAGCCGGCTTGTCGAAGTACCACTGGGTCAGCGTCGGGGCCGGATGCCAGAGATTGCCGGTGATCGGAATGCCGTTGACGACATTCTTCAGGTTCTTCGACACCATCATGTATTTCGGCATGGGGCGCGAAATGCCGATGTTGAGGAAGTTGTCAGCGGAAAGACTGAGGAATTCCTTCATCTTCTCGCGGCGATCGTTGTCGCCTACGGCAGCGTTGACCTTGTCGTAGGCTGCCATGAGAGCCTTGATCTCGGCTGGAGGTTCCTCGCCCGTGGCGTGGTTCGAATACCATTCGCTCCACTTCATCGCGAAGAAGATGTCTGCCTTCTGGAACGGCATGTAACAACGCGGGTCGGTGTAGACTTCAGACAGGCCGCCAACGCAGTTCCAGATATAGGCGTCCTGCTCGTTTGCTGCCCACATGGTGTTCAAGCGAGCGCGATCCGTGGTCCGCAGCTGGATGTCGAGCCCGACGTCCTTGGCGTATTTCTGCACCATCTGCATCACGTCGGGATAGGAGAGCCCGAAAACGTCCGCCACCATGAAGTTGATGGTGAAGCGCTTGCCGCTGTCGTCGAGACGGAAACCTTCCGCGTCTTTCTTCGGCATGATCTTGTCGAGCATGTCGTTGGCAAGCTTCGGATCAAATTCCGTGTATTGCTTGGCTTCACGCTCGTTGAAAAGCTCGTGCTCGGGCTGCGTCGCCACCTGCGCCGGGGCGCCCTGGCCGACATAGACGAGATCGATAATCTCCTGTCGGTTGATTGCGTGGCTGAGCGCGATGCGGAAATCCTTGTTCTGGAAAAGCTTGCGCTTGGTGTCGTCGGTCGAGTTGAGATTGAGCAGGATGACGGCATCATTCGCCGGCAGGTCCTTCACGTCGACAAAGCGATAATTGCCGCTTTCCTGGCCATCGAAGAGCACCGACTTGAAGGTCGAATTATTGATGTGGCGGAACGCGAAATCGAACTCGCCCGAGGTCATCTTCAGCGCCATCAGCTGTGGGTCGTCGAGCTTTGCCCAGGTGACGCCGTCGATATAAGGCAGCTGGTTGCCCTCAGGATCCACCTTCCAATAGTAGGGATTGCGGGTCGCGACGACGCGTTCGCTGTCGGCATAGGGTACCGTCAGGATCCAAGGGTTCATCGTTGGCAGCTCAAGGTTTTGCCAGTAAGGCGGCTGGAAGGTCAGGGAGACCTTCGAGTTGAACAGCGCCACCCAATCGCCTGCAGCCGGATTGGCTTTCAGCAGAGCGGGGATGCCGTCCTTGTTATACCTCTCGTGGAACTGGCTGAGGTAGTGCTTGGGGTAGATGACCGGCAGATGACCCTGGCCGTAGGCGAGTTGCTGCAGGAACAGGCCATAGGGGCTGTCGAATTTGAATTCGACTGTCAGGTCGTCGATCTTGCGCACTTTTACCGGTTTTCCCGCGACCGTAAAGGTCGGGTTCTTGGCCGGCGAAAGCGCGTCGTTCATGAACACGTCTTCGTACCAGAACATGATGTCGTCGGCCGTGAAAGACTGGCCGTCGCTCCACTTCAGCCCCTTGCGAAGCTTGAAGGTATAGGTGGTGGCATCATCCGATGCGGTGAATTCCTCCGCCAGCGAAGGTATCACCTTCTGCCAGGCCGGATCCCAACGAACGAGCAGTTCATTGGCGATGGTGCGGGTCAGATTGTACTGGTCGCCATTGGCGAGAATGGTGGTGCGCAGCGTGCCACCGTATTTGCCTATTCCATCAACCATCGCTTCGACGAAGGGATGCTCAGGAAGGCGATCGGCAACGGCTGGCAGCTTGCCGGCCTTCACTTGCTCGTCGAGCATTGGCGCCTGTTTGAAATCCACCGCAAAGGCAGGAGCAATCGCTCCCAAGAGCGCCGCACTCAACAACCCCGTCGATAGGACGAGGCCACGCAGCTGTTGCTGGTAACCCATTCTTTTCCTCCTGATAACCGGCCCTCTCCGCCGACTGAAAACGAAAGCCAGGTCGGCTATCGCGTGGAGCGAAAACTTTCAGATCGTACATTATATGTCAATCGGAATGTACAAACAATTTGAAGAGGTATTGGCAAACCGGGGGAAAGTGTATTAAAAGCAGTCTTATGACCACGATAACGCGAATGCCCCAGACAATGCCTGACGGTGACGAGTTGACCGAGGAAAATGGCGCGTCGATCTACGAGCGCCTGCGCGATGACATCATCCATGGCCGCGTCAAGGCTAACGAGCGCCTGAAGGTCGCCGAGCTTGCCGCGCGTATGGGCACCTCCACCAATCCGGTGCGAGAAGCATTGCAGCAGCTGCGCGGCGAGGGTTTCGTGGTCATGATGCCCAATCGCGGCGCCCGAGTGCGGCCGATTGACGAGGAGTTCGTCAGAGATATCTGCGAAATAGAGGTGTTGATCGAGCCGGCGCTGACGCGCTGGTTTGTCGGGGTTGCGACGCGAGAAGATGTCGATGAACTGGAGCGCATTCAGGCCGAGATCGAAGCCCTGAATTTTTCGGATGAGCTGAAACACTCAAATCTGGACATGCAGTTTCATCGGCTGATGTACGACCGGCACTACAACAGGCACGCTGTCGATCTCTGGATTCGCCATCGTCAGATTTTGTGGGCGATAAGTCGCGGCTTTCCCACCTCCCTAAGCCGCCAGTCGAACGTTCTTGAGGAGCATCGCGAGCTCATCGGATGCATCAAGGAGCAGGATGCGGACGGGGCGGCGAACGCTATTGCCAAACATGTTGGTGGATCAGGACGGCACATCATCGAGCGCATGCGGCTCAACAAGCAGCGGTCCTGATTTGTCCGAAGCTCGCGCAATCGCACCGGGCCGGGGCCGTCATGGTTGTCGCGCCTTTCGATGATGGGAAATGGCCCTCTCAGCAATTGCGATCGGGGCGCTGACCTTGTCCACGCGCCGGCCGTTCGTCGCCTTGCAGCAGACCATGGCTGTGGCTCATGATGCGAGGCGCCTTCCGCAATACAGGGCAAGTCCTTGATGCACGCGTGATCACGAGATAACGTATACCTCACCGAAAACATTCCTGAAGTCCAATGTCATCGAATTCCGACCGGGTAGACGTTGCCCATCGCACTCTCCGACAGGCCATAATCGAACAGGCGCTGAAAGCCGGAACCAGRCTGCCAGAAGACGAGATTGGCAGGCACTTCGCAATGAGCAGAACCTTGGTTCGTGCCGTGCTGGCGAAACTGCAGGCCCAGGGGCTCGTCGACACCTACCACAAGCGAACTGCCACGGTTGCCCAGCCGAGCCTCGACGAGGCGCGCAATGCCTTTGCTGTTCGGCGCGCGCTTGAACGGGAGGTGATGAAGGCGGTGATCGCGCGTTGGAGCCCGGTAGTCGAGAAGATCCTCTCCGATCACGTACAGGAAGAAGAGGCCGCCCATGCCAAGGGGGATGTGCGCCTCTCGACCCGGCTAGCCGGCGAATTCCACCTCAAGCTTGCGGAACTCTCGGGTAATGCGCTGCTCGAACGATATCTCTCCGAACTCGTATCCCGCTGTTCGCTGATCCTGGCCATGTACAGCCGGCCGCACTCAAGCGAGTGCGCCATCAGCGAACATTCCGGACTGATCGGCGCGCTCAAGAAGGGGGATATCGCTGCGGCTGAGCATCTGATGGACGACCACCTGTCATCGGTTGAAAGCAGGGCCCTGCTCGAAGACGATACCGCGGCGGAGCTGGATCTCGGCTCGATCCTGTCGCGCTTTTCCGCCCGTGGCAGCGGTTAGGCTGCCGCTTTTTCAATCATGTATACATGATTGTGCATTTTATGTAGACGTTCGAAACCGGCGACGACACGCGTGTGCGGGATGGTGTCAGCGGCTTTCCTCGAACGAATCCAAATATCTAGCCACTCTGTGCGGCCCGGAAACTTTTTCCGATACAATCTGGCACCATTGTTGCATACATGATTACGGATATCATGTAGCCAAGAAGCGGGTGGATATGCCAAGATGACGACCTGGAATCCGGACCTGCCCGAGCCGGTCGCCGCCGAAATGAAGGCCGCAGAAGCGTCGATCATCAGCGGCAAACTGAAGCCGTTTGGCGGCGAGACCAAGGACCAGAAAGGCACGGGTAAAGTGACCAAGGGCCAGGAACTGGCGGATGCCGATATCAGGGGCATGACCTGGCTGATCGAAGGCGTGCAGGGCGCCTCCCCGATCCCGCCGGCGAGGTTATTGATGATACAACAAAGAAATCAAGGGAGATCCCGGTGACCGAAACACTTTTTACAAACGCCAAGCTCGCCGACGGCACGCTCAACGACATTCTGGTCTCCAACGGCCGCATCTCTACCATTGCTGCTGCTGGGTCGAGCCCCGGCTCTGCGCGCACGCTCGATATTGCCGGTGCGCTTCTCGTTCCGGGCTTCGTTGAGGGCCACATCCATCTGGACACGAGCTTCTACGGCGACAAGTGGATCCCGCATAAACCCTGCACCAACGGGTTTGACGTGCATGAGCGCGTCGCCTTCCAGGCCGAGAACCTGGCAGCCGCCGCACCGATGGACGAACGTGCCCGCAGCCAGCTCGACCTGTGCATTTCGAACGGCGCGCTGCAGATGCGCAGCCATGTCATGGTCGATGGCTCGGTCGGGCTGAAATCGCTCGAAACCATCCTGGCCGTCCGCGAAGAATACAAGGACATCATCGACATTCAGCTCGTGGCCTTCCCGCAGAGCGGTATCCTGAAGAGCCCCGGCACGCGTGACCTGATGGACGAGGCGATTGGCATGGGAGCCGATCTGGTCGGCGGGCTCGATCCGCTGTCCTTCGATCGTGATATCAAGGGGCATCTCGACGTGGTCTTTGGAATTGCCGAAAAACGGGGTGTCGATCTCGACATACATCTCCACGATGCCGGGACGATGGGGGCCATGACGATCGAGGAGATCTGCGCGCGGACCGCATCACTCGGCATGCAGGGGCATGTCGCCGTCAGCCACGCCTACGGGCTTGGGGACCTCGCCCCGGATGCCGCAAAGAAGATCGCCGCTGTCATTGCAGAAAGCGGCGTCTCGATCATGACCAACGCTCCAGGAAATCACAATTTCCCGCCGGTCGCATTGCTGCGGGCCGCCGGCGTCAATGTTTTTTCAGGCAATGACAATATCCGCGATTCGTGGTGGCCCTTCGGCGATGGCGACATGCTCCGTCGGGCAGAGATCATCGCCTATCGCTCCGGCTTCTATACCGATACCGAGCTCTCCGCCGCTTTCGATGTGGTTACGACAGGAGGCGCCAAGGCGCTCAATCTTGAAGGCTATGGCATCGCCGTCGGCGCCAAGGCTGATTTCGTGACACTCGCCGCCGACCATATTCCAGAGGCAGTCGTCGCCGTCCCCAAGCCGCGACGCGTCTTCAAGCAGGGTCGGTTGGTGGCCGATAACGGCGCAGTGGTCCGCTGATGCAACTTTCAAGCAGGCAGACCAAAACGGGCGGCGCGCGATCGCGTGATGGCATGGTGACAACACCGCATTGGCTGGCGAGCGAAGCCGGTGCCCGGGTGCTTTCACGCGGCGGGAATGCGATCGAGGCGCTGGTCGCGGCTGGAGCAGCACTTTCGGTCGTCTACCCGCATTTCTGTGGCCTCGGTGGAGACGCCGTCTGGATGGTCTCCGACGAGGCCGGCGATGCACGGACGTTCCTCGGCATAGGGCAGGCGGCAGATGTTGCCGTCCCCGGCAACACGATCCCATTGCGCGGCGCTGCCTCGACCTTGACCACCGCCGGCCTGGTCGACAGCTGGGACAAGGTGCTCAGCTATTCCGCAACCGCTTGGGGTGGCACCGAGAGCCTGTCGGGATTGCTGGACGATGCGATCGCCCTGGCCGGAAACGGTTATGCCGTGAGCGCCTCGCAGGCATTCTGGTTCGATTTTCGTGCCGGCGAATCCGACGCGTGGCCGGGCTTTCGCGACCTTTTCAGGCGGGACGGCATCCAGTGCCAGCCGGCCCTTGCCAGGAGCCTTGAAGCGATCGCCAGCAACGGCGCCCGCGAATTCTACGAGGGGGCGCTCGCCGGCCGCATCGCAAGCGGTCTTGCTGCCGCCGGCTCGCCGCTTACTGCTGCCGATCTTGCAGCGACAAACACCCAGGTCGTTGCGCCCCTGCGACTATCCTATGGTGAAACAGTGCTTTTGGCGCCGCCACCCCCGACCCAGGGCGTGACCACACTCGCTATCATGGGCGTGCTCGCTCATCTGTTACCGGCAGACAAGGCGGTCGACAGTGCATCCTATTATCACCTGCTGGTAGAGGCGGTGAAACAGGCATTTCGCGACCGGCATCTGATTGCTGATCCGGCATTCGGTCACGATGCCTCCGGGGCACTCCTTAATCCCGATCGACTTTCCGGGAAGGCCGCCGCAATTGACCCCAGCCGTGCTGCCGCCTGGGCGCATCCCTATCGGCAGGGCGACACGTCCTTCCTGGCCGCGGTCGATTCCAGGGGGCGGGCAGCCTCGATGCTTCAAAGTATCTATTTCGATTGGGGCAGCGGCGTCCTTGCCGGCGATACAGGCATTCTCTGGCAGAACCGCGGCGCCGCCTTCAGCATTGATCCCATAAGCCCGAACCGCTACGGGCCTGGAAAGCGTCCATTCTACACCCTCAATCCCGGCCTGGCGCTGAAGGGCGGCCGCCCGCATCTGGTTTATGGCACGCAAGGTGCCGACGGTCAGCCGCAGACGCTGGCACTGCTGTTGAGCCTCCTCATCGACCATGGCCTTGATCCCCTGGCGGCCCTTTCCAGGCCACGCTTCCTGCTGGGCCGTACCTTTTCCGATAGCCGCGACAACCTGAAGATCGAGGAGAATATTGGCAGTGAAGTGATCGCGGCGCTTGCCTTGATGGGCCATGAGGTCACGACCATCGCTCCGCTCAGTCCGCTCGGCGGTCAGGCAGGTATCATCCGCATCAGTGGTGACGGCATGTTGGAAGCAGCTCACGACCCTCGCAGTGACGGCGGGGCAATCGGCCTATGAGCACTGCAAGCGACAGTCCGCTCGACCTGCTTATCCGCAATGTCCGGGTGAAGGAGCATGGCGGACTCGTCGATATCGCTGTTCGCGGCAACCGGATCGTAGCGATCGAGCCCGGGTTTCGTTGCGAGGCCGTCGAGGACTTCGAAGGCGATGGCGCTTTTGCGTTTGGTGGATTCGTCGACACGCATGTCCATCTGGACAAGGCCTGCATCCTCGATCGTTGCTCGATCTGCGAGGGAACACTTGCTGAAGCCGTGCGACAGACCTCCAGCGCCAAGGCAGACTTCACCGAGGCGGACGTCTATGATCGCGCCGCCCAGGTCGTCGAAAAGGCGATCTCGCACGGCACTGTACGGATGCGAACCTTCGTCGAGATCGATCCGCGCGCAGGCTTTCGCTGCTTCGAGGCAATCAAGCGCATCAAGACGGAATACGCTTTTGCGATTGATATTGAAATCTGCGCGTTCGCGCAGGACGGTCTCACGAACGAGCCTCAGATGCTGGACATGCTCGAGCGGGCGCTCTCAGAAGGGGCTGATCTCGTCGGTGGCTGCCCCTACACTGATCCCGATCCAGTCAGGCATGTGGACCTGATCTTCTCCCTCGCTGTCAGGCACGGAGTCGCAGTGGATTTTCATCTCGATTTCCATCTGGATCCCGGCCAGAGCGATTTGCCGGCTGTTATTGCGGCCACAGAGCGCCATGGCTGGCAAGACCGGGTCGCAATCGGCCACGTCACCAATCTTTCGGCCATGCCGCTGGCCGATGTCATTCATATCGCCGACAAACTTGCTGCAGCGGGCATCGCGCTTACCGTTCTTCCGGCGACAGATCTTTTCCTCACTGGCCGCGGGCACGACCGACTGGTGCCGCGGGGCGTCGCACCGGCGCATGTCATCGCGCGGCGGGGCGTCRTCACCTCAATCGCCACCAACAACGTCATGAACCCTTTCACTCCCTATGGCGACGCCTCGCTGATCCGCATGGCAAATCTCTATGCCAATATCGCACAGCTTTCGCGGGACGACGACATGCGCTCGGTTTTTGAAATGGTAGGGCAATCGGCAGCGAGGCAACTCGGCGTTCCGCACGGCCTTTGGGTCGGCGGTGACGCGACCATCGTGCTTGTCGATGCGGTCGGCCCGATGGCGGCTGTGCGCGAGGTCGGCCGTGTCCTCGCCGGCTGGAAGAATGGCCACATGAGTTTCAACAATGGTCGAGCTCGGATCCGCAGACGTTCACTTGTGTGAACGCGGTACCAACGCCGACCGTGTAACCGTCTTGTGCCTGTGTGGCTCTGAGCCTGCTGGCCTGCAAACAAATCAGACGGAGGGTTCAAGGGGACGCCGTTCCGGCGCCAATGTGCCAGCCATTGAATCACAGTGAAATTGACGCTATATAACGTCAGTATCAATGGCATGTATGGGAGTTTTGGATATCATGGGTCTTGCTCGGTATGCAGACGGCGGCCTGTTCTCGCCCCGCAAGATCGCGCAAGCATTGCGCACGACCAGCGAGGAAATCGCGCTGACCGCTGGACTTGGCAAGGATGCCATCCAGCGTAAGGATCGCATTCGTTCCGACAAGACGCAGCGGCGACTACGCGAGGTCACAGAAGTCATCAACAAGGTCGAGCCCCGGTTCGGTTCGGCTCTGATGGCTTATGCCTGGTATCGCTCGGAGCCTTTGTCGGGATTTTCTGGTTTGACGGCAATGCAACTGGTGCGTGATGGACGCGCGAACGACGTCCTTGACTACATCGATGCAGTCGATGCGGGCGTTCACGCCTGACTTGCCGATGCACTTTAAGGGCACCCTTTATCGCGCGCTCAACCCGATCTACGCGCAAGACGCGTTGTCCGGGCGTGGAGCGGAACTCTATGGCGGACGGTTCAACCGAAAAGGAACCCCGGCGCTCTATACGTCTCTTTCCGTAATTGCAGCGCTACGCGAGGCCAATCAGGTCGGCAGCTTGCAGCCGACCACGCTGGTATCTTACGACGCTGTCATTGAGCGTGTTTTCGACTGCCGGGACGAGGTTGCTCTGCGAAGCGAAGGAATGGACGCCAGCATGCTTGCTGATCCGGCATGGCGCGATCAAATGAGGAAACACGGGGAGGCATTGACGCAGGCGTTCGCCCGCGCACTCAGCCAAGCGGGTTTTCACGGATTGCTAGTGAGGAGTTTTGCGCACGGGGCAACTGACAATGATCTCAACCTTGTCCTCTGGCAATGGAGCGCCGCGTTACCCAGTCGGGTGACGCTCATCGACGACGAACATCGTCTGTCGCCTTAGCTAGGCTCAGCTGATCGCAATCGCATTGGTGTATGACTTGAACGTCGCAACGTTCGATCGGGCTCAATAGCGGATCCGCCGCCAACCGGCTTCAGGTCTTCTGTCGGCCATAGAGCAAAAGCATGCTCACGATCACTACGCCGTAGATCAGCTGGCGACCCGCTTCTTCAATTTGCATTACCGAGAGGATCGACTGCAGTAGGGTAATAAGGATCACACCTGCTACCGTACCGAGGTAGGTCCCTTTTCCACCAAGTACATGGGTTCCACCAAGGACCACGGCCGCGATTGACGGCAGAAGATAGGCGTCGCCCATCGACTGTGAGGCTTTCGACGCATAACCGGCCAGCAAAACTCCACCAAGTGCGCTGAGCGAACCCGAGATGACAAAGGCGATCATGGTAACACGCCGGGTATCGATGCCCGACATATAGGCCGCCCGTTCGCGGTTTCCGATCGCATAGAGCGATCGACCGAAGGTCGTTCTGGTCAACAGGAAAACCGCCAGTATGCCAACGGCAAGCCAGACAAGAACGCCGTTGGGGACAGAGGGGATGGTGTATCCGGTCGCGAGAAATCGCATCGCCCGAGAGGCAGAATCCTGCGGCGAGAACCCGCCCGTGTAGACGACCATCAGTCCCTGCACGACGGCGTTGGTCGCAAGCGTGATGATCATAGAGGGAATGCGCAGGTAGGCGACGGCAAGTCCGTTGACCAGACCAATCGCTGCCCCGCACGTAATTCCGAATGGAATTGCCAGGAGTGATCCACCTGCGCCATAAGCCGTCGCGGCACAGGCCATCATCGCGCCAGCGGTCACGGTCCACGGAACGGACAGATCAATCTGCCCGAGCAGGATTACGATCATCATCCCCGTCGCGATCACGCCGAGGAAAGAGGCCACCTTCAACTGTTGCAGGAGGTAATCGGGCGAGAGAAAATTCGAAGAATAGATCGATCCGCCAAGCAGCAGGAGCAGGATGCAACCGAAGGCGATCGCCACCGCGGGATCTCTTCCCCGCAGCCGACGAGGAATGATTGAATGCCGCATGCCGAAAGCATCTTCGCTCATTGGAACCATTCCAGTCGATTGCGTACACGGGCCAGCCCGATCGAGCCAATGCCGATCGCCAGCATCAACACGATGCCCTGGAACAGAGGCTGCCAGAGTGGGTCGAGATCAAAGACGAAAAGAAGATCGCCGATCGTGCGGAAGGCAAGCGCCCCGAACACGGCGCCGACGGCACTGCCCTTTCCCCCCGCCAGAGACACGCCTCCAAGGACAACTGCGGCAATCGAGTAGAGCGTGTAAGCATTGCCGCTCGCAAAGGCCGCCTCGCCTGTATAGGAAAAGAAGGTGAGATAAAGTCCGCCAATGGCCGACAAGAGCCCCGCAAGGGCATAGGCCAGAAGCTTAGCCCGCTTGAGCGGCATGCCGGACATATAGGCAGCATATTCCGAAGACCCGGCGGCGTAGGCTGCGCGCCCATAAACCGACCTGCTGAACGGGATCCAGACCAAAAGTATCGTGGCAGCGAGAACGATCAGGCTGGTGGGCAACACCCCGAATATCTTGGAGGTAAAGACGTCAGCAAGTGTCTCGTTAACAGAGCCGCCCGGCGTTGGGCGCAAAAGTAGCGCAAGCCCGAAAAAGATAGCACTGGTGGCGATTGTCGTGACGATCGGCTGCAGTCTGCCGAAGATGATGATCAGACCGTTCAAGGTGCCGCAGGCGAGACCCGCCGCCAGCACTGCGACGATGCCGAAGCCCGTCTGCAGCGGTGTGCCGACGACAAGCCMGGATGCGAGACAGTTGCACAGAACCAGAACCATCCCGGCCGAAAGGTCTATGCCCGCCGTGATCACCACGAGACATTGCGCCATCGCGACGAAGGCGAGGAGCGTTGCCTTGTTGGACGCTGTCTGCACAACGTTTGGTGTGAAGCCGGCTGGATGGTTGGAAACATAGATGGCGAACATCACCACAAAGAGGGCCGCGGCAAGAAGCGTTCCTTTATGAAGCTCGTACCGGAATCGCCATTCACCGACCTTTCCCGTGTTCACAGTGTTGGCCCCCGCTCCACCTGTTTGCCAGCGATGTTCAACGCACTGCCAATCAACGCGCGCTCGTTGATATTGTCACCTTCAAGCATGCTGGCGATCGTGCCGTCGTACATCACAAGGACTCGATCACAGCAACCAATCAGCTCGTCGTAGTCGGTGGAATAGAAGATAATTGCCGCGCCACCGTCCGCAAGCTTTCGCAGCAGCTGGTAAATCTCCTGTTTGGTCCCGACGTCGATGCCGCGTGTGGGATCGTTCAACAGTATGATCCGGGGCTGGTTCATCAGCCATTTGGCAATGACAACCTTCTGCTGGTTTCCACCGGACAGATTGCTGACCGGCATGTCGATGTTCGCCGCTTTGATGGCAAGGAGCTTCAAGAGTTCGTTAACGCAAGCGGCCTCTGCGCCGCGATCGATGACACCTTTCCGCGAAACGCTGCCAAGGGCTGCTATCGAAAGATTCTCCCGCACTGTCATGGGCAGCATCAATCCCTCGGTCTTTCGATCTTCCGGGATGAGAGCAATGGAGGTTGCCTGCGACTTCGCCTCCTTGGGACTGGTCAATCGCACACTGCGACCATCGATCCGCACGTCGCCCCTGACGTCGCGAAGCACGCCGAAAAGCGCCAGCAGGAGCTCGCGTTGACCCTGCCCGTCCAGGCCGCCCACACCCACAATTTCGCCCGGGCGCGCATCGAATGTAATGTCAGTCAGACGATCCCCCCAGCACAAGCCAGAGCAGGAAAGGACGGGCGGCCTCGAAATCTCGACGCCCGGCTTGGCTGGAAACACACTTTTGTATTCCCGACCGATCATCAGCTCAACAACCTGCTGATCGGTCTTTGTCCCGGCCTTGTAGGATTCGATGCTACGCCCGTTCCGGAACACGGTACAGTCGTCGGCGAGTTCTGCAATTTCATGCATGCGATGCGAAATATAGACGAGCGCCAATCCCTCCGATCGCAGTCGCTTCAGGACACTGAAGACCTTGTCGACATCTGACTTGCTCAAGGCGGAGGTCGCCTCGTCCAGGATCATCAGCCGAGGGCTGCGCGCGAGAGCCTTGGCAATCTCGACCATTTGCCGACGGGAAAGCGGAAGGTCCTTGACCAGCGATGACGGATGAATGTCGAAGGCGCCGGCGCGCGAAAGCGCCTCCTCGGCGATCCGTCGCTGGGCGCCGCGGTCGATCATCCCGAAACGCGTGGGCGGATTGCTGATGACGATGTTGTCGGCGACCGAAAGGTCGGGAATGAGCGACAGCTCTTGAAAGACCGAAACGATCCCTGCCGCATTCGCCATCGCAGGCGACGAGAAAGATACCGCCTTGCCATCCAGCAGCATTCGGCCGTCGTCGGGTGCCGTCACCCCGGCCATGATTTTGATCAGCGTCGATTTTCCTGCACCGTTCTCGCCGAGGACGGCATGGATCGCGCCGGGTCGAATTGCAATATCGGCTTCGTTGAGGGCTATGACGCCGCCGTAGCGTTTCGATATGCCTTCCATGCGCAACAGTGGTTCTGACAAGATCACCCTCCCATCGGGTGCATTTCGCCTGTGACTGCGAGCACGCATGCCCGCAGTCAATCCCATGAGCACTTGCTGCTATTGGTTTTCCTTGGTCTGCCCCATGATTTCTTGCGCCGTGAAATTGATGCCGCAAGTTGGGAAGGAGTTGCCGACGAAAAAGTTGTCGGACTGGTCAGGGTAATAGTCCTGATCCTTCTTCAAGTCGGGATGCGACACGAGTGCCGTCGGCAACTTGACGGCTTGCGGGACCACTTGGCCCTCAAGAGCTGCGATGGCAGTCTTTATGGCGACAGCAACCTGAGCTGGCCCTGTCCCGGCTGACGAGCAAACTAGCCCCTCGCCCGCATGAGCGGCGCAAAGCTTTCGGAAGCCATTTTCGGTCTCGCCGCCGAACGGAACGAAGGGGTGCTTCGCGTCGATCATCGCCTGAACAACACCGGTGTCGCCACCCTGGGCGGTAATCCCGTCAAAGGGTCCATTTGTCGCTATAGCATCTGCTGTCGCCTTCTGGGCAACGCCGTCATCCCATTTGCCGACGACTTCGGTCACGTCGAACTTCTTGCCGGAGGCTGCCAGTGTTTCCTTGATGCCATTATGGCGGTCGGTATCAACGGACGTGCCAGCGACACCCCTGACTTCCAAAATCTTGCCGCCGTTCGGCAGGTGTTTGACAAGCCACTCGGCCCATGTGACACCAAGGCCCTTCTGATCGACGTTGACGTTGATCGCGTCTTTCGTGTCCAGTGTGTTGTCGAATGCTACGAGCACGACGCCAGCTTCCTTGGCTCTCTTGATCACGGGGCCAAAGGCTGTCGGGTTTTGGGCATTGACGACGATCGCATCATAGCCGGCGTCGATGAAGTTGTTGATCGCTGAAATCTGCGCCGGCACGTCCTCTCCGGTTGAGACAACCTTGAACTCCTTCAACTTCGCCTTGACGTCCGGTTGCGCCGCATAGGCCTTTGCGGTCTGGACCATCTGGATGCGCCATGTGTTGGCAATGTAGCCGTTGGCGAGCGCGATGCGGTAAGGACCTTCCTTTTTCGGATACTGCAGAAACTGAGTATCGGAAGCCCAAGGCGTCATGCAGCCTGGATCTGCTGCTGGTCCGTTCACAACTTTCGGTTCTGCATATGCAGCGCCGCACAACAGCGCAAGGATCGGTGCGGAAACCGCAACGCGCGCAGAATTCGCTTTCACGTTTTTAAGCATGGATGTCCTCCTCCAGAGGCGGACGCAGCCGCCCTCCAATATTCTTAACCTCCAGTATTGTCATTGGTACGCTTGGCCCGAAAAGGCTCCACCCTGCCCTTTGCGGAACGATCGAAACGTTAACATACATGACAGCGCTGTCAAATTCTATTTGATAGCGCTGTCAATTGTGGAGTATCACTTTGTTATGCTTGTTTCTCGCTGCGCTGTGACCTTTTGTATTTGGACAATGCTTTAATGCGCCGAATAACTCTCGACGATGTTGCGAGCCTGGCGGGTGTCAGCCCGATCACGGTTTCGCGCGTGCTCCGCAAGCCGGCCACGGTCTCGGAAACCTTGCGGCTACGCGTTATCGAGGCCGTCGAAAAGTTGGGCTATGTGCCGAATGTGGCGGCAAGCAGACTTGCCTCATCGCGCACCCACACGATCGGCGTGATCGTGCCGACGCTCTATAATGTCATCTTTGCGGAATACCTGTTTGCGCTGCACGAAGTTCTAATCGCTGCAGGTTTCCAGGTCGTCGTGGTCAACAGCAGATACTCGGAAGTGGAGGAGGAGAATGCGATCAAGGCGCTCCTTGGTCAGCGGGTGGAAGCGATCATCATTGCAGGTATTCACCATACGGCACTGTCACGCCAGCTTTTGGTCCAGGCGCGACTTCCGGTTGTGCAAACTTTCGAATTGTCCGACGATCCAATAGATCTCAACATCGGCATGTCACAGGAGCATGCGGGCCACGTTGCAACCCGCCATCTCATTGATTGCGGGTTCCGACGGATTGCGTTCCTGACAGGCAATCTCGACCATCGCGCCCAGTCACGCTTTGACGGGTATCACAATGCGATGCAGGAAGTTGGCCTGAAAAGTCTGGAAATGATTGCGCATAGACCGCGCCACAGTTCGGTGGCGCTCGGATCCGAGCTCTTTGGCGAGATGGATGACCGCGGCGATCTGCCCGAGGCGATATTTTGTACGGACGACAACCTGGCTCTTGGCGCAATGCAGGAGTGCAGGAAGCGGCGCATCCGCGTGCCGGACGATATTTCGATTATCGGTTTTCACGACCTCGAATTCTCAGCCTGCGCAGCACCGTCTCTTTCCTCGATCGCCACCCGCCGTTACGAAACCGGCAGGCTTGCTGCCGAGAAGGTTCTCCTGGCGCTCGATGCAGCAACAAAATCCGGACCCGAACAAATCGACATGGGATTCGCGCTTGTCGTGCGCGAAAGCACTTCTAGCGAACTTGTCTTCGCGAACCGGACGAGCAATTCGAGTGCCGGCGCGATCGGGCCAACCAACGAGGGCGAGCAGCCCGACGATTGAATCGATGCAATATGCATCCCAACGCCGTTTTCGGGTTTTGCAGCAGTTGGCCCGTTACGGCAACTGATCGAGCTATAAGGTCTTGGCAGAAACTTATAACGGCAATCCGAGCGGACTTGCCAACGAGAGGCCGCGGCACGGATACGGAACGTCAACAATGAAAGAGATCGACATCAGCTATCGATTCATGTTCGCTGAGCTTACTCAGCGAACGCTCGACGCGCAATTTGTGGCGGATTTCCCGTTGGAGGGATGGTTGCGTGAGGGGGCATCGCCACGCAGGAAGAGCGAGGCGATGCTCAACCTTGGGCTAATGAAGAGCACCAGCCGTGGGCGCATTGACATATGTGACAGGCGCTCCGGGAAACCGAGCAATCAATATCCGGGTCAGTTCCTCCTGAGTGCGATGACCGCGATTGAAGAGGTCGACTGCCGCGCTGCAGATTACTTCCGACGTTCTGTCATCTGGTTTGGCCCGGTAATGTCGGTACCAGGATTGAACGGACAGCGAGAGCACGGCCAAATCGGCTTCGAGGATACACGAGACTAGCATTCCTTACCTCCCCCCAGAGTTACACGAGCTGCTCGGCCAGAACCTGTGCGAGCATCTCCAGGCTGCGGCCAGTTCGAGTGGCGACCGTCAAGGCGCGCCCGGGCGCTCATTGCGACGTGATGGTCTGTCGTCCGTCGCTCGCAAGATGCGCAACAATCGCGCGCCGGATTTCGCTAATCGTATCGAAGACCATGTTGTCCAGATCAATGACGCTGAACCGGACAGCGATGAACTTCAGACGAGTTTCTACGGGAACAGCGATCCCGACTTCCTGACCATTGAAAACGACAGCCTGTTTCTGCATGACAAACCCCGAGGCACACACCATCGTGCGGACCATAAGCAATTTTCGGTGATGGATTTACGACGGGTCAGACCGACGGTGCGGCTCGATATCGGGTTGAAACGCGATGGCGCACCCGCTGCACAATTGCGAATAAAGAAACGCTCGGACGCAATGTCTTATCCTCCTCAAGCGTCGTCAACCAACACTGAGTGCAAGTACCAAATTTTGATATTGGGCACCTCTCCCATAACAAAACTTATTCGAGAAAAGTCAGATAAGCAACTGAAATAGTGTAATTTTTAGCGGGTTGAATTATATGATAATTGCCGCATCTGCGAAGCAGAAATGACGTACGTGCGTCCAAGTGCGGTGGCAATATTGTCGGAGCGGCCGTACGTGTGACCGCGTCACCGAGCAAAACTGCTTCCTGAGGGCGCGACGCGGATTGAGCTCCCGAAGGCTCCCGCAGTCTTGCGGATCGCCGGCAACTTGTGCTGAGCTAAAATGCAGACGCACCTACCAGTATTGACGAAAGTCACCCGTGGCTGACTGTAGCAGTGTGAGCGGATATCGGCCGGGGTGATGGACAAGCGCCGTCATGTTGATTGGCCGGTCCCGCTCGTCAAAGGCGATTTGATCGACAGTGAGCACGGCCGAAGGTGACGGGAGTTCGAGCATCGCAGCTTCGGCTGGATCCGCCAGTCGCGCACTGAGTGTCGTTTGCCCCCGCCGCGGCTGGATACCGTAGACTTCGCGCAGCTCGGTATAGAGCGAGCGATTTGCGACCGTCCAGTCCATGCCGGTCAATCCCGGCGCGCGGGAGGCCGCTATCCAGTCGGTCTGGAGGACGACCGGCACGCCGTCAAGTAGCCGCAGGCGCGACAGCACGATCACATCCGATCCGGGAGGCAAGAGCAGCGGCCGGGTGATGTCAAGCGACGCCTTTACGACCTCCATCGCAAGCAGGCGATGTCCGGGCACGCGACCACTTGCCAGTGCGGTGCTCGTAAAGCTTCTGAGGACCTCGAGTTCAAATCCTCCTCCATTTTCCGCAACATACAAGCCCTTGCCCGGCTGACTTTGAACAACGCCCTGGCGGATCAGTTCGCGCACCGCATGCCGCACCGTGATGCGACTAACATCGTAAAGTGAAACGAGTTCACGTTCGGAGGGCAGCTTGCCGCGCAATGGCACCTTCCCTTCCCGGATCGTAGCCAGCAAGTCTTCGTAGACCTGCTGATGAAGCGGACGAGGGTCGGCCCGATCGATTGCCGCATGCCTCTTTCGCGCTGCCACCGGTTCACGGGTCTTCACGTTGCGTTCGCTCCCTTGGTCGGTGCTTGTATTTGCTTTTGCATCTTTGCCCACAAGGGACAAAAGAGTCCAGTTGACATGACTGGTCATAACCAGTCCTACTAGGTCAGGAACCAGAGAGTTCCGCACCGCTCAAGTGTGATAAAGACAGGAACAGCCCATGTTGAAGAAATGCCTTACTGCAGTTGCAGTCTATGCCGGCCTATGGGCCAGTGCCGCGCATGCGGAAAGCATCTCCGTATTCTGCGCACCAACCGAATTCGAACTTTGCACCAAGGTTGCCGACGCCTGGAAGACAAAGACAGGCAACGAAGCAAAAATTAACAAGATGCCGGCTCTCCTCGACGACGCGATCCCGCTCTATCAGCAATTGCTGGCGGCAAAGTCCAAGGATATCGACGTTCTGTTTCTCGACGTCATCTGGCTCGGGATGTTCAAGGCCAACCTGCTTGATTTGAAAACCATGATTCCTGCGGCCGATCAGGACAAGCATTTCACTTCCACGCTCAACGCTGCCAAGCTGGACGGCAACCTGGTCGCGATGCCTGCCTACATGGACGTGGGCCTGATGTTCTACCGCAAGGATCTCCTGGAAAAGTATGGAAAGCAGCCTCCCAAGACCTGGGATGAGCTTGCTGCGACCGCAAAGGAAATCCAGGACAAGGAGCGCGCCGCCGGCAACGCCAAGATGTGGGGCTACGCCTGGCAGGCAAAGAGCTATGAGGGCCTGACCTGCGATGCGATCGAACTCATTGCATCAAATGGCGGCGGCACGATCATATCCGACGACGGCAAGGTTACGATCAACACGCCGCAAGCCGCCGAAGCCATCGAGAAGGCCAGAGGCTGGATCGGTTCGATCAGCCCGGAAGGCGTTCTGAACTACGATGAGGAAGCGTCACGGGCAGTTTTTGAATCCGGCGACGCGGTATTCCATCGCAATTGGCCCTATGTCTGGGGTACATCGCACAAGGAAGGCAGCTCGATCATCGACAAGGTTGGCGTCATGCCGCTTCCGGTTGGCAAGGAAGGCCAGAAGTCCAGCGGCTGCCTGGGGCCCATGTATTATGGCGTCTCGAAATACAGCGCCAAACCTGAGGTCGCAGCCGACTTTGTGAACTTCATCACGGGTCCGGAGATGCAGAAGATGCGTGCCGTGGAGGCGACCCTCAACCCTTCGATCCAGTCGCTTTATAGCGATCCGGAGGTGCTGGAAAAAATTCCGTTCCTGAAAGACAACCAGCAAGCCTTCGCCGATAGTGCGGTCCGTCCGTCCGGCTACACCGGCACCAGCTACAACCGTGTCTCTCAGGCCTTCTATCGCGCCACCCATGACGTGCTGTCGGGCAGTGGCGATGCCAAAGACAGCTTTGCATCGCTGGCCAAGCGCCTGGAAAAGCTCAAAGAAAGCCGCTGATTGAAGGAAAGTTGCGGGAGCCTCAGCTCCCGCAACCTTTGCAGCCGGCGCTCTGTGCCGGTCGAGCCCCCATGCGCAAGCCAAGGTGAACGATGGCATCGGTTTCGATGGAGTCCGTTTCGAAGAGTTTCGGAACACACAGTGTCATTCATGATGTAGACTTGAAGATCGACGATGGTGAATTCGTTGTCTTTGTCGGCCCCTCCGGATGCGGAAAATCCACGCTGCTGCGCATCGTGGCGGGCCTGATCTCAGCCTCGTCTGGAACGGTCAAGATTGGTGGCGACGATGTCACCGATGTCCCCGCTTCGAAGCGCGGTGTTGCCTTTGTTTTTCAATCCTATGCGCTCTACCCGCATATGACGGTGGCGCGCAACATTGGTTTCGCACTCGAGACCATGGGCATCCGACGCGATGCGATTGCTCAAAAGGTGCAACAGGTCGCACGTACGCTCAAGGTTGACCATCTCTTGAGCCGGCGACCGAGAGAGCTGTCTGGAGGTCAGCGCCAGCGCGTGGCGATTGGACGGGCATTGGTGCGCCAACCCGAGATTTTCCTGTTCGACGAGCCGCTCTCCAATCTGGATGCGGACCTGAGAATGGAAATGCGCATGGAGATCGCCAAGCTTCATGACGATCTCAAGACGACGATGATCTACGTCACGCACGATCAATCAGAAGCCATGACGCTTGCAGACCGGATTGTTGTCCTCAATCACGGCAGAATAGAGCAGATCGGCACACCTTCGGAGCTGTATCGTCAGCCCGGCAATCGGTTTGTTGCGGGTTTCATCGGCAGTCCGCGCATGAACTTCCTTGCCGTCGAGACACAGCCAGAGCATGACGATGAGCACATCGTCGGCCCGGGCGGCCTGGCAATTGGGCGATCGCCAAGCGATGCAATTCCGGTTGCCGAGATAGGCATTCGGCCGGAGGCGTTGCGCCTGGTACCAACGGGAACCGGGCGTCTCGATTGTATGCTCGAGCGGGTCGAAGACCTCGGACACGAACACTTCGCCTATTGCCGGGTAGGGAGCGGCACACTCTGGGTTGTTCGCCTGCCCGCGGCACCAAATACCGACGCGATCGGCAAGCCGGCTGCACTGACTTTCGACGATCATTCGCTGTTTTTCTTCGCCGCCGACGGCAGACGACTTTTGCCGTCGGCCGAACCATTCGGTGTCAGGAGCGCTCTATCATGAGTGCACGCCTTGCCCGCCGCGATCACCTTGCTGCCTGGCTCTTCCTCGTGCCGGTCATTGCCTCAATGCTGCTTGTCGCCGTATGGCCGTTAGGACGGACATTCTTCTTCGCTTTTACGGACGCCTTTCTCGACGATCCCAGCGTCTACTCCATGGTGGGCATCGACAACCTCATCGAGGTTTTCAATGACCACACCTGGTGGCTTGCCGTCAGGAACACACTGACCTTCACGGTCATCTCGGTGGCAATTGAAACAGCGCTGGGATTGGCTATCGCTCTCCTTATCAACGAGGCCATACCCGGCCGGGGACTTGCGCGCGCTGCGATCCTTGTCCCGTGGGCCATTCCGGTCGTGGTGTCCACCAAGATCTGGGAATGGATGTTGAACGACCAGTTCGGTGTCATCAACAAGCTACTGGAAGCCCTTGGGTTCATCGACCATGGTGTGGCATGGACTGCGAGTGGTTCGCTGATCATGGGGGTGGTCATTTTCATTGACGTATGGATGACGACCCCTTTCATGGTTTTGCTCATTCTCGCGGGCCTGCAGATGATCTCCCAGGAAATCTTCGAAGCCGCCGAAGTGGACGGCATTCCGGCCTGGAAACGCTTCTGGTCGATCACCCTCCCGATGCTGCGACCCGCGATCGGAGTAGCCGTGTTGTTTCGCACACTCGATGCCCTGCGCATGTTCGACCTTTCCTACGTTCTGGCGGCCAGCAATGAAAAGGTCATGACAGTGTCGATCTACGCACGCGACCGTCTGATCAGCTTCCAGGAACTCGGTGTCGGCTCCGCGGCCTCGACCTGGGTTTTCCTGTTGGTTGCGCTGGTCGCGATCATCATCATCGGCGCCTTGCGCCTCGACAGGGCAGCGGGGCATTGATCATGACCGACCTTTTTCTCGTACGCCCGGCCCGAAAGTCGAGCGCCTATTACAGGGTCCGGCGCCAGGTGTTGCGGGTACTGCAAATCCTTGCCCTATCGCTGGTGCTGATCTACACGCTGTTTCCCTATTACTGGGCCTTCGTTTCGTCGACGAAACAGGGCGCGGCACTCTACCGTTCGGTCCTGCTGCCAGCGCTCGACTTCACCTATTACCGGGAGTTGATCAACAACCCGGTGTTCATCGGATCACTCCTGAACTCCGCCTATGTCGCCGTGGCGACGACCTGCCTGTCCCTTGTGATCGGTATCAGTGCGGCCTATCCGCTCGGACGCATCGACTTTCCGCAGCGTCGGGCTGTTTTGATGATTATCCTGATGATCTCGATCTTTCCGCAGGTGGTCGTGCTTTCGGGCATGTTTGAGCTCATCAACTGGCTCGGGCTCTTCAACCGTCCAAGCGCGCTCATTCTGACATACCTTCTGTCAACGGTGCCGTTTACGACGTGGATTCTCACAACCTTCATTCGCGAGTTCCCGCGCGAGTTGGAGGAGGCCGCGATCGTTGATGGTTGTTCGCACCTTCGTATCCTCCTGAAGATACTGCTGCCGCTGATGGGACCGTCACTTGCAAGCACGGGCATCCTCGCCTTCATTCTTGCATGGAACGAATTCCTCTTTGCCTTGACTTTCACGCTGACGGACGAAAATCGCACCGTGCCGGTCGCGATCGGATTGATCGCCGGCACCAACCGTTACGAATATCCCTTCGGACAGATCATGGCTGCCTCGGTGACAGTCACGTTGCCGCTGATCGCGGTCGTGCTCATTTTCCAGCGGCGCATCGTTGCGGGGCTGACGGCCGGTGCCGTGAAGGGATGACGATAAAGGGACCAATTACATGGATATGCTTGTCAAGCTCTACGATCTCAAACCGGACACCTCCCTCGATGCGAAAATGGAACGGCAAGGTGTCACGATCCGTCGCGTCTTGCCGCCTGAACTGAAGGCTTTGACCGATTGGATTACGCCCCGCTTTGGAGCCGGGTGGTCTTGCGAAGCGACCACGGCTGCAATGCGGCAGCCGCCGACGTGCTTCATCGCAATTCAGAACGGAAGACTGATCGGCTTTGCCTGCCACGACGCAACAGTGAAGGGATTCTTCGGCCCGACTGGCGTCGATAGTGCAGTCCGTGGCCAGGGGGTTGGCCATGCGCTGCTTTTGACGACGTTACTTGATATGTATGCACAAGGGTATGCCTACGGCGTCATCGGTGGCGCAGGACCCATGGACTTCTACCGCCGAAGCGTGGGCGCCGTTCCGATCGAAGGATCCGTCCCTGGAATATACAGGGGCATGTTGGCCGAGGCAGAGCCAGATGAAATCTCGCAATCGCACGGCCAACCTTCATAGATGCGCGCCCAAAGTCCTTGAGCGGCTCATGCAAGCCAGGGTGTGGGCCGCCCCAAGGTTACATGAACTCCTTTGAACTGGGAATATTCGTCGAAGCCATAGCGGCCAAGTTCGCGTCCCAGTCCGCTCTTCTTATAGCCACCGATCGGCAGCTCCGGCGTCCCGTCGATAACACTGTTAATCCAGCAGCGACCAGCGCGAATGCGGCGGATACTTTGCAGCGCGTTTTCGAGGTTGGTTGACCAGACGCTCGCTGACAGGCCGAATTCGGTACTATTGGCAAGTGCGATCGCCTCTTCGGCTGTCTTGAAGGTCAGTGTTGAAAGCACGGGCCCAAAAATCTCCTCACGAGCGATCGACATGTCCGGCTTGACGCCTGCAAAGACCGTCGGTGGGTAATACAGTCCAGTCCCCTTGCCTACCCTTTCGCCGCCAAGAAGAAGTTCCGCGCCGGAGGCAATCCCTGCCTCGACGTAAGCATGCACCTTTTGTGCATGCGCCTCCGAAATCATCGCGCCGATCTTGGTGCGCTCGTTCAACGGATCCCCGAACGCGACCTTCCGTGAAATGCCGAGCAACCGATCCATCAAGGCATCCCGGATATCCTCCTGAACCAGCAGCCGGCTCCCGGAAATGCAGCATTGGCCGGCATTGTGATAGACGCCGTAAGCGATGCCGTCGGCCGCCGCCTCGAGGTCCGCATCGGCAAAGACAATCTGCGGCCCCTTGCCCCCAAGCTCCAGCCCCACCCGCTTGACGCTGCGAGCGGCGATTTCACCGAGCTTCGTGCCAACGCGCACGGAACCAGTGAACGCCACCATGTCGATGCCTGGATCCTCCGCGAGCACCTGGCCAGCCGGATCGCCAAAGCCTGTGACAACATTGAAGACCCCGTCCGGAATGCCAGCTTCGCGCGCAAGTTCCGCCATGCGGATCGAGGTGCCGGAGGTGAATTCCGAGGGTTTCAGGACGACCGTGCACCCAGCGCCGATCGCCCACGGCACGCGCTCCGAGGCAATGATGAAGGGAAAGTTCCATGGCGTGATGATGCCGACGACGCCTGCCGGTTCGCGCAAGACGAGGCCAAGCCGGTCGTCGCCAATATTATTGTGCGTCTGTCCCTCAAGCGCCCGGGCCTGGCCAGCTGCATAGGACCACAGATCCGCGCAAAATCCGATCTCGCCCCGAGCCTGGGCGATTGGCTTGCCGACCTCGAGGCTCTCGATCAGCGCAAGTTCTTCCTGGTGGGCAAGAATGAGATCCGCCACCTTGAACATCAGTCGCGACCGCTCGGCGCCCGACATGCGCGGCCAAGGACCGGTGTCAAACGCCCGCCGCGCTGCTGCGATTGCCAAGCGAACGTCGTCCGCCGACGCTTCCGGCCATGTTGCGACCACGATACCGGCATGGCCGGGGCTCACCCGATCGATGGTCTTGCCCGAGGCAGCATCAACAGACTTGCCATCAACGAGCATGCGGTAACGATATTTGGATCCCAGCCGCGGATCACTGGAATCAGGCGCGATAAAGTTAGACAGCATCATTTCTCCCCGGCCAGACATCACGGTCGGCCTTTTCATCCGCTTCCGGTCTTCAATGACCCGGACGCATTGGTTTAAGTCGTATGGCGCAGCATGGAATGGCCCCGCTGCTCTAGTCCTGACGTGCAACCACCGGCAGCGAACCGTCGTCGTGCAGGCGGCCTTCAGTTTGTCGAGCTGCTGCCACGAGGCGGCGCTGTGCCCGGATCGCATGCCATTGCTGGTCGATAAGGACGCCGATGAGGATCACGCCACCCATCACGGCAAAGTTCAACGACGACGGGATGCCGAGCAAGTTCACAAGGTTCTGCAATTCCTGAAGCAAGACTGTACCAAGCACGACACCGACGATCGATCCCTCGCCGCCGCGCAGCGAAAACCCGCCAAGCACGGCAGCGGCGATCGCATAGAGCTCGTAAAACTGTCCATGGCTCGCCGGTGAGATCGAGCGCGTATACATGGCAAAATAGATCGCCGAGAGCGCCGTGAGCAATCCGCAGATGACATAGGCCGACATGATCATTCGGCCGGTGCGGATGCCTGAATAACGGGCCGCTTCCTCGTTCTTGCCGATTGCATAAAGATAACGCCCGAAGACGGAGCGGTGCAACACCACCCACATGACCACCGTGATGATGGCGAGCGCAATGAAGGTGTTTGGAACACCATAGAAGCGGCCCGCGGTCAGGAATTCGAGGTCGGGGAAATTCTGGCCGAAGGCAAATCCCGCCGTCCCGTCGGCAGTATAGAAGCGCGCGGCCCCACGATAGATCAGCAAGCCGCACAAGGTGACGACAAAGGGTTGCAGATTGAGCCTGGTAATCAGCCAGCCATGAATGGCACCGATGACCGCCCCAAGCACGAGGATGAGCGGCAGCGCCAACATCCAGGACATGTCCTGGACAGCAATGAAATCGATGAAAAGGACGCCAAGAAGCGCGACGAGCGAACCCACGGAAAGCTCGATGCCACCGGTAATGATGACAAAGGCCTGGCCGATCGAAAGGATGCCAAACAGTCCGATCAGGTTGGCGGTGTTCGCCAGGTTGATCGGCAGCAGGAAGCGCGGATTGATGATGGCGACGACGATGCCGACGACGACAATCAAAAGCAGCAGTCCAAGGTCTTTCTTGATCATTCGAGATCCGTTCCCCGATACCTACGATGGCCGCAGCCGCTATTTTACTCTCTTGCCGACGGCAAGCAAAAGGACGCTTTCCTGGCTGAAGTCATCCTCTTCCAGAATCCCGGCGATCTGGCCCTCATGCATGACGGCAATGCGGTCGGAAACGCCGATCACCTCTTCCATGTCGCTTGAGATCATCAGGATGGCGACGCCAGCATCGGCAAGGGCCCGCATCAGCCCGTAAATTTCATTCTTCGCCCCGATATCGATGCCGCGCGTTGGCTCGTCGAAGATCATCACCTTCGGGTTCATCGATAGCCATTTGGCAAGCACCACCTTCTGCTGATTGCCGCCCGACAGAGTGCCGGTCCGGGTCGAAACCGAGGGCGCCTTGATGCCAAGGCGAGCGCGTTGCTTTTCAGCCGCCGCCGTTTCCCGGTCGGCAGACAGCATGTGGCGGTTGGCAAGATTTGGAAGGTCGGCAAGGGTAATGTTCTGGGCAATCGGGAAATCAAGAAGAATGCCGTTGCGCTTGCGATCCTCCGGCACCAGGAAGATCCCGCGAGCCACGGCAACACGCGCGGAGCCGACCGCGATTTGCTGTCCGTCCTGCAGAATGGCTCCGCCGTAACTCCGGTCAATGCCGAAGAGCACCCTTGCAAGCTCGGTGCGCCCCGAGCCGACAAGGCCGGCAAGTCCGAGGATTTCTCCGTACCTGATGTCCAGATCGACAGGGCGGGATGGATAGGCCTCGGTGCGCACGCCGCTTGCCGTCAGCGCAACCGAGCCGGGCGCGCGTTGCGGTTTGGCGGTGCGCGCCGCAAGCACCCGGCCAATCATCAGCTTGACCATCTGGTCGTGCCCGATCTCGGCCTTTGCAAGCGTACCGACGAGCGTGCCATCGCGTAGCACGACCACGCGGTCGGCGACGCGCTCGACCTCGTGGAGGCGATGCGAGATGAAAATGACGCTGATGCCATCTGCTTTCAGCGACTTGATGATGCTCAAAAGCCGCTCGGTTTCGGCCAACGGAAGGCTGGATGTGGGCTCATCGAAGATGACGAGCCTCGCGTTGATCGACAATGCCTTGGCGATTTCCACCATCTGCTGCTCGGCAAGCGAAAGCGACGCCACGGGCGTGTCGGCGGAAAAATGCGCCCCCACACGCTTCAGGAGCGGCCTTACCATCTCCCTCAGTCGATCACGATCGACGAGCTTGAGAGGCCCGGCCTTCAGTGGTTCGCGGCCCAGGTAGATATTGGCGGCGACGTCGAGGTTTTCGAAGAGATTGAGTTCCTGGTGGACGAAGGCGATGCCGGACGAGATGCTCGATTCCACGGTAAGCGAACGAAGCTCCGCCCCGTCGAGCAGGATCGTGCCCCGGTCGGGCGCGATCACGCCGCCGAGGATCTTCATGAGCGTCGACTTTCCTGCCCCGTTCTCGCCGACGAGGCCGATCACCTCGCCCGGCATGATGTCCATTGACAGGCCGTCAAGTGCGACGACGCCCGGATAAGTCTTGCCCACACCGGAAAGCGAAAGGAACGGTGTCGCGGGCGCGTCCGGTGACGGGATATCGGAGCTGTGGTTCATCGCCTGTCCATGGCTGCTAAATGCTGTCGGCACAACACGTCACTTGCGGCGGCGACTGGCGCCACCGCCGCAAGGAAGGATTACTTGCCGGCCATGGCCTTCAGGTTGGCAGCATACTTGTCGACATCATCCTTGCCGATGATGACGGTCGGGATGATGATCAGACCGTTGGCTGGAACGCCAGACTTGTCGCCCTTGAGATAGGCTGCCATCAGCTTCATGCCCTGATAGGCCCATTCGAACGGCTGCTGCACGACGGTCGCCGCAATTGTGCCTTCCTTGACGCCACCAAGCGTGATCGGATCGTCATCGAAGCCGACGACGGTGATCTGGCCTAGTTTGCCTGCGTCACGCAGCGCCTCATAGATGCGTGGCGTGTTGTAGGAATAGAAGCCGACCATGCAGGTCACGTCGGGGCTGGCAACCAGCGCATCCTCGACGTTCTTCTTGGCACGGGTCTGGTCGATGTCGTCGCCGCGAACGTCCGTCAGCTCGATCTTCGTCCCCTTCAGCCCGTCCTTCATGCCCTGGATGCGTTCCTTGGCATTGTCGGCGCCAAGAAGTCCGACGAAGCCGATGCACTTACCGCCATCAGGCATTGCCTTCTTGGCGATTTCAGCGGCCTGCTTGCCAGCATCGACGTTGGACGAGCCGATATAGGCGACACGGTTGGTCTGGGGCGCGTCGCTGTCGGTGGTAAAGAGTGCAGTCTGCGAACCGATCTTGTTCAGGCCGTCCGTCTGGGTCTTAGGATCGACGGCGGAAACCATGACGCCTTTGACGCCAGCGCTCACAAGGTCTTCCATCAGGCGCTGTTGAACGGCGACTGACGCCTGTTCAGGATATTTCAGCTGCATGTCGTAGTCTGGCATCTCGCCCTGGGCCTTCTTCACGCCGGCCTCGGCAGCCTTCCAGAAGTCGGAAGCCCCGTTAACCACGAAGGCCAAGGTCGGCTTGTCGGCGGCATGGGATACCGCAACAGGCGCGGCACTCAGCATCAATCCGGCGAAAAACAAGGCTGCATTGCGTTTCAGCTGATTCATAATACACCTCCCGAAGGGCCGCAGTAGCAAGGGCCCGATTGCAACTTGCGGCCGGCCGGATGCGCGCCCCCTCCTAGGGCGGTCGCGAAGCGACGAATGGCATAGGGTTCCGATCGCTCCATGACGGTATACAAGAATTTTAATTAGTAAATAGTATTATCAATGCAGATCAAAACATTTCATAGAATGGCAGCGGAAATGCATTTTCGCGTTCGGATATGGCCAGCAGCGGCGCACAAGTATGTCACTTCATGCGATTGCTAACGCAGACTGATCAGTGGTAATATTAATTACCAATGGTGAGCAAATTAACACCTTGACCAAATATGGGTAACGGACCTCCACGGATGCGAAAAACCAAGATCTTGGACGAACACGAGCCCGCGGCAAGGAAGCCTGCACGCAACCGAAAGGCCGCTCGCCCCGAGCGCGTGACAATGATGGATATTGCCAAGGCGGCCGGTTGCTCGCAGGCTGCCGTTTCCTTCGTGCTCAACAACACGCCCGGCACCCGCATCTCGCAGTTGACCCGCGAGCGCGTGTTTGAGGCAGCGCGGGCACTTGGCTATATGGGAGCGACATATGCAACGCCGACCTCTTACTCGGGCCTGGACAATGTGATCGGGTTTGCCGTCGACCAGCTCGCGACCAGCCCGGAAGCGATCGTTGCGATTGAAGGCGCGCGGCAAGCCTCATGGAACGCAGGCAATGTCCTGTTGGTGACGCAAACGCTGAGCGATCCCGTCATGGAGCCGAAGGCCATAAAAGCGTTGACGAGCGGCGGCATATCGGCGCTCATCTACATGACGATCTATACGCGCGAGGTTGAGCTTCCCGCCTATTTTTACAAGCTCAACATCCCGACGGTGCTGCTCAACTGTTATACGGCGGATTACGCCTTCCCTTGCGTTGTACCGAGCGAGATTGCGGGAGGACAGAGTTCCACCCGACATCTGATCGCCCATGGACACCATCGCATCGCCACGATCACCGGCGAAATCTGGATGCAGGCTGCGCAGGATCGTCTTACCGGATATCGCCGCGCGCTCGCGACAGCCGATATTCCCTTCGATCCCGAACTGGTCATCGAAGGCGACTGGTCGGCCAGCGCCGGCTATGCTGCGACAATGAAGCTGCTGGCTCTGAAGGAGCCGCCAACAGCGATCTTCTGCCAGAATGACAGAACTGCGATCGGGTGCTACGAAGCCCTCAAGGATGCGGGTCTTCGCATTCCCCAGGACATGTCGGTTGTGGGTTACGACGACGAAGACATATCGCGACATCTCGTTCCCCCGCTGACGACGTCTGTCCTTCCCCATCTCGCCATGGGCCAATGGTCGATCGAACATCTCAATCCGGAAAGCCTTCCTGGCAAGAAGCGGTATCCGATTACGAAGCTCGAATGCTCTCTCGTCAAACGTCACTCTGTCGCGGCACCTCCGGTCAAAAGGCCAAGAATCCACCACAGCGAGCAAAATGCGCAATAGTGCGGTCGGCGGCGCAATCCCAGCAAATGTGGTCAGATACCTTCCCCCACTCACATAGGCTCCTCATCGAGGCGGTTATTGCGCGACGACAGCCACGCAATCCCCCGGTTTGACCAACCCTGGAAAGTGGCGGGCGGTGAGGATGCCATCCATCTTGCGACGAGCTCGACAGGCGCTTCGCCGGAACGGGCAAGTTCCTGTCCGGTTATGGACTGTCTGCCGGTCCCGGTCCGGCTCCGGCTTCGCCGTTGCCGATCTCGACCGGTTGAAACAGGTTCCCAATCTCGTTGCCGACACCACCACTTAAGCCGCACACCAACATCGTCAGGTTTCCGACTCAGGCCCGCCAGCGCAGCAGCCTGGCTTCTGCCGCACCGGCGAGCCTGTTGAGTGAAAAGCCGACAAGGCCGAGAATGATGACCCCGACCATGACGAGTGCCATGTCGAAGCGCTCGCGTCCAGCAATGACCAGGCCGCCGATGCCTGGACCGACCGCAAGAAAATACTCCGCCCCGACGGTCGCCAGCCACGAATAGATGAGGCCGAGATGGATGCCGGTCGCGATCGCCGGGAGAGCTGACGGCAGGTAGATCCTGGCAACGCGCTGCCAGGGTCGAAACCGCAGCGCCCGACCGACCTCCACCAGCTCTGAAGGCGCGTCCTTGATACCGTCATAAGTGTTGAGGGCGATGGGAATGAAAGCTGCAAGAGCGACAAAGACCACCTTCGCCTGCTCGCCGAAACCGAACCACACCGAAATGAGCGGTATCCAGGCAAGCAGAGAAATTTGCTTCAGGCCGTTGAAGGTCGGCATGACCAGCCTGTCTCCGATCCTCGTCACGGCAACGAGCGTGCCGAAACTGACGCCGAGGATGCAGCCAATCAGAAAACCTGCGATATTGCGCAACAGACTGGCTGTGAGCTGGCCCGTCAGACCATTGTCGATGATCTCGCGCTTGGCGGTCAGGACGACATCTTCGATCCCTGGCAGAAAGCGGGGATCAACGAGCCCGAGGCGGCTGGAGGCCTCCCACACGGCGAGAAGAAGAAGAGGAAGGGTGAGGCCACGTCTTATACGGACAAGCCTTGTTGACGCTTCGGCCATCGTCAAAGTCCTTCTTTCTTCCAGCGCTGGATGAAGACCTCGGCGCCATTCAGGCCCTTGTCCATGGCAAAGCCTATGAGGCCGATCACGATCATCGCGATGATCACGGTATCAAGCCAGAACATCTGTCTTCCCCACACGAGCAGGTAGCCGAGCCCTTCGGATGACGCCAGGAGCTCGACCCCGACAAGCGAAGTCCATGCGTGCGTAAGGCCATAGCGGATACCGGTAAAAATGGAAGGAATTGCGCCCGGCAGTACGATCAGGCGAAGCGTCTGCCACCGGCTGAAACGCAGTGCCTTGCCGACTTCCACGTATTTGCCAGGAACACTGCGGATGCCGGAGAAGGTATTGAGCGTGATCGGCACGAGAGCGCCCTTGGCGATGATGATGATCTTCAGTGTCTCCTCGATGCCGACCAGCAGCATCAGAAGCGGGATCCATCCAAGCGTCGGGATCTGTGCGAAGGCTAGGAACGTCGGCTTAATATAGTCTTCCAGGCGCGCAGACAGGCCCATGGCGATGCCGAGACCCAATCCCAACCCCGCGCCGATGGCGAAGCCGAAGATAACGCGGCGCAAGCTGACTGCGGCATGGTAAAGCAGCTCCCCGCTCATGATCATGTCACCGGCGGTCTGCAGTACATAGGACGGCGCCGGAAGGATCTGCTCTGGCAGCCAGCCTCTCGCGGAGGCGAGCCACCAGAGGGCAATCAACAACATGGGAAGAAGCAAGGCCGAGAGCGAAGAGAACCGTCCCTTGAAAAACCTGCGCCAGTTCGGGATGCCGTCATCACCGGCGATTTCAAGAGGAATTGCCATCAGCCTGCTGCTCCAATGCTCTGCTTACGAGGCGAGCGGCTTGCCGTCAGCGCCATAGGCTTGCCAGAAGTGCTGCAGGTTGAACCGTTCAATGGCGCTTTTGAGGTAGCGAGGCTCGAACCAGCCCTCAAGATCGACATCACGGCGGATGAGGCCGAATTCCTTGCTCTTCGCCGCCTGCTCCTTGTATTGCGACACAAGCAGGTCATCGATCAGCGGCGAGTTTCGGTAGGCGAGCGTGTCACCCTTGAAGTATTCCTCCAGAATTGGAACTGGCGTCCCGGACTTGTGCCACAGCTCGAGAAGTGCGGTGCGGTTCGGCTCGTCCGACGACCATTGCGCCGCCTTGACGAAAGCATCGACGACCCGCTGGGTTATGTCAGGATGGGCATCGATGAACGCCTGGCGGCCAATGACGCCGGCATTGCGGCCGAAGCGCGGATCGTCCCCCTTGGTGGTATAGATGATATCGGCTGCACCCTTGGTGGCGAGGTTGATCAGCTGCGTATCGCCGAATGCGGCGTCGATGTCCTTGCTGGTCAAAGCAGCAACCGTGCCTGCGCTGTCGAGATTGACGACCTGAACGTCGCGCTCCGTCAACCCATTGGCCTCCAGCACCTTGATGGCAGCCAGATGACCGTTCGTGCCGCGCTGGAGGGCTATCTTGCGGCCCTTCAGATCCCCGATAGTTTTAATGCCGCTATCTTTGGCGACGGCGAGATAGAGCGGCTTTCTCGCTCCGCTTGCCAGGAGATACTTGGTCTTCAGCCCGTTGGCACGGCCGATCAACGAGGGAAGATCACCCTGGTAGGCGAAGTCGAGCTGATCATTCGCAAAGCCTTCGTTGACGGCAGGGCCTGCGCCCTTGAAGAAGGTCCATTCAATCTTGATGTGCGGATCCTTGGCAAATTCCTTCTCCAGAAATTCGCCTGCCCGGGCGGTCGCGGCAGATGTGCCTTCCGCGTAAGGACGATTGTCGACGCCAATGGCGGCATAGCCGACATGAATGACCAGCGGTTCCTCGGCGCGGATCGAGGCCGGGGCGGTCGCGAGCATCAGTGCGAGGCCGGCGACCACGCGTGACAGAAATGCGCGTTTCATGGTTTCTCTCCGTTTTTTGAAGCTTATCTGGCGAGTGCGACTGCACGTTCGACGTGGCTGCCGTCATCGGCTGATTTCAACCCCTTGGGCTGCGTGCTTTCGCCGGTCGCATGAAGGCTCTTCAGGACGCGGTCGCGTACGTTGGCAATATCGCTGGATGTACGCCGGCGTGGGCGCGCCAGCTTGACCGGTACCACTTCGCGGATGCGGCCCGGACGCGGCGACATGACCACGACGCGATCCCCGAGATAGACCGCTTCTTCCACGTCGTGCGTCACCAAAACCATCGTGATGTTTTCCTTCGCCCAGATCTCCTGCAGCTCGTCCTGCTGGCGTGCCTTGGTGATGGCGTCGAGTGCCCCGAAAGGCTCGTCGAGCAGAAGGACGTTCGGCCGGCTGACCAGGCCACGGGCAATGCCGGCACGCTGCGCCATTCCCCCGGACAATTGATGCGGGTAGACATTGGCAAAACGGGAAAGTCCGACAAGCTCCAGATGTTCGCGCACAAGCTCTGCCTCTCGCGCCTTGGTCAGCTTGCTGTTCAGAAGGCCAAGAGAGACGTTTTTCTCGACCGTCAGCCAGGGGAAGAGGCGCGGTTCCTGGAAGACGATGCCCCGATGAAGGCTGGGTTCGACCACTTGCTCGTCCGCATGGCGGATGGTGCCGGATGTCGCGATATCCAGGCCCGCGAAGAGACGCAACAGCGTCGACTTTCCGCAGCCGCTGGCACCGACAACAGTGACAAACTCGCCCTGGGCAATATCCAGATTAATGTCGTCGAGCGCGATCAGCGGCTCCCCGTCGATCTGGAACTGCCGGGTTATGTGCTCAGCTGTGAGATGGGGGCGGTTCATGTCGATCACCCCTACTCTGCCGCGGCCTGGACGCGCGCCGGGTGCCGGGGTGTGCTAAGGTCAAGATTTTCGCGCAACGTCCTGCCCTGGTATGCAGTGCGGAACAATCCACGGCGCCGCAGTTCCGGCAACACGAGCTCCACGAAGTCCCTTAGCCCGACGGGCAGATGCGGCGGCATAACATTGAAGCCGTCTGCCGCCCCGGTCGTGAACCACTGCTCCATCTCATCCGCGATCCGGCTCGGCGTGCCGACGACCTGCCAATGGCCACGCGCGCCTGCGATCCTCAGATAGAGCTCGCGGACCGTCAGGTTTTCGCGCCTGGCAAGATCAAGAAGCAACTTTTGCCGGCTCTTGCTTGCGTTCGTTTCCGGGAGATCCGGGATGGGGCCGTCCAGAGGATATTTCGAGAGATCAACGCCACCGGTCATGCCGTTCAACATCGACAGGCCGACCACCGGATGTATGAGATCCTGAATTTCCTGGAATTTCGCCTCAGCCTCAGCCTGTGTCCGGCCGACGACCGGGAAGATCCCCGGCATGATCTTCAACTCTTCCGGCCCGCGTCCGTACTTGGCAAGTCGGTTTTTGAGATCCTTATAGAAACCGCGAGCATCCTCGATTGTCTGATGCGCGGTGAAGACAACCTCTGCGGTGCGCGCGGCAAGCTCCTTGCCTGGTTCCGACGAGCCTGCCTGTACGAGCACTGGCTGACCCTGAGGCGCACGGGCGACGTTCAGTGGCCCGCGAACCTTGAAGAATTTGCCCTTGTGATTGAGGATATGCTGCTTGTCCGGATCGAAGTAGATGCCGCTTTCCTTGTCGCGCAGGAATGCGTCGTCCTCCCAGGTGTCCCACAATCCGCGCACGACATCGGCAAACTCTTCGGCCCGCTCGTATCGTTCCGCATGTGCATAATGCTCATCGCGACCAAAATTATGCGCTTCGTGCTCGCTGGACGAAGTGACCAGGTTCCAACCCGCTCGGCCGCCGCTGATGTGATCGAGCGAGGCGAATTTCCGCGCGATATGGTAGGGCTCGTTGTATGAGGTGGAAGCTGTGGCGACGAATCCGATGTGCTTGGTCACCGCCGCCAGAGCCGACAGCAAGGTAATCGGCTCGAACTGCGCCACATAGCGGACAGCTGTCCTGCTCAATGCCTCTATGTCCGTCCCGCGCGTTCCAACGCCGTCAGCCATGAAAATGAGATCGAATTTCGCCGCTTCAGCCAGCTGCGCAAGCTCGATATAGTGAGCAATATTGGAACCGGCGTCCGCCTGCGCTTCCGGGTGCCGCCACGCGGCCACGTGATGGCCCGTCGGATAGAGGAAGGCGCCAAGTTTGAGCTGTGGTCGCGCGGCACTCATGTGTGTCTCCTTGATGAGGGAGACGATAGGCTAGCAGCAACAATTAATATCTATAGAAATAGTATTCTATTTCTTGTGTCGATGCGAGATTTTTGCCGCGTGCAATGGCGCCTTTTGAATGACGACGTTCTGCCGTGGCACCGGTCGGAAAGATATTTCGTCGATAGCGCCGCTGGCGCAATTGTCGCCTTCGAAAAGAACTTCTCTGCGTAAAATCAATCAGATATTTCTGGACCGAAAAGCCAGCCAGCGGCGAGCGGACACAGACGTAGCTGCGCCAGGGCCATTGCGGCGCTCTCGTCGGCTTCGAGTTGACGGATGACCGCGAGGCCGCCCGCCGCTTCATTGACAGCCTTCAACTGCTCTATCCCGTCGCCAATATCGGTGACGCGCGCTTTTTTTGCGACAGGGAGCGGGGCTATTTCCGTGCTCGGCAGGTTCGTCCATGAACCATCAGCCATGTATAGGGGGCGGCGTCCCTGCCCCGGACAGATCCGGACCGGCATCCATTTTTGCATCTGAGGTGCAAATGCGATGGCTTGGAAGCCGGTCGTTTAGCGTGACGGCTTCGCAGTATCTTCCGAAATGCGCATGTCCTTGCAGGGACCGGCCGAGCGGCGCTCGATAATGCGCGAGGCGATATTGACGCGGCGAGCGGGGTCGCCTGGTCGCCGCGGCGTCTCGATGCGCTCGAGCAGGAGGCGCAGGCCGACCGCCCCGCACTCCTGACCCTCCATTCGCACGGTGGTTAGCGGCGGCGAGATTTGTGTTGCCGGGGAAAAGTCACCGAACCCGACGACAGAGACGTCGTCGGGAATGCGATAACCCTGACCGAGCAATTCGGAGACAACGGTCAGGGCAAGACCGTCATGGGCACAGAAAAACGCGGTCGGCCGCACGCCGCTCTCCTTCAGCGCGCGAAAAGCATCGGCGAAGGCTCCCTGTTCGTCGAACTGCATCACATGAAGCGCGACGTCGGCATGACTTTCGGCGATCTCGCGAGCGCCGTAGAAGCGCTCACGGCGTCCCCTGTATCCGGGCGCACCGGACACGTAGGCAATCGAGCGATGGCCGAGATTGATCAGGTACTGGATGACCGCCTGGCCTGCCTCATGGTCCGTGCCAGTGATCTGATCGGCCTGCTCCAACGGGTCGATCCAGCCGAACCGGACGATCGGAATGCCGGTCGCCGTCGCAGCCGCAATCGCCTCGCGATCATGGGGGCCGACGAGAAGCAGCCCGGCGCAGGCACGGGCCAGATCTTCCAACTGACGAGCGCTATGCGTCCAGTGCACGCGCAAACCCATGCCGAGCCTTTGGGCTTCGCCCTGCATTCCATTCTGGACCTGCATGTAGAGCTCGCTGTTGACTGGATCGAGATCGTGAAAAACAACGGCGATATCGTTGGAGCCCGCCTGGGCCGCCGGTTTGGCATAGCCAAGACGTACGGCCATCTCGCGAATGCGCTCGCGCGTTTCCTCGCTGACGCCGCTCTTGCCCGCCAGTGAACGCGAGACCGCATATTTCGAGAGGCCTACCTCTCGCGCGATCGTCTGCAACGTCACTCGTCCCCTGCTCCCCACTCCGCACCTCTGCGTTGTCGTTCCATCTTCGCTTCGCCTACACTGCCTCATCTGAAAAAGCAAACTTCATCGATAACGAAACATAACGCTTTACCTAACAGTATCCAAGTGTAATCTTCCCGTCATCCAAGCCTGGGAGCAGAACAACAATAAAGGGGCGCGGATCTTTGGAGGAGATATCCATGATCAAGCTGAAACGTCGTGCGTTTCTGGCCGGGACCTCGGCCGTTCTGATTTTTCCTGCACTGCCGGCTCTTGCGACCGGCTACACGGAAGCGGACGTCCTCAAGGAAAAGGTTTCGAGCGGCGCGCTGCCACCGGTCACGGATCGGCTGCCGGCAAACCCGCTCGTCGTCAAACCGGTAGAAACTGTCGGAAAATACGGGGGCGACTGGAATATGGCACTGGTCGGCGGCGGATCGCTGTCCATGCTCTTCCGCTATCAGGCCTATGAGCCGCTGCTTCGTTATACGCCGGATTGGTCAGGTGTCACCCTCAACGTCGCGGAAGCCTTCGATGGCGATGCCGAATCCAAGGTCTATACGATTCGCCTTCGCAAGGGCATGAAGTGGTCGGATGGCCAGCCCTATACGACGGCGGACGTCAAGTTCTGGTATGATACGGTCCTGACGGACAAGCGCGTCGCCGTTACCAGCCAGGGCCACTGGAAGACAGCCGGCAAGCCGGCCAAGCTTGAAGTGGTCGACGAACAGACCTTCAAGGTGATCTTCGAAAAACCTAACGGTATGTTTCCGCTCCAGGTGGCCTGGGCCAACAACGACCACACGACCCGCTGTCCGAAACACTATCTCGAACAGTTCCATATTGACTACAATCCGAAGGCCGACGAACTCGCCAAGCAACGCGGTTTCGAAAGCTGGATCGCGGCCTTCCAGGCGGCGTCCGGGTTTCAGGATGACAACGCATTCTTCCTCAATTCCTCGAAGAAGCCCTGCCTCAACGCCTGGATGTTCACAACCGCGCCCGGCGAAAATACCGAACGCGTCATTGCTGAACGCAACCCCTTCTATTGGAAGGTCGATACCGCGGGCAATCAATTGCCCTATATGGACCGGATCGTCTACCAGATGGTGGCGGATCCGCAGGTATTGCTTCTCAAGGCCATGCAAGGCGAGATTGACCTGATGGACCAGTACATCGCGACGCCGAATAATAAATCGGTGCTTTACGATGCCCGTGAGCAGGGCGGCTACGACTTCTACACGCTTTCCTCGACAGAGGCCAACGTGATGAACTTCATCTTCAACCTGAACCATAACGACGCGACCAAACGGAAGCTTTTCCGGAACAAGGACTTCCGCGCGGCTCTTTCGACGGCGCTTGATCGCCAGACGCTGATCGATGCCGTCCTCGTCGGCCAGGGTGCGCCGGCCCAGCCCTCGATCAAGCAGGGAGATCCGCTCTATAACGAGCAGCTCGCCACGCAGTTCACCTCGTATGATGTCGACAAGGCGAATGCCATGCTCGACCAGATCATACCGAAGCGCGATGACCAGAACTTCAGGTTGGACGACCAGGGTCGGCGCCTGACGATCATCTTCGAGATCGACCAGGCTCGTGCGATCTTCCTCGATCTCTTCCAGTTGGTCATCCCGATGTTCCAGGCAGTCGGTATTGATGCGCAGATGCGCACGATGGACCGGTCGCTTTGGGAAACACGCGTCCGCCAGGGCCGCGACTTCGATGCCACGGCCCACCAATTCGGCGCCAATGGCGGTGTCGCCGCAATGCTCGACCCGCGCTACTACGTGCCGACGGATTCAAACGCGATGTATGCCCCGGCCTGGCAGCTCTGGTATCTCGACCGAAACAATGAAAATGCGGAAGAACCGCCGGAGGAGACCAGGAAGCTGCTCGAGCTTTACGACAAGCTGAAGGCGACCGCCGACCCCGCAGGTCAGCAGGAAGTCATGAAGAAGATCCTGCAGGGTGCTGCCGACAACTTCTACGTCTTCGGTATTTCGCAGCCCCCGGACGGCTACGGCATCGTCAAGAACAACATGAAGAATATCACGCGGACCATGCCGAATTCCTTCGGTTGGCCCACACCCGCTCCCACCATGCCGGAGCAATTCTACAAGGCCTGACGGTCTTTCAGGATCAGACATGTATCCGACGCCGGCCGACCTGGGCCGGCGGCAGATCCCTCGTTGACTTCTTGCCAAACGATTGGATGAACCGATGCTCGATGCCAGAAGACAGAACACCGGAACGCTCCGGACGCCAGACTGGTTCAAGGACGCGACGCGCTGGACCCAGCTGACCTTCGTCGAGGACGACCCGGAGAAGTACGACCCCGCCTTCTGGGTCGACGTCTTCAAGCGCACGAGATCCAATGCAGTCTGCCTTAGCGCCGGCGGCTACATCGCCTACTATCCGAGCGAAGTGCCCTATCACTATGTCAGCAAATATCTCGGCGACAAGGATATCTTCGGCGCGCTCGTCGATGCGGCCCGCAAGCTCGACATGCATGTCATGGCTCGTGTCGACCCACACGCAATCCATGACGATGCCGCCAGGGCCCATCCGGAATGGGTGATGATCAACGCCGACGGGACGCCGCGCCGCCATTGGGCCTATCCCGATGTCTGGGTGACCAATGCCTATGGCGACTACAATACCGTCTTCATGCCCGAGGTCGTCAAGGAGATCGTCCGAAAATACGATATTGATGCGGTCTTTGCCAATCGCTGGCAGGGGCATGGCGTCGACTATAGCGAAGACAGTGCCCGCCGCTTCAAGGACATGTTCGGCCATGACCTGCCAAAAATATCGGATGCGGAAGATCCGGCTTGGCAGGCCTGGGTACAGTGGCGCCGCCGGGTCCTCACCGACATGATCGCCCAATGGGACGATGCGGTAAAGGCGATCCGCCCGCATGCGAGCTTCATTCCGAACATGGGCGGTGCCTCGCTGATGGAATTCGACCTGTCGGTCATTGCCCGGCATTGCCCCTTCCTCGTTGTTGACCACCAGGGCCGCAAGGGCCTGGAACTCGGCTGGTCGGCCGGACGCAACGGCAAGCGCATCCGCGCCACCTTTCCGGATCGCCCTGTCGTCCTCATCACCTCGATCGGTCCGGAGGAGGAATATCGCTGGAAGGATGCGGTCACGTCCGGCGAGGAGATGCAGCTCTGGATCAATGACGGCACAGCGCATGGCCTCTATGCCTGGTTCACCAAGTTCAACGGGGTGGTCCCGGACGAGCGCTGGGTCGAGCCTGTCGCCGACGCCTTCGCCCTGCAGGCGGCAGTCGAGCCGGTGCTCGAAAGCATGAAGCCCACCGCCGAAATCGCCGTCATCGACCCCTCCACGACGTTGCGCCACTGGGCACCGGAGGAGCGGCCCAACGCCGAAAAACACGATCTCGGCTTCTATCACGCCCTGGTCGAGGCCCGCCTGCCCTTCGAGCTTCTCTCGGACCAGGTTCTGACGAAGGAAAATCTCGACCGTTTCAAGCTCATTATCCTCGCCAACGCCTCCTGCCTGTCGGACGAGCAGAACGCTGCGATCCGCGCCTATGCCGAACGCGGCGGCAGCGTGATCGCTTCCTACGAGACCTCGCTGCGCGACGAAACCGGCAGGCAGCGCCAGGAATTCGGTCTTTCCGAGTTGTTCGGCGCCAAATTCGTCTCCGGACCGCGTGGCATCGTCAAGAACACTTATGTGGCGCTCTCCGGTGATCATCCGATCAACGAAGGCTACGAAGGCGCCGAACGCATCATGGGCGGTACACGGCTTCTCCAGGTCGAGGCCACGAACGGCTCCAAGACCCCGTTCCTCTACGTGCCCGACTTCCCGGATCTGCCGATGGAAGAAGTCTATCCGCGCAAGGCGCCGGAGGGTGCCGCGGTCATTGCGCGCGAGACAGGCACGGGTGGCCGCGCAGTCTATATTCCCTGGAACATCGGCGAAATCTTCTGGGAGGTCTTTGCCGTTGACCATGCCCGGCTGATCGCCAATGCCGTCCACTGGGCACTCGGCAAGACGCCGCGCGTCACTGTCATGGGTCCTGGCGTCGTTGATCTGGCCCTTCGTGAAAATTCCGACGGCATCGCGCTTAGCCTCTTCAACCTCACCAATCCGATGATGATGAAGGGACCGATCCGCGAAAATTACCCTCTGGCGGCGCAGACCGTTTCGGTGGAAATTCCTGCCGGCAAGTCAGTGGCGCGGGCCTGGCTCGTCGTTGCCGACCGTGCCGCAAACGTCAGCGTCAAGGATGGCCGTGCACAGGTGGAGGTGCCGGGGATCGAGCGGCTGGAGGTGCTGCACCTCTCCTGGAAATGAGGTGCAGTGCGCAGAGGAGCGCTTTCGGCCGCTGCCGGCCGGGAGCGGATGAATATCCGACGAAGGCGCAGGGGCGCTCTCAACGGGAGGAGATACATTCCGATGCTTGGCTATATCTTCAGGCGCGTGCTCTACATGATACCGACCCTGTTCGGCATGTCGCTGATCTCGTTTCTGATCATCCAGCTACCGCCGGGTGACTATCTCACCTCGATGATCGCGACGATGAGTGACAGCGGCCAGGCCGTCGATCCGGCGCAGATCGAACGGTTGAAACAGATCTACGGCTTCGACGACCCCTTCTACGTCCAGTACTTGAAATGGATGTGGGGAATTGTCAGCCGCGGCGACTTCGGCTGGTCCTTTGAATGGAACCAGCCCGTCTCGGGCCTGATCTGGGCGCGCATGGGCTCAACGCTGGTCATCTCGCTGCTGAGCCTCCTCTTCGTCTGGATCGTATCACTGCCGATCGGAATCTATTCTGCCGTGCGCCGCCATTCCATCGGTGATCACGTCTTCACTTTTTTCGGCTTCATTGGCCTTGCCGTGCCAAACTTCATCCTGGCGCTGACGCTGATGTATATTGCCTACAAGTACCTTGGCCTGAGTGTTGGCGGGCTGGTCTCGCCCGAATATGCAGAAGCACCCTGGAACCTCGCCAAGATCGGCGATTTTCTCACCCATCTCTGGATCCCGATCATCATCATCGGCGCATCCGGAACGGCGGCGATGATTCGGATCCTGCGCGCCAACCTGACAGACGAACTGCACAAGCCTTACGTCATTACCGCCCGCGCCAAGGGCCTGCCGGAATACAAGGTCATCCTCAAATATCCCGTTCGCATCGCGCTCAACCCCTTCGTGTCGGCGATCGGTTGGGTGCTGCCGCATCTTGTCTCGGGCGTGACGATCACGGCTATCGTTCTCAACCTGCCGACCTCCGGCCCCCTGCTTTTCCGGGCGCTGGTCGCGCAGGACATGTACCTCGCCGGCAGCTTCATTCTCCTGCTCTCCGCGCTGACCCTCGTCGGCATGCTTTTGTCGGATCTGCTGCTTGCGCTGCTCGATCCGCGCATCCGGTTCGATTGAGGAGAGGCCGATGAGCACGCACGAAACGTTCGGAACCCATACCGGCCCTCTTCATATCGTTGCCGATGGTCCGTCGATCAGCCCACTGAAGCAGGGCAAGACGGTCTCGACCGCCGCAGTCGGTCCCTGGCGGTTGATCGCCGGCAAGCTGATCCGCCAGAAGGTGGCGATGGTCGCCGGCGTTATCATTCTCCTGCTTTATCTCGTCGGCCTCTTCGCCGAATTCCTGGCCCCCGGGCTGCCTTCGACCTCCAGGCCGCAATTTACCTATGCGCCGCCGCAGGGCTTGAGTTTCTTCGTGACCAGGCCCGACGGCAGCTCCGAGTTCAACTTTCATGTGAAGGGCTACAAGATCGAGATCGACAAGGTGGCGCTCAGGCGCACCTTCGTCGTCGACGATACGAAGGTTGTGCCGATCGGCTTCTTCGTCAAAGGCCCGGCCTACAAGCTCTGGGGCCTCATCCCGATGAGCAGACGCCTGATCGGTCCGATCAACCCGAACGATCCAATGTATCTCCTCGGCGCCGACCGCCTCGGCCGCGACGTGCTCTCGCGGCTGATCTACGGCACCCGCGTCTCCATGTCCATCGGGCTTGTCGGCGTTGCCATGTCGCTGATCCTGGGTGTCGTACTTGGCTCGATCTCCGGCTTTTTCGGTGGCTGGGTCGATACACTGATCCAGCGCATCATCGAGGTGGTAAGTGCCATGCCGACCATTCCGCTCTGGCTTGGGCTCGCGGCGGCGATCCCGCTGACATGGTCGCCGGTCAGTGTCTATTTCGTCATCACGATCATCGTCTCGCTGCTCGGCTGGACAAGCCTTGCCCGCGAAGTGCGCGGGCGTTTCCTGGCCTTGCGCAGCGAGGATTTCGTGACTGCGGCAAGGCTCGACGGATCAAGTGAAGCGCGGCTGATCTTCCGCCATATCCTGCCATCGCTGACGAGCCATATCCTCGCCGTCGTGACGCTCGCCGTGCCGACGATGATCGTCGCGGAAACATCTCTCTCCTTCCTTGGCATCGGTCTGAAGCCGCCTGTGGTCAGCTGGGGCGTGCTGCTGCAGGACGCTCAAAACATCCGCACGGTCGCCACCGCACCCTGGCTGTTGATCTGGCCGTCGCTGGCAGTGGTCGTCGCGGTGCTCTCGTTCAACTTCTTTGGCGACGGCCTGCGCGACGCCGCCGACCCCTATGACAATTGAGGAGGAAGCAATGACCGACCTTCCCGATGACGTTGTCCTGTCCGTCGAAAATCTCTCGATCGATTTCCGGCTGCGCACCCATATCCTGCATGCCGTCGAAAATGTGAGCTTCCAGCTCAATCGGGGCCAGACACTTTGCCTCGTTGGTGAGAGCGGCTCCGGCAAGAGTGTCACCGCCCGCTCGCTGCTGCAGATCGTCGACAGCGCCGGACGCGTCGTCGGCGGCCGGATCCTGCTTCGCAATGGCAGCGCCATTACCGATATCGCGACGTTTTCACCTGCCAGCAGCGCCATGCGGGCAATTCGCGGCCGACGCATCGGCCTGATCTTCCAGGAGCCGATGAGTTCCCTGTCACCGGTCCACACCATCGGCTCGCAGATCGTCGAAGCCGTACGCCTGCACAGCAACCTCGACAAGGCGGCGGCGCGCGCCCGTACAGTCGAACTGCTGCGCCAGGTCGAAATCCCGAATCCCGAAAAGATGGCCGATCGCTATACGTTTGAATTCTCGGGCGGCATGCGCCAGCGCGCCATGATCGCCATGGCACTTGCCGGCAATCCCGATATCCTGATCGCCGACGAGCCGACGACGGCGCTCGACGTCACCACCCAGGCTGAAATCCTCGATCTCATCAAGCGCCTGCAGGTGGAGCGTGGCATGGCGATGCTGCTTATCACCCATGACATGGGCGTGGTCGCCGAAGTCGCCGACGAGGTCGCTGTCATGCGTTTCGGAAAGATCGTCGAGCGCGGCCCGGTCGACCCGATCTACCACGCGGCCGAACATCCCTATACGCGCCAGCTCCTCGCCTCGACAGTCAAGCTCACCCATCACGTCGAAGGCAGGTCGCCGGCAATCGCGCTGTCGGCTGAGGCGCCGAAGCCGATGCTTTCGGTGCGCAATCTCGGAAAGACTTTTGGCTGGCACGGCAACGCCAACACGCTCCGTGCCGTCGACGACGTCAATTTCGATCTCTATCCGGGCGAAAATCTCGGCATTGTCGGTGAAAGCGGCTCCGGCAAGACAACGCTCGGCCGGCTCATCCTGCGCACTGTCGAACCGACCACTGGCAGCGTCATCTACCGCGGCAAGGGCGGAGAGGAGGTCGAGGTCACGAAGCTCGGCAAGAAGGAACTGCGCGGGTTCCATCGCGAGGTACGGCTGGTCTTCCAGGACCCCTTCGCCTCGCTCAACCCGCGAATGACGGTAAAGGAGGTGATCGGCGATCCCCTCATCGTCAACGGGCTCGCCAAGGGCAAGGCGCTGGAACAACGGGTCGCCGAGCTCATGCGGCTTGTCGGTCTCGATCCATTGGGCATGGAGCGTTATCCGCATGCGTTCTCCGGCGGTCAGCGGCAGCGTATCGGCATTGCCCGCGCACTGGCGCTCGATCCGCGCATCATCATCGCCGACGAGGCGACATCGGCGCTCGATGTCTCCATCCGCAGCCAGATCCTCGATCTGCTGCTCGATATCCGCCAGCGCCTGAATCTCAGCTTCATCTTCATCTCGCACGACATTTCCGTGGTTCGCTACTTCTGCGACCGCGTCGCCGTCATGCATCGTGGCAGGATCGTCGAACTCGGCGAAGCCGAGCAGATTTGCACCGCACCGCGGGAAGCCTACACCAAGAGCCTCATCTCCGCCGTTCCCAATCCCGATCCGCGCGACAAGCGCATGCTGCACCGGCATCGCTTCATTGCGCCTGCCAATGCATAAGGACCTTCCAGTGCCGAAATTCTCCGCCAATCTCTCCTTTCTCTACCAGGACCTTCCCTTCCTCGACCGCTTTGCCGCCGCCGAAAAAGACGGCTTCTGCGCGCTCGAATATCTCGGTCCCTACGCCGAGCCGAAGGAGAAGGTCGCAGACGCCCTGAAGGCAAGCGGTCTGAAGCAGGCGCTCTTCAATGTGCCCTCCGGCGACTGGGCTGGCGGCGAGCGCGGCATTGCCTGCCTGCCTGATCGCATCGACGAATTCCGCAACGGCGTCACGCTCGCACTCGATTATGCCAAGGCCCTCGACTGCCCGCAGGTCAACGTCATCTCCGGTCTCGTGCCGAAGGGCGCCGATCCCCAACTGCTGGAGAGGGTTCTGGTCGACAATCTGAAATATGCCGCTGCACGCGCCGCTGATGCCGGCGTGAAGCTGCTGATCGAGCCGATCAACTTGCGCGACATTCCCGACTTCTTCCTGTCGACGACGGAACATGCCGAACGGATCCTCGACAAGGTCGGCTCCGGTAATCTCTACATCCAGTACGATTTCTACCACATGCAGATCATGCAGGGTGACCTGATCCCGACCTTCACGCGGCTGCGCGACAGGATCGCGCATGTCCAGATCGCCGACAATCCCGGCCGCAACGAACCGGGCAGCGGGGAGATCAACTACCGTTTCATCTTCTCTGAACTCGACCGCCATGGCTACGATGGCTGGGTCGGCTGCGAATACAAGCCGAGGGCCGGCACCAGCGAAGGCCTCGGCTGGATGAAACCCTATCTCGAGTCAGCCGAAGTGGACATGATATGAATATCGGATTTATCGGACTGGGTGTCATGGGCCGCCCGATGGCGGAGCACCTGATCGATGCCGGCCATACGCTGCATCTGAGCCGAGTGAAGGAAAACTCCCAAAAGCTCGTCGCCAGGGGTGGCAAGTCCGCAGCCAGCGCAAAGGCGGTGGCGGAAGCCTCCGACATCGTCATCCTCATGCTGCCGGATACGCCCGATGTTGAGGCGGTGCTTTTCGGTCCAGACGGCGTGGCATCCGGCCTGAGCGAGGGCAAACTCGTCATCGACATGAGCTCGATCTCGCCGGTGGCCACCAAGGCTTTTGCCCGTCGCATCGAGGCACTCGGCTGCGACTATCTCGACGCGCCCGTTTCCGGCGGCGAAGTCGGCGCCAAGGCCGCCTCCCTGACGATCATGGTCGGCGGTCAGCAGCATGTCTTCGAGCGCGCTCGACCGCTGTTCGAGAAGATGGGCAAGAATATAACATTGATCGGTGGTGTCGGCGATGGCCAGACGGCCAAGGTCGCCAACCAGATCATCGTCGGGCTGACAATCGAGGCGGTTGCTGAAGCCCTGCTATTTGCCCGGTCCGCCGGTGCCGATCCGGCCAAGGTTCGCTCTGCTCTGATGGGTGGCTTTGCTTCCTCACGTATCCTCGAGGTACATGGCGAACGCATGGTCACGGAAGCCTTCGAGCCGGGGTTCCGCATCCGTCTGCACCGCAAGGACATGACACTGGCCGTCGACGCTGCCCGCGCCCTTGACCTCTCGCTACCGAACACCGCTGCAACGCAGCAACTGATGAACGCCGCGATTGCCAATGGCGACGGCGAGCGTGACCATTCCGCCCTCATCCGAACGCTCGATCTTCTTGCCGGAGGTCCGCGCTAAAGGAACCGCTCAAAACCAACCCCGGACATCATTGTCGTTTGCCCTGACCGGAGCGGGTCTCCGGACGCCGAAGGCATGTCCGGACGTGATTGAAAAGGACAGGACAATGCTCAGAAACGATATCCAGTTCCCTTATGGCGCCGTCTATTTCCGCAAGTCCAACCCGCCCCCCGAAGATTGGGAGCGCGACTACACGACGGCCCGTGAAGACGGCCTCAATATCTTCCGCCACTGGTTCATGTGGAGCGCGATCGAAACCGCACCCGGCATCTACGACTGGGAGGAATACGATCGCCAGATGGACCTTGCCGCAAAGAACGGCATCAAGACGGTCATTGCCGAACTGATCCATGCCGTGCCCGACTGGGCGGTGCGGAAATACGCCGATGCGCTTCAGGTCAATGCCGACGGCACGAAACTCGGATCCTACATGGGCGTCTCGGCGGCAACCGGCGGCTTTTCCAACAATGGCGGCGGCGCGGGCGCCTTGACGCTCAATTGCCCGGAGGTGAAGGAAGCGGCCGGCAAATTCCTGACGGCGCTTGCCTCCCGTTACAAGGATCATCCAGCGATCTACGGATACGATGTCTGGAACGAGTGCAACTATTCCGCCGATGTCGATTACAGTTCCTACGCCAAGGCTGCCTTCCGCATCTGGCTGGAGAAGAAATATGGCAGCCTGAAAGTGCTGGCGAAGGCGTGGAATCGCTATAGCTATGCCGATTGGGCGGATATCGAGCCGCCGGCTCATATGGCGCCCTACCCCGAATGCATCGACTGGCTGCAGTTCAAGCGCGACAATTTCTACGACCAGATGCAGTGGCGCATCGACACCATCCGCGCCGTCGATCAAATGAACGTCGTCGCCGCACACGGCATCTCCGGCTCGATCCCCAACATGGCGTCGAACGGCTGCGACGACTGGCTTGCCGCCTCCAAGGTCGAGGTCTACGGCTTCACCTGGATCCAGGCCCGCAAGGGCACTGAGCCCTGGAAGACCTGGTACGGTGTTGACATCAACCGGGCCGCGGCCCGCGGCAAGCCCTTCTGGCACGCCGAGCGTCAGGGCGGGCCGCTCTGGCTGCAGCCCCAGGTGATCGGCCGCGACAAGGAGGACGGCCGGGTTGCCGAGCCCGAGGATATCCGCATCTGGAGCATGACCTCGCTTGCCGGAGGCGCGCGCGGCGTGCTCAACCTGCGTTGGCGCCCACTGCTCGACGGTCCGCTGTTCGGCGCCTTCGGCGCCTATGGCATGGATGGTTCGCGCACGTCCCGCTCGGACATGCAAAGCGCCATGGCAAAATGGGCGAACGACCCGGCGCGGGCCGCTCTCTGGGAAGCCAAGCCTATACGCGGCGAGATCGGCATCCTCGTCGTGCGCGAGACCCAGGAATGGGATTATCTGCTGAATTACGACCGCAAGGAAAAGCCCTATCCGGAGGCCATGTGGGGCGCCTATCGCGCCTTCCTCGACAGCGGACTCCAGCCGGACTGGGTACACATCGACGATATCGACGCCTATGATTTCCTCTATTTCCCCTACCCCATCATGTTCACCGCGAAACAGGCGGACCAAATGAGAGCCTGGGTGGAAAAAGGCGGTACGCTGATCGCCGAGGCGTGTCCCGGTTATTTTGGCGATCGCGGTCGTGTGGGCACCGTGCAACCGAACCTTGGCCTCGACGCGGTCTTTGGTGTGCATGAGGAAACAGTCGAGTTCATGCCCGATATCGGGGACCGCATCCATTTCGACATGGACGGCCTTGCGGTTGACGGCGGCGGCCTTCTGCAATCCTACCGCCTGACCGGCGGTACCGGCCGCGGCCATTTCACGGACGGCCGCCTTGCCATCGTCGAGAACAGATACGGCAAGGGCCGAACGCTGTTGATCGGTACCAATCCCTCGGTCGCCTATTACCGCACCGACGGAAAGAAGAACGGCGCATTCTTCGCCACCCTGCTGGCCTGGAGCGGCCGCGCGAAGCACGTGACACTCGATAACAGCAATCTTTTTGCCAGAGTACACAAGGGTGAGAAAGGCAGCTTCCTCTGGCTGGTCAATCCAACACGGACATCTCAGTCAACGAGAGTGAAGCTCGCCGAAGGCCTGGGCCAGCCCGACTTCGCCGGACCTGTCTGGCCGGTCGACCAAATCCATGGTGACGGCAATATCGAGGTAGCGGCTCGTGACGTGTTGATCCTGCCTCTCCGTCCGAATTCCGTTTCGCAATGGTAGCCGGGTCATTGGCTGCCGCGGGTCGGCCAGCAGTTCGAGGAAGTCGCACGGTGGGCCTGTTGTATATCGGCCCATGACGATATTGCCCCCGCGTCCTTTCGCTGGTCGGAAGGACGCGCCGGTGCCCTATCGAACATCTGCGCGATCGCCGTCCTTCTCTACGACCTATAGTCTGGCGCCGTCACATCAAGTCTGCGCTTGAGGCTTTCCAGGTGCAAGCGGGCACTTTCTGGGTCGCCTTCCCGCATCTGCTTTGCAGTGGCAGCGGCAATTTCCGGCTTCACCGGCAGCAAGGGTCGTCCTGTGCTCATGGCCTTCAACTGAGCCTCCGCCGCCCGCTCGAGATAATAGAGATCGTCCCAGGCCTCCGCGATGTTAGGCGCGCAGACCATGACGCCATGGTTTTTCATAAAGAGAATATCCTTGTCGGCAAGAACGGTTGCCAGACGATCGCCTTCCCGCTCATCGAGCGCAAGACCGTGATAGTCCGTGTCAACCGCGGTGCGTCCATAGAACTTCAACGCGGTCTGTCCGGCCCAGACAAGCGGTTCCCCCTCGATCATGCTGAGCGCCGTCGCGTTTGGCATATGGGTGTGAAATGCCGCGCCAATGCGCGGCGCCATCTTGTGCAGGCGGGCATGAATAAAGAAGGCCGTCGCCTCCGGTTCACCGTCGCCGGACAGCACATTGCCGTCGAAATCACAAATCAGGAGACTGGAGGCGGTTGCCTCCTCGAAGGCCCAGCCGAGCCGGTTGACAAGAAAGAGGTCGGCATGTCCCGGCACGAGAGCGGAGAAATGATTGCATATCCCCTCTTCGAGGCCATGCCGTGCGGCTGCCCTCAGACAGGCGGCCAAATCCACACGCGCCTGCCATACCTCCTGGGCGTCGAGGTCGGTGTTTCGCAGTATTGCCGGTGCGGATTGTCCGCGCTTGAGTTCATGGGCCATGACAAAATCTCCCTAAAAATATTGGCCCTATTCCATCCAGCCTGCGGCGGAAAGCAAGTCGGGAAGCTCGTCAAGTCGGGCAATAATTGCGTCCGGCGCGTAGTCGGCAAGCGGCTTGCGGCCGGTTCCGCGGTCGACCCATACCGTTCTGAAGCCAAGCTCCCTCGCCGCAGCGAGATCGAGATGAGGGCTCGCACAAACATGAACCAGTTGTTGCTTTTCGACGCCAAGCTCTTGCCAGGCATATTGGAATATCTGTCTTGTCGGCTTGTAGGCTCCGGCCTGCTCCGCCGTGATCACCCGATCGACCCAACCGCCGAGTTGCGCGACATTTCCGGCTATGATCGCATCGTCCGTATTGGAGATAATGGCAAGTTTGAACCCCGCCGCCTTCAGTCTGGCCAATGTCTCAACCACCTCTGGAAAGGGCGGCATGCGGCTGATGGATGAGGTGAGAAGATCCGCGTCGCCGGGCGATACCTCGAGGGAGAATTCCTTCATCGCGAGCGCAAGTGCGGCCGCGCTTACATCTTGGAACGAACGGTGTGGGCGCTCCGTCTCGAGCCGATGCTCGTGCCGGTCGTACACGGCAATGAAGGCATCCCGGTCGATTGATTGCTTATTTCCCGCGAGAATCCTGTCCATTGCCGCAAGCAACCCTTCGTCCCACTGGATGAGGGTGCCATAGCAATCGAAGGTCAGCCATTTCGGGTGCGGTCCTGAAAGTGTCATCTCGGTCTCCTGGTTGTTTCCAAGCAGGATTGACATCTGGCGCGATCATTTGGAAATTAAATGTCACCATATTTATTATTGGAAACTCAAATGAGCTTCGGTTTCGATCTCGACCTTCTGCGCACTTTTGCCGCCGTCGTCGAGACAGGCGGGTTTACACGGGCGGCTGAGCGTGTTCACCTCACGCAATCAACGATCAGCCAGCAGGTCAAGAAGCTCGAGACCAATCTTGGACGCACGCTTCTCATCCGCGACCGCGCCTCGGGCCGTGTGCGAACGACGGAGGAGGGTGAACTGCTGATGAGCTACGCCCGGCGGATACTGTCGATCTTGGCGGAGGCAGACGAAGCTCTGGGCCGCTCGGTCCCGGTTCCGAAGACCGTGCGGCTCGGCGTTCCGGAAGACTTTGCCGGGCGGCGGATGATTGACCTGCTCTCCGGCTTTGCGCGGACCACTTCACATACGAGGCTCGATACGATCAGCGGCTGGAGCTTCGAGTTGCGAAGGCTTCTTCAAGCGGGAGAGCTCGATCTAGCCCTTATCAAGCGCGAGCCGGGCGATGGTAGCTGTATTGCCAAGTGGGAGGAACCGCTAAGTTGGGTGGGTAGCCGAACCCTTTCCGGCGGGACCGATCCGATTCCGCTTGCGGTGTTCCCACCCGGGTGCATCTATCGCGAAAGGGCCATCCGGGCAATTGAGGAAAGCGGACGACGTTGGCGTATCGCCTATTCGAGCCAAGGCCTGATGGGAGTTCAGGCGGCCGTTGCATCCGGCCTCGGCATCAGCTTGCTTCCGGTCGATGCGATACTGCCCGAGCATCAGCCGTTGAACGGTGCTGACGGTTTTGCGCAGGAACCTGCGTCCGAACTTGCGCTGATCGCGGCCACAAGGAAGCTGGAACCGGCGGTCAAGGAGACGGCCGATTTTCTGATAGTGAACCTGACCGCGCTGAGGCGAAGCTCCAAAACGCCCATCGCCCGCGTGAATTGATTTCGGCCCTGATTGCTGTGAGCACACACAAGGCCGTTTCGCAATGACCAAAACCCCGGCAACGTCGCACTTTGCTGCGCAGGATCGAAGAGGTTTCAACTAGCAAACAAGCTCGAACACCTCGATCTGTTCGAAACGACCCTTGGCTTGCGCCAGTCCAAGAGACCGAAAACGGAATGCATCCCCCGCCTTTGCGGTGATCGCCCTGCTTGCGAGGATAGAGGTGCCGAACTCCTTGTTCATGCCTTCCAGACGGGACGCCACGTTGACCGTGTCGCCCATAGCTGTGTACTGGCGACGGGTCTGGGCACCAACACTGCCGACAACCGCCGGCCCGGTATGAAGACCGAACCGGGTGATGAATTCCGGGCGCCCCGAGGCCCGGTTAGCCATATTGAATTCGTCGATCGCCGCCTTTAGTGCCAGGGCGCAACGACAGCCGTTCTGCACGTGTTGAGGATCCGGCACCGGTGCGTTCCACATGCCGAAAATCGAGTCACCCAGATATTGGACGATAACTCCGTTGTGCTGCTCCACGATATCGTTCATCAACTGAAAATAGGACGAGAGCAGCGCAGTAACGCTTTCCGGGGAATACTGCTCAGAAATTGTCGTAAAATCCCGGATGTCGGTAAAAAGCAGGGTGACGTCCTGACGCGAGGCAACCGCGGTTTCGACTTTCCCGGCGCTGACGATCTTGCGTACAAGTTCCCGCGGCACATAGAGAGAAAAATTACGGATCGCGTCACGTGCTGCGGCAAGTGCGTTTGCGAGAATGTTGATCTCGGCGATCATGGAGCGGTATGCTCCCTGTCCCTTGAAATCCAGATCCCCAATTTGCCTGGCTTCGGCAGCCAGAGAAAAGAGCGCATTGCTGATGAGCCGCGCGACGACGAGCGCTGCCACAATACCCGCAACAAGGACACCACCGGCAATCATCAGCGTCTTGATCAGCAAGCGGTTGCTTGGACCGACAAAATCGTCGACAGGTGCCGCAATGACGAGCGTGTTGCCCTTGAGCAGGCCGGAAAACTCGACCGGCGAGATCTGGGCCATGTATGGCAGCCCCGCAACCGAAAAATGCGCCACGCCTCCCCTGGTGCCGGCTTCCGTCAGCAGCAGTTGCCTGACTGCGTCGAAAGCCGGATCCCCTGAATACGGTGCAGCAACTTCATCGCGCGACGTATTGGAGAGCGTTTCGAGGATTACTGCCATGATCGTCGGGTCAGAGTGGACGATCAGGCGCCGGTGATCGTCGAAAACATAGCCACGTGCATGTGCCGATATTGCTTCCTCGTTAAGCAGGCTGCTGATGGTTTCCAGAAGCACGTCTGCGCCCGCCACGACGCGCCTGTCCTTTTCCATCGGCGTGGCGAGCGTCAGGCTCAGTGACTGCGTCGCGGCGGTGACATACGGGCCAACCGAGGCGGGCCCATCTTTTGCAACGGCAGCGCGATACCAGAGCCGTTGCCGAGGATCGTAAGTCACGTTTTTGCTGTCGCGCTCGGCGAGCAGGTTGCCGTTGACATCCAGGAACCGCCAGGCGGACGTCATCCCTTCAGCGGATTGCCCAATGGTGATCAGCGCAAATGCTGTGCCGGACGGTGCTGAAAGGACTTGGCTCCATTTCGGATTGGTGAGGACACTGGCTGCCTGAATAAAGGAACCGTCCGGATAGCCGGCATACAAGCTGTCCAGTTTTGGTGACCCCTGCAGCGCCTTCAGCAGGAAGTCGCGCTTTGCGTCGAGCTCCGCCGGCGGCACCGATACCATTGGTGCCAGGGCGGAGCTTGTCTCAATGGCGGAATAGCCGCTGTCGAAGACGCTGCGATAGTGATCGAGCGCATGCAAGCTCAACAGCCGCATCTTCTCCTGCGCGGCATCGATCGCGGATGACCGCCCATGTTGGTATGTAAGCCACATCAGCGGCGTGCAGACGCTTACGAGCAGGAGTACGATCACGATGCTGAGGTGCAGGCGTAGCGGCTGGGACCAGGGCATCTCGGGATCGCTTCGCGAGGAAGACACTTTCACTTCCTCCACCTCAGGCCAACCTTTCTAAATCCTGTCGTGTCTTTGCCCTTGGCCATTTCTGAGGTCGCCGTATCCGTTTCACGGCCTTATCTTTCACCGATTTCGGGCCTGAGCAAGATGGATCGGCCACAGCTTCTCAGGCGTTCTTCGCTGTGGCGAATGTTATGCTCGCGTCACTCACATTAGCAACGTGCGAATAGGCTGCCTGACCGGCTGCCGCCACATCTCCACGCATGATCGCCGTCACGATGACATCGTGCTCGTCATAGGATTTGGCCAGGCGGCCGGGCAGGCGGAACTGCGCCCGGCGGAACGGTGCCAGTCGTGCGCGGGTTTGCGTCGCCAATTCGAAGATGTGCTCGTTATGGGCCCCACGATAAAGGCGAGTGTGAAACTCCGTGTTGTGCGCAGCATAGCCTTCTTCGGCTCCAGCGTGCACCAGTTTTGCCGAGGCCCGATGCTCGAGTTCGAGGGAGCGCCGCTCATCGACAGTCATGCGTTCGGCCGAGAGCCGTGCGCAGATGGCCTCCAATTCCGACATCGCCTCGAACATCGAATGCAGATAAGTCTCCGTCAGGTTCGCGACGACGGCACTGCGGTTGGGCTCACGATCGACCAGCCCCATGGCGCCAAGTTCGCGCAGCGCCTCCCGGACCGGCGTGCGGGAGACATCGAAGCGGGCGGCCAACGAGATCTCATCCATCCTCTCGCCGGGAACGAAAAGGCCGGTCACAATCATATCCGCGATGGCGCGAACCATCTGCTCGACGGTTGTGCCCGCCCTGATTACCTGCCTGCGCTTGATCTCTGTCACGATCCTGATTCTTGCTGCGTCAACTGCATACAGATGCGGCCAGTTGGCGTACAAGTCAATTATCTTCTTGTTTCTAGAGGCATTGCGTTGCCCCAGCGAGCTTTTGTGAAGGGCCAGACGACAAGGCGGATGAGTGAATAGTAATCAAAGACTAATTTTTGGTCATTATTGCAGGAAAACTGCATACAGTTTGGACAAGCAAAACAGTGCGGCTAATATTGGTGCGATAATTCAATTACTTAGAATATGGCACGGTCATTGCATACACTTTTCTGCAACGTTTTTTTGAACCGGCCCTGGCCGCAAGGAGCATTCCGATGACCAAACTCCTTTCCATGAACCGCCGCCACTTTCTGCAGGTTTCCGCCGCCGGAGCACTCGCCTTGACGCCAGGCCTGCTGTCGGGCCGCGCTCTCGCCCAGACCGCACTCACCGTCGGCTTCATCTATGTTGGCCCCAAGGACGACTACGGCTACAACCAGGCCCATGCCGAAGGGGCGGCGGCGCTGAAGGCCCTGCCGGGCGTTACGATCGTTGAAGAAGAGAATGTCCCCGAAACCGTCGATGTCCAGAAGACGATGGAGTCGATGATCAACCTCGATGGCGCGACACTGATCTTCCCGACGTCGTTCGGCTACTTCGACCCGCATATGCTGGCGATGGCGGCAAAGTACCCGGATGTGCAGTTCCGCCATTGCGGCGGCCTCTGGCAGGAGGGCAAGAACCCTGCAAACACGGGGTCGTATTTCGGCTATATCTTCCAGGGTCAATACCTGAACGGGGTCGCGGCTGGCTACACGTCGAAAAGCAAGAAGCTCGGCTTTGTCGCGGCCAAGCCCATTCCGCAGGTGCTGCAGAACATCAACGCCTTCCTGCTCGGGGCACGCTCGGTCGATCCGTCGATCACCTGCCAGGTCATCTTCACGGGCGAATGGTCGCTTGCCGTCAAGGAAGCCGAAGCGACCAACGCGCTGATCGACCAGGGCGCGGATGTTATCACCTGCCATGTCGACAGCCCGAAGGTCGTTGTCGAGACGGCAGCCGGTCGCGGCGCCTTCGTCTGCGGCTACCACGCAAACCAGAGCCCGCTGGCTCCTGAAAAATATCTGACCGGCGCCGAATGGGCGTGGGGCAACGTCTACACCGATTTTGTCAAGAAGGCCCAGGCCGGCGAGAAGCTCGGCAATTTCGTGCGCGGTGGCCTCAAGGATGGCTTCGTCAAGATGAGCCCGCTCGGACCTGCCGTGCCAGCCGAAGGACGGACGAAGTTCGACGCAACGCTCGCCGAAATGATGACCGGCAAGTTCTCCGTCTTCAAGGGGCCGATCAAGGACAACAAGGGCAACGTCGTCGTCACGCCCGACAAGAGCTATGCCGAAGATGCCATCGAGCTCGAGAGCATGGCGTATCTCGTGGAAGGCGTCGTCGGATCCACGGCCTGATCCGGAGGGAGAAGCGTCATGACAGTCGAGGCGAATACCTCCGCAATAGCCATCGCTTCCCAACGATCGTCCGTTGTTAGACCCATCCTTGAGTGGGTCGCACGGCGCGCAGAGCCTGTCGTCATCAGTTGCGGCGCGATCCTGATCGGGCTGGCGCTCTTCTCCATCTTCATTCTCGTGATCGGCAAATCGCCGGTCACCTTGTTCCAATTGATGTACACAGGCGGCTTCGGCAGCTGGTTCTCGATCCAGAACAGCCTCAGCCGGGCCGCCCCCCTTCTCCTGACGGCGCTTTGCGTCGCCTTGCCGGCGCGTCTCGGGCTCGTCATCATCGGCGGCGAGGGCGCGGTCGTATTGGGTGGCGTTGCTGCGGCGGCGGCCGCATTGCCGTTCGTCGGAACGCTGCCCGCCTTCCTTGTTCTGCTGCTGATGGCGGCGGCGGCGATGCTCGTCGGCGGCATCTGGATCGGTCTTGCAGGCTTCCTGCGGCACTATCGCGGGGTCAACGAGACCATTTCCTCGCTGCTGCTCGCCTATATCGCCATCGCCCTCATGAACCAGTTCGTCGAAGGACCACTGCGCGATCCGGCGAGCCTTAACAAACCCTCCACCACCCCCCTGCCCGCCGAATACATGCTCGGCAAGATACCCGGAATGGATGTGCACTGGGGGCTCGCAATCGGCGTCGTCGCCTGCATCATCTCGTGGGTGCTGATCGAGGTCACGAGCTATGGCTTCGCGGCGCGCATCGCCGGCGGCAATGTTCGCGCCGCGCAGATACAGGGGTTGCCGGTCGGCCGCCTGATCGTCGGCTTCACGGCGATCGCCGGCAGCTTCGCCGGTCTTGCCGGCATGATCGAGGTCGCCGCCGTCCAAGGCAGCGCCAATACCTCGCTGGCGGCAGGCTACGGCTATACCGGCATCCTCGTCGCCTTCCTGGCGCGGCACAATCCACTGGCGATCATTCCGGTCGCCATCCTGCTTGGCGGCATCGATGCGTCGGGCGGCCTCATCCAGCGCCGCATGGCCTTGCCTGACGCAACGGTCCTGGTGCTGCAAGGAACGCTCTTCGTCGTCATCCTCTTTTGCGAGACCTTCTACGGTCGCTTCAAGATCTTCAATCCCGACCTCTGGAAAAGGAGCCCATGATGGAAGCGAGCGGCATCGGCATCTGGGGTGTACCCCTCGCCATCTTTGCGGGCGCGATCCGCGTCTCGACACCCTTCATCTTCGTCAGCCTCGGCGAGACCATCACCGAACGCTCTGGCCGCATCAACCTTGGCCTCGAAGGTACGCTGGTCTTCGGGGCCATGACGGCCTACGCGGTCGCCGTGCTTACCGGCTCGCCCTGGCTCGGCGTGCTGGCGGCCATGGGCTCCGGAACCGTCTTCGGCCTCGTGCACGGATGGATCTGCAAGTGGCCGAAGGTGAACGACATCGCGATCGGCATCGCCATGATGCAATTCGGGCTGGGACTGGCCTTCTTTCTCGGCAAGCCCTTCATTCAGCCGGCAGCACCGCATCTGCCGTCGATCCCGCTCGGTGCGTGGTCCAATCTTCCGCAGGTTCAGGCGGCACTGAACATCAATGTGCTCTTCATCGTGGGCGGCGCGCTGGCACTCTTCCTGTGGTGGGGGTTCAAGAACACCCGTGTCGGTCTCGTATTGCGCGTTGTCGGCGACAGCACCGATGCGGCGCGGGCGATGGGGATCAATCCGGATCGTGTCCGGCTGCTCGCCACCGGCGTCGGCGGGTCGCTCGCCGCCTTGGGCGGGGCCTATCTCTCGCTCTACTATCCCGGCTCCTGGAACGAAGGCATTTCTTCCGGACAGGGCCTGATGGCGGTGGCGCTGGTGATCTTCGCGCGCTGGAACCCTATCGGCTGCTTCCTGGCCGCCCTTCTCTTCGGCGGTGCGGGCGCACTGGGTCCTGCCTTGCAGTCGGTCGGCGTCACGCAGGGCTACTACCTGTTCTACGCGGCTCCCTACGTGCTGACGCTCGCCATCCTCATTGCCACGTCCTCACCAACACGTTCGCTTGCCGGTGCCCCCGGCGCATTGTCGCTCACGAAATAGGGGATCTGCCATGAATGGTCTCGGCGGCCTTAACAAATCCGAACATGGCGTCGGTATCGGCCTGGTCCAGCTTCAGCTACCCGTTACGGTCACCAGGGAGGACCTTGCAAGGCAGACAGAGGTTATCGTCGACCTCGTCGGCAAGGCCCGTCGCAACCAGGCAGGCATGGATCTCGTCGTCTTCCCCGAGTATGCGCTGCATGGCCTGTCGATGGACATCAATCCCGAGATCATGTGTTCGCTCGACGGGCCGGAGGTTGCTGCCTTCAAGAGAGCCTGCCGCGAAAACCGCATCTGGGGCTGTTTCTCGATCATGGAATTCAATCCGGATGGGATGCCGTACAATTCGGGCATCGTCATCGACGACAGTGGCGAACTGAAACTCCATTATCGCAAGATGCATCCATGGGTGCCGGTCGAGCCCTGGGAGCCTGGCAACTTCGGCATTCCGGTGATCGAGGGACCGAAAGGCGCGAAGCTCGCACTGATCATCTGCCATGACGGGATGTTTCCGGAGATGGCCCGGGAGTGCGCCTACAAGGGCGCGGAGATCATGATCCGGACAGCGGGCTATACCGCTCCGATCCGCGACAGCTGGAAGTTCACCAACCAGTCAAACGCCTTCTGCAATCTGATGGTGACCGCCAGCGTCTGCATGTGCGGTTCGGACGGCACGTTCGACTCCATGGGCGAAGGCATGATCTGCAATTTCGACGGCACGATCATCGCCCACGGCACGTCCGGTCGCCCGAACGAGATCATCACCGCCGAGGTCCGGCCTGACCTGGTGCGTGAGGCGCGGCGCAGCTGGGGCGTCGAGAACAATATCTACCAGTTCGGCCATCGCGGTTATGTCGCCGTCGCCGGCGGCGCGGGGGACGCGCCTTACAGCTACATGCACGATCTCATCGCGGGCCGGTACCGGTTACCCTGGGAAGATGAGGTCAAGGTCGTCGACGGCACGTCCTGCGGCTTCCACAAGCCGGCGCGGCGCTATGGCGAAACTTTCAAACTTGCGGGCGAATAGGAGAAGACGATGGATGCGATTGTCGAAAACAAGGGACGCTACATCAATGCCGATCCCTATGCCTGGCCCTACAACGGCGCGCTGAGGCCGGACAACACGGCGCTCGTCATCATCGACATGCAGACGGATTTCTGCGGTCCAGGCGGCTACGTGGATCATATGGGCTATGATCTTTCGCTCGTGCGCGCACCGATCGAGCCGATCAAGAGGGTCCTTTCGGCCATGCGCGCCAAGGGCTATCACATCATCCACACCCGGGAGGGGCATCGGCCCGATCTCGCCGACCTGCCGGCGAACAAGCGCTGGCGCTCGCAGCGTATTAACGCTGGCATCGGCGACGCCGGCCCTTGCGGCCGCATCCTCGTTCGCGGAGAGCCGGGCTGGGATATTATAGATGAGCTGAAGCCGATCGAGGGCGAGACGATCATCGATAAGCCCGGCAAAGGCTCTTTCTGTGCCACGGATCTGGAGTTGATCCTCAACCAGAAGCGGATCGAGAACATCATCCTGACAGGCATCACCACCGATGTCTGCGTTCACACGACGATGCGCGAGGCCAACGATCGCGGCTTTGAGTGCCTGCTGCTCGAGGATTGCTGCGGCGCCACCGACCATGGCAATCACCTCGCGGCCATCAAGATGGTGAAGATGCAGGGCGGCGTATTCGGATCTGTGTCCAACGCGGCTACCCTGATCGAGGCCCTTCCCTGATGCCCTCCTTGCGTGCTCATGTCTTTCGCGTCCCGGCAGGCAGTCCGGACGATGTCTCCGGTGTCGAAGCCCTGTTTGCCGGCCGAATTGACGCTTCCGACGTGGTCGCCGTGCTTGGCAAGACCGAGGGCAACGGCTGCGTCAACGACTTCACCCGCGGCTACGCCACACGCAGCTTCGAGCGGCTGTTCGATGAACAGAATGTGGAAGGCGTCTCAATCGTCATGTCCGGCGGCACGGAAGGCGCGCTCGCGCCTCACTGGACCATCTTCACGCGCAAACAGGTCGAGGAGCCTGGAGAAGGGGCTCTGGCAATCGGCGTGGCGCGCACCCCTGCCCTGCCGCCTGAACAACTCGGTCGCTGCGAACAGGTCCGCATGGTGGCGGCGGCGGTTAAAGCCGCCATCCGGGATGCCGGGATCGAGGACACCGCCGATGTCCACTTCGTACAGATCAAATGCCCGCTGCTGACCTCTCAGCGGATTGCCGATGCGGAATCAGCCGGAAAGACGACGGCGACGCGCGATACGCTGAAATCAATGGCGCTGTCACGCGGCGCGTCGGCACTTGGCGTTGCCGTTGCACTTGGCGAGGTGGATATCGACGCCATCGACGACAGTGACATCTGTAGCCGCTTCGATCTCTATTCCCGATGCGCCTCGGCTTCTTCAGGCGTCGAGCTCTTGGATCATGAGGTCATTGTACTCGGCATGAGCGCAAAATGGTCCGGGCCTCTCACCATCGACCATGCCGTCATGCGGGACGCGATAGACACTGGATCCGTCCGCGCTGCCTGGGATCGTCTGCCGGCGGAAGGAAGGCTCGCGGCCGTGCTGGCCAAGGCCGAGCCGGACCCGTCCGGTCACGTTGGTGGCAAGCGCCATACCATGCTGAACGACTCCGATATCGCCGGCACACGCCATGCCCGCGCGTTTGTGGGCGGCGTGCTCGCCGGCGTCTTCGGCATGACCGACTTATACGTATCGGGCGGTGCCGAACATCAGGGACCGCCAGGTGGCGGGCCGGTCGCAATTATCGTCGAAAAAGGAGACCTGAAGTGAGTATCGTACGCGACACGCCTCTTCCCCAGGCTGGCAAGGCCGTCGGCATCCAGACGCTCGACATGACGATGCGGTTTGCCAGCTTCACGGCGCTCGACCACGTATCGATCGATATCCCGGCCGGAACCTTCCATGCGCTCCTCGGCGAGAACGGCGCCGGCAAGTCAACGCTCGTCAAGTGCATCATGGGCTTCTACCATCAAACCTCGGGTTCGCTCTCGGTCGATGGGCGCGAAGTGGCGATCACCTCTCCCAGGGATGCGGCAACCTATGGGCTCGGCATGGTCTACCAGCATTTCACGCTGGTGCCGTCGCTGACGGGCGCCGAAAACCTCGTCATCAGCCGGGCTGCCGTGCCCGCGGTGATCAACTGGGCCAAGGAGCGCAGGGATCTTGCAGCCTTCATGGAGCACATGCCGTTCAAGATTCCGCTCGATCGCCCCGTCAGCGAGCTGGCCGCTGGCGAAAAGCAGAAGCTCGAAATCGTCAAGCAGCTCTATCTCGGCCGCAGTTTCCTGGTGCTCGACGAACCGACATCCGTGCTGACGCCAGCCGAGGCGGACGAAATGCTCGGACTGGTGCGCGGCATGACGGATCGCGGCGAGCTGACCGTGCTGATGATCTCACACAAGTTCCATGAGGTTACGAAGTTCGCCGACGCGGTTTCGATCCTGCGGCGCGGCAAGCTGGTCGGCGGCGGAGGGGTCGACCAGCTGTCGGCCGCAGAGATGGCATCGATGATGATCGGCGACGTCAAGCTCGCCCAGCTCGACACACGCGTGCCAGTGTCTGAGATGGCAAAGCCTGTTCTCAAGGTGGAAAAGGTCAAGGCACCGGATCGCTCGGGGTTGAAAACCATTGAGATCGAGACCCTGACGGTTCGCTCCGGCGAAATCGTCGGTATCGCCGGCATATCGGGCAACGGCCAGAAGGAGCTGACGGAGATCCTGGCCGGCCAGCGGCCGACCGAGGCGGGCAGCGTGCTTGTCAACGGCGACGCCTACGGCGCGACCCGGCCGGAGACGCGCCGGAACAATGTGCGCTTCATTCCCGAGGAGCCCCTGCACAATGCCTGCGCGCCCCGCATGACGGTCAGCGAGAATCTTGCCTTCCGTACATTCGATCTGAAAAACGACGGAAAAGATGCGATCTGGCTCAACAAGGGCAGGATGAAGAAACGCGCGACGGATCTGATCACCGATTACAAGGTCAGGACCGCTTCCTCCGCCTCGCCGATCGCAGCCCTTTCCGGCGGCAATGTGCAACGCGCGGTGCTGGCGCGTGAACTGACCGGCGAAGTCGATCTCCTGATCGTCGCCAATCCTTGCTTCGGCCTCGATTTCTCAGCTGTCGCGGAAATCCGCGCCCGCATCATGAGGGCGCGCAACTCCGGTGCGGCCGTGCTGCTGCTGTCGGAGGATCTCGACGAACTGTTGGAGATGTCCGACCGGATCATGGTCATCTCGGACGGCAAGCTGGTCTACGAAACCCCGGCGCGCGCTGCCGATATCTCGGTCATCGGCGCGCATATGGCAGGACATCACTGATGCCAGACATCAAGGCACAACCTTTTGCCTTTCCGGCCAGGCCCGACCAACTGGCGCTCATCGTCATCGACATGCAGCGTGACTTTGCCGAGCCAGGCGGTTTTGGCGCAAGCCTCGGCAACGATGTCAGCCGCATCACCAGGATCATTCCCGACGTCAAACGGCTGATTGAGGGATTTCGCGAGGCCGGCCTGCCTGTCATTCACACCATGGAGTGCCACAAGCCGGATCTTTCCGATCTGCCCCCCGCCAAGCGCAACCGCGGCGCTCCAACCCTTCGGATCGGCGATGACGGGCCGATGGGACGGATCTTGATTGCCGGAGAGGCTGGCACGGCGATCCTGGCGGAGCTTGCCCCCGTCAAGGGCGAAATCGTGATCGAGAAGCCGGGCAAAGGCGCATTCTACGCGACCGAACTCGGCGAGATCTTGAAAGCGAGGGGCATCAGCCAGCTTGTCTTTGCCGGCGTCACAACCGAGGTCTGCGTTCAGACGACCATGCGCGAAGCCAATGATCGCGGGTACGAATGCCTTCTCGCCGAAGAAGCAACCGAGAGCTATTTTCCCGAGTTCAAGGATGCCGCCATCGCCATGATCCGCGCCCAGGGCGGGATCGTTGGATGGACTTCACATGTGGACGACATATTGGAGGCGATTGGTCATGCCTGAGACGACACGCGAGCTTCTGACGCTAGGTGGCTGGAAAGAGCTAACTTTCTCTCCATTTCGTGAGGACGTTACGATCCACTGGATCCGACCTTTCGAAAACGATCAGCCGGGGGTCGCCCTTTTGAAATACGAGGCCGGAGCCTCCGTACCGCGGCATCGACACGAGGGGCTCGAAACCATCCTGGTCCTGGAAGGCACACAATCCGATGAGGCCGGCGACTATGGGCGCGGCAGCTATGTCGTGAATGCGGCTGGAACCGAGCATTCCGTCTGGAGTGACACCGGCTGCGTGGTGCTGATCCAATGGGATCGGCCCGTAAGGATACTGGAAGAGGAAATAGCATGACCGGCGCACCGGCTTTCGACATCGCATCGCTGCACGCATTCTACGCTTTGGGTGGAAGCCCCGACACGATCATTGGCCGGGTGTTTGCGCGCCTGGCCGAAGTCAACGATCCTGGTATCTTTCTTCATCTCTCAGATCGCGAAGCGCTGCTTGCCGAAGTGGAAGCGCTCGGTCCGTTTGATGCCGAGGCCAAGCCGCTCTGGGGCATCCCCTTTGCCGTGAAGGACAACATCGATGTCGCCGGCATGCCGACAACGGCTGCCTGCCCTGACTATTCCTATGTACCGGCTGTTGATGCGACCGTCGTTCGCTTGCTCAAGCAGGCCGGGGCCCTCGTCATCGGCAAGACAAACCTTGACCAGTTCGCAACAGGCCTCGTGGGCGTCCGCTCGCCCTACCCGATCCCTCGCAACGCCATCGACGCCAACCTCGTTCCCGGTGGCTCCAGCTCCGGCTCGGYCGTCGCCACCGCCCAAGGGATCGTCAGTTTCGCGCTCGGAACGGATACGGCCGGCTCCGGCCGTATCCCTGCAGGACTTAACAACATCGTCGGCCTCAAGCCGAGCGTCGGCGCCCTTTCGACGGCGGGTGTCATACCGGCCTGCCGCACGCTCGACTGTGTTTCCATATTTGCCCTTACCGTCGATGATGCATGGCGTGTCTTTGACACCACCGCGTGCTACGACGCGGCGGATGCTTACTCGAAGGATGTAGCCGCATCCGGCTATGGTTCTCTTCCGCCGGTCCTGAGCATCGGGGTTCCTTCAATGGCAGACCGCCAGTTCTTTGGCGACGCCCGCATGGAGGCTTCGTACGAGAGCGCGCTCGCGATGCTGACGATGCTCGGTCATCGCGTGGTCGAAGTGCCGTTCGAAGATTTCTACAAGGTTGCCAATCTGCTCTACGAAGGCGCCTGGGTGGCGGAACGCTATGCCGCGGTGAAGGCCTTCTTCGATGCCAACGAGGCAAGTTTCCATCCGGTCACACGCAAGATCTATGGTGGCGCGAAGGCGCTGAGCGCAGCCGATGCCTTCAATGGTCTCTACGCCCTTCAGGCTCTGAAGCAGACAGTGCAGCCGATCATCGATTCTGTCGATCTCTTCTGTGTGCCGACGGCCCCGAGGCACTATACGCTGGCCGACCTCGCCGCCGAACCGATCCGCGAGAACTCGCGGCTTGGGACCTATACCAATTTCGTCAATCTGCTCGATATGTGCGGGGTCGCCGTGCCGACTGGCAAGCGTGGCGACGGCCTCCCGGCGAGCGTGACCCTGCTGGCGCCGTCCGGCCGGGATGGCCTGGCGGCCTCCCTTGCCCGAGAGATCCACCAAGCAGCCGGTGTCAGTCTGGGAGCGACAAGCTGGTCTCTGCCACCGGCTTTTCCGAAACCGGCGAGAATTGATGAGGATGGGATGATCGATCTCGTTGTCGTCGGTGCGCATCTCTCCGGCATGCAACTAAACGTCCAACTGCGCGACCTCGACGCCGTGTTCTCTCGGCAGGCGCAGACATCGGATGCCTACAGGCTCTATGCCCTTGGCGGCCAGGTGCCCGCCAAGCCGGGGATGATCCGTGTTGAGGCCGGCAGAGGCGGCCGCATCGACGTGGAAGTCTGGCGCTTGACGCCCGCTGCCTTCGGGCAATTCGTGGCGGCAATACCCTCGCCGCTTGGAATCGGCTCAATCAGTCTGTCAGACGGAACTGTGGCTAAAGGCTTCCTTGTTGAGCCCGCAGGGATAACAGGGGCCACCGACATCACCAACTATGGCGGCTGGCGCAACTATGTGGCGGCGGACACCGACCGGAGAGCGCGAAGCGCAGGCTGATCAATCCCGGCAATTGTGGATCGCAGAGCCGGGGAGTTCTCACCATCTGTTACGGCAGCGCCAGCTGCCAAGATAACCGGCTGCGTTGCCACGACGCCAATGCGGCCGCTCTCTGGCTCCGTTTCTGAGGTAACCGCGGTCGGTTCAACCGGCAGCAATGATCTTGTGGCCACGGGCGCAGGTAAGCATGGAGGTCAGCAATTGCTGCGGAGCAACAACGATTGCCACTTGCAATGTTTAGAAAAATTACTATCACTAAACATATTGCTAAACATGAGAGTTGAGGAGTTCATGTAGGCATTCTCGCAAATGGGTGAACTTGCGCGGTCGGCGGGGAGCCGGCCTTTGGTTCTGGGAGGAACTTATGCAAAAGAAATCGAAAGCCCTTCTCGGGCTGGCCTCGGCGTTCATCATCTCGTCGGCGCTGCCCAATCTCGCCAAAGCCGACCAATTGACGCTCTGCTGGGCCGCATGGGATCCGGCAAACGCACTGGTCGAGCTCTCCAAGGATTTCACCGCCAAAACCGGCACTGAAATGAAGTTCGAGTTCGTACCGTGGACGAGCTATGCAGACCGCTTCCTCAATGAACTGAACTCCCATGGCAAGCTCTGCGACCTGATCATCGGCGACAGCCAGTGGATCGGTGGCTCGGCTGAAAACGGCCATTACGTCAAGCTCAACGACTTCTTCGACAAGGAAGGCATCAAGATGGATGACTTCGTGCCGGCGACGGTTGTGGGCTATTCGGAATGGCCGAAGAATACGCCGAACTATTGGGCGCTGCCCGCCATGGGCGATGTGGTCGGCTGGACCTACCGCAAGGACTGGTTCGAGCGGCCGGAACTGCAGAAGGAATTCAAGGCAAAGTATGGTCACGATCTCGCGGCGCCAAAGACCTACGACGAGCTGAAGCAGATCGCCGAGTTCTTCCAGAAGCGCGAGATCGATGGCAAGACCGTCTACGGCGCCTCGATCTATACGGAGCGCGGCTCTGAAGGCATCACGATGGGCGTGACCAACGTCCTCTACGATTGGGGCTTCCAGTACGACAACCCAGACAAGCCCTACGAGATGGAAGGCTTCGTCAATTCGCCCGATGCGGTCAAGGGACTGGAGTTCTACAAGGCACTCTATGACTGCTGCACACCGCCCGGCAGTTCCAACGTTTACATGGTTGAATCCGCCGACGCCTTCAAGTCCGGCCAGGTGGCCATGCAGATGAACTTCGCCTTCACATGGCCGGGTCTCTACAAGGATGAGAAAGTCGGTGGCGACAAGATCGGCTTCTTCCCCAATCCGGCGGAAAAGAAACATTTCGCCCAGCTTGGCGGACAGGGTATCTCGGTCGTCTCATACTCCGACAAGAAGGACGCGGCGCTGCAGTACATCAAGTGGTTCGCCCAGCCTGAAGTGCAGGCCAAGTGGTGGCAGCTCGGCGGCTACTCGTGCCTGAAGTCAGTTGTGAACGCCCCGGACTTTGCGTCCAGCCGGCCTTATGCCCAGGCATTCCTGGACTCGATGGCGATCGTCAAGGATTTCTGGGCAGAGCCAAGCTACGCAACCCTCCTGCAGGATATGCAGAAGCGCGTTCATAACTATGTCGTGGCCGGCAACGGCACGGCTCAGGAAGCGCTCGATGGCCTCGTGAAAGACTGGACCGAAGTCTTCAAGGACGACGGCAAGATCTAGTGTCCGGCTGGACGCAAAACATTCTTGCCAGAATGGCGGCCCGGATCGCCAAGACTGCCGGGCCGCCACGTGTCTCACATACGCAAAGACCAGGTGATACCTTGAACATTTCATCTTCCTCCATGGTCGAAAAGGCAGCTGACGCGACAGCGAGGGCGACGCCGATATCAGTCGCACGCCGTGTCCGGGGACTTTCCGACCGAGCGATTGCCTGGTTGTTCATTGCACCGGCCATCATCCTGCTTCTCGCCATCAACATCTTCCCGCTCATCTGGGCGATCTATCTGTCGTTCACGAACTATCGTGCCAACCGCCCGAATGCGCCTGTTCTGAACGTCGGATTTAGCAACTACCAGCGTGTCCTGAACGACCCGGATATCTGGCAGGCCATGCAGACGACGGCGCATTTCGTGTTTTGGACGATCCTTCTGCAGACGGTAATCGGCTTTACGCTCGCCTATCTGATCGACCGCAAGTTTCGTGGCCACGCGTTCTGGACGACGCTCATCCTGATACCGATGATGCTGTCTCCGGCTGTTGTCGGAAATTTCTGGCGCTTTCTCTACGAGCCGCAGATTGGTCTTTTTGCCTACGCGGTTTCGCTCATCACCGGCATTCCGACCGCCGACATCCAGATGCTCGGCAGTGTGACGCTGGCGCCTTGGGCCATCATCATTGTCGATACCTGGATGTGGACGCCTTATGTCATGCTGATCTGCCTCGCTGGCCTGCGATCCATCCCGGACTACATCTATGAGGCAGCCGAGGTCGACCGCGCCTCCCCATGGCGGCAATTCTGGTCGATCACCGTGCCGATGGCCCTGCCTTTCATCATGCTCGCCGTACTGTTCCGCGGCATCGAGAACTTCAAGATGTTCGACATGGTTACACTGCTGACAGGTGGCGGCCCGGGTTCGACCACCGAAGTGGCCTCGATCACCTTGAAGCGCACGGCCTTCGAGAGCTGGGCGACAGGGCGGGYGTCTGCCTTCGCCATCATCCTCTTCGTTGCCGTGTTCGGCCTCGCCAACATCTACGTCAAGGCACTCAACAAGGTGAAGCAACGATGAGCTCCGTCACCTCAGCCCATTCCGTCGTCGAACCGAGCCGGGCCAACAAGCGGATCGCCGGCACTATCGTGATCCTTTACGCCCTGATCACCATGATCCCTCTCGTCTGGATCTTCCTGACCAGCATCAAGTCTCCGCCGGACTCCATCAGCTACCCTCCGAAGATCATCTTCACACCGACGCTGGAAGGCTACTGCAACCTCCTGACAACAAGGACGCGGCAGACGCCGGAATACATCGCCTCCCTGCCCGCGCCGACCGGCACCTGCGACGAGGTCACCCGCAAGCGCAACATGGTGATCGCCGGTCCCTCGAATTTCCTGCCGCGCTTTGCCAACTCGCTGGTGATTGCCTTCGGCTCGACATTCCTGGCCGTCTCATTGGGAACGCTGGCCGCCTATGGCTTCTCGCGTTTCAGGGTCCCCCTTGCCGACGACCTGTTGTTCTTCATCCTGTCGACACGCATGATGCCGCCGATCGCCGTCGCCATCCCAATCTATCTCATGTATCGGGAGCTTGGTCTTTCCGACACGGCGCTGGGCATGATCCTGCTTTACACCGCGGTCAACGTCTCTCTTGCAGTCTGGCTCCTGAAGGGCTTCATCGACGAGATCCCACGGGAGTACGAGGAGGCAGCGATGATCGACGGCTACACGCGGCTGCAGGCTTTCTGGAAAGTCGTCCTGCCGCAAGCAACGACCGGCATTGCCGCCACCGCGATCTTCTGTCTGATCTTTGCCTGGAACGAGTATGCCTTTGCGGCACTGCTGACATCGGGCGAAGCCCAGACGGCACCGCCCTTCATTCCGACCATTATCGGCGAGGGCGGTCAGGACTGGCCGGCGGTCGCGGCGGGAACAACGATCTTCCTGATCCCGATCCTCGTCTTCACCATTCTCCTGCGCAAGCAGCTCTTGCGTGGCATCACCTTCGGAGCGGTCCGCAAATGACCCACCTCGTAGAAACACCGCGCCGCCCATCCCGCCCGAAGCGCCCGTTCTTCCTGCGTCGCGGCCCAATGGAAAATATCGCAACCGCGTTGATTGCCATCGGCTTTCTCATGCTCTTCCAGCCATTCCTGTTGGTGCTCTACACCTACTCGCTGGTGACGCTGCTCGCAGGCACGGCCATGTTCATCATCGTCTCGAAGTTTCCGGAGTGAGCCATGGCGGACATCAGAATAGAAAATCTCCGCAAGCAGTTTGGCAGCTTCGTTGCTGTGCAGGATTCAAGCTTCACCATCCATGACGGCGAATTCCTGGCACTGCTTGGTCCGTCCGGCTGCGGCAAGACGACGACGCTGCGCATGATCGCCGGTCTGGAACTGCCGACCAGCGGCAAGATCTATCTTGACGGCGAAGACGTCACCTTCAACCGCGCCAGCGCGCGCGATATCGCCTTCGTCTTCCAGCTCTTTGCGCTCTATCCGCATATGAACGTGCGCAAGAACATCGGCTTTCCGCTGCTGTCGCAGGGCATGCCGAAGGCCGAGATCCGCCAGCGCGTCGAGGAAACCGCGCGGCTGCTGCAGATCGATCATATCCTTGACCGATCAGTCTCCGGACTTGCCGGCGGTGACCGGCAGCGCGTGGCGCTCGGTCGCGCCATCGTGCGCCGTCCCAAATGCTTCCTGATGGACGAACCGCTGGGGACGCTCGACGCCGAATTTCGCGAGGTCATGGTTCACGAACTTCGTGAACTGCACAACCGCATTCAAGCGACGACGGTGTACGTCACCCATGACCAGCATGAGGCGATGGCGATGGCCGACAAGATTGCCGTCATGAACCATGGGGTCATCGAGCAATTCGGTACGCCCCAGGAAATCTACAGCAAGCCCGCCACCATGTATGTCGCCGATTTCATCGGCTCGCCGTCGATGAATTTCATGCGCTTCACCTCGGGGCTGCAGACAGGCGCGCGATCCGTCTCGCTGCATGGGGTCGATGTCGCCGTTCCCGAGGTGCACCAGGACCTGGCCGAGGCCGAATTGGCACTCGGGGTTCGGCCTGAGCATATTCGCCTGAGCGATACGTCGCCCTTGAGGGGAGCGGTTTATGGCAGCGAATACCTCGGGACCAATCAGGTCGTGACGATCGAGACGTCGAGCGGCGTCATCAAGGCGCGAGTTCCGGCAAACCGCAACTTCCGGATCGGCGAGATGGTCGGTCTTGACTTCAATTCGGCCAAGCTCGCGCTGTTTGACTGCCAGTCGGGCCGCGCCATTGCTTCGGCACTCTACTCGGGGGCCGAGCATGGCTGACATCGTTCTCAAGGGCCTCGACAAGCGTTTTGGCGATACGCAGGCTCTGTCTGATCTCAACCTTTCCATCCGCGATGGCGAGTTCGTCGTCCTGCTTGGGCCGACCGGTGCCGGCAAGACGACGACGCTGCGCCTCATTGCCGGCCTGGAACGACCGGATAGCGGTCGCATCGAGATCAATGGTCGCAACGTCTTGGGCGAAGCGCCCGCCGAGCGCGACGTCGCCTTCGTCTTCCAGCAATATTCGCTCTATCCGCACATGACGGTTTACGACAACCTTGCCTTCCCGCTGCGAGCGCCGGTGCGCAAGTTAGGGGCTGAAGAGATCGACCGTCGCGTGCGCGAAATTGCGCGTATGGTCCGGATCGACCACAAGCTCGAGAACCGTTCGACGCGTCTGTCGGGCGGCGAAATGCAGCGTGTCGCGATCGGCCGGGCGTTGGTACGTCGGCCCGCCATCTACCTGATGGACGAACCCCTCTCGTCGCTCGATGCGAAGCTGCGCGCCGAACTGCGCCTGGAACTCAAACGGATCCAGAAGGAACTCGGTTCTACGTTGCTTTACGTGACCCACGACCAGGTCGAAGCGATGACGATGGCGGATCGGATCGGCATTGTTGCTGGAGGCAGGCTGTTGCAGGTCGGAACGCCGCGTGAAATCTACGGCAATCCCACCAGCCTCGATGTCGCTGCCCGGCTTGGCCAACCGCATATCAACCTGCTGCCCGCCGATCTCCTGCCAGGCGCCAATCCGCCGCCAGGTACCAGGACGATCGGTGCGCGAACCGAGCATCTCGATATCATGGTCGAAAAGAATGCCAATGCCGAAATCGACTGGATCGAGCACCTTGGCGACCAGAACCACCTTCACATCCGGGTGCGCGACCACAAGCTCGTCACACTTGCCGATCCATATCTCGCAATCCGGCCGGGTGATCGAATCAGCCTCACGTTACGCGATCCGCTCTATTTCGACGCCAGCGGCCAGCGTCTGGGCTAGAATTGAACGATACAAGACACACTGCATAAAAGACGGGTCTCTCTCCATGAAACATTTCTTCAATCGCCGGGAAACCATTGTTACCGAAGCCCTCGATGGTCTGCTCTTGACAAGCAGTGCCGGTCGTCTTGCCCGTCTCGATAGCTTCCCCGACATCAAGGTGATCCTGCGCGCGGATTGGGATAAATCGAAGGTCGCGATCATCTCCGGCGGCGGCGCGGGTCACGAGCCCTCGCATGCCGGCTTCGTCGGCAAGGGCATGCTGACAGCGGCTGTATCGGGCGAGATCTTTGCTTCGCCGAGCGTCGATGCCGTGCTAACGGCCATCCGTGCGGTAACGGGCCCCAAGGGCGCCCTGCTGATCGTCAAGAACTATACGGGCGACCGGCTCAACTTTGGCCTCGCTGCCGAAAAGGCCCGTGCCGAAGGCTACGATGTCGAGATGGTGATCGTTGCCGACGATATTGCGATCCCCGGAATCAACCAGCCCCGCGGCGTTGCCGGTACCTTGTTTGTGCATAAGATCGCCGGCTACCACGCCGAAGCAGGAGCCGACCTGAAGACGGTCGCCGCACAAGCGGCTGCCGCAGCCCGAGATATCGTTTCACTCGGCATGTCGCTTTCGACCTGCAGCGTTCCCGGTCAGGCGCATGAGGATCGGCTCGGCGCCAATGAAGGGGAGCTTGGCCTCGGCATCCATGGCGAGCCCGGTGTCGAGCGGATCGCCTTGCAGCCGGTTGTCGACCTTGTCGCGACGATGACCGAGCGACTGGCCGCAAGACTGGATGGTGCGCACGACCACGCATTGTTGATCAACAACCTTGGCGCCGTGCCGCCGCTTGAGATGGGCGTCATTGCCAATGCCGTGTTGTCCTCGCCGGTCACGCGTCGCGTGCGCCTGATCGTCGGACCGGCACCGATGATGACCGCGCTCAACATGAACGGTTTTTCGCTTTCGCTCATTCGGCTGGACGCTGCTCGCGAAGCCGCGCTGAAGGCCGCAGTCGGGCCGCATGCCTGGCCACCCGTCGCCGAACGGCACGAGATCGCCATCGTTCCCGCCCCGGATAAGATATCTGGCCGGGATGAAGTGGTCTCGGCTAGCGATGACAGCCGGAGCCGTCGCCTTTTGACGGCGGTCTGCGAGCATCTGGTTTCCCTCGAGAGCGAGTTGAACCGCCTCGATGGCCGCGTCGGTGATGGCGATACCGGTTCCACCGTGGCAACAGGCGCGCGTAGCGTTCTTTCCCACATTGACACGCTGCCGCTGAAGGATGCTGGCGCCACCATGGCCTCGATCGGTGAGATTCTGAGCACGAGCATGGGCGGCTCCAGTGGCGTACTGCTCTCGATCTTTTTTACGGCCGCCTCCAAGGCCATGGCGGAAAAGGCTGATATAGCCGCTGCCCTGCTTGCCGGGCTCGATCGGATGACGTTCTATGGAGGCGCCGGCATCGGCGATCGTACCATGGTCGACGCGCTGGCGCCCGCACTCGCGGCCCTGGCATCAGGTGATGTCGCGGCCGCGGCGAAGGCTGCGGCTACCGGTGCTCAATCGACAAAGGCAATGCTGAAGGCGAAGGCCGGCCGCGCCTCCTATGTCGGTGAGAAGGATCTGGAGGGAGTGCCGGATCCAGGGGCTGTCGCTACGGCGGGCGTGTTCGAAGTCGTTGCAGCGCTGGCATGAATTGGCGATTGGAGGATATCGGATGCAGGCAGAACCGGTTCTTCTGACGGGATTGATCGAGACTTGCCGGGCAACGATTGCGGCAAACAGCGAACATCTCTGCGCGCTTGATCGGGCGATTGGGGACGGTGACCACGGAACGAATATGCGCCGTGGCTGCGACGCAGTCAGCGCCGAGGAAGCCTCTGTTGCAACTCTTCCCTTGCCCGACGCGCTTGAAAAGATCGGACTGACGCTCGTTATGAACATCGGTGGAGCGGCCGGCCCTCTCTATGGCACACTGCTCATGGAGATGGGTCGCGAGCTCCGTGCATTGCACCAGAACCAAGATTTTCCAGCGGTACTGAGGCAGGCAATTGATGCGGTCGCCCGTCGTGGCCGCTCGCATGCCGGGGACAAGACCCTTCTCGATGTTCTCTATCCGGTTCAGGACGCACTCGCGCATAGTTCATCTTTGACGGACATCGCACGTCAAGCCGAAGTTGCTGCCGAGCGGACGTCTGCCATGAGGGCGATGCGCGGACGGGCTTCCTATCTCGGCGACCGGTCAATCGGCCATGTCGATCCGGGCGCTTCAAGTTGTGCGCTTCTGACAACCGCGATCTGCCGCTATCTCGAGGAGCACCGCAGCGCATGAATGCGAAGACGCCAAACGTCGGAATTGTAATTGTCTCCCACTCGCCGCTGATTGCGCGTGGCACCGCCGATATGGTGCGGCAAATGGTGGGCGACAGCGTGCCGCTTGCCTGGTCCGGTGGCAACAGTCACGGCGAGTTGGGAACGGATGCCGGCGGAATTCTCAAAGCCATCGAAGAGGCCTGGTCGGACGCCGGCGTAGCCGTCTTCGTCGATCTGGGTGGAGCTGAAACCAACAGCGAAATGGCAATCGAAATGCTTGGCTCGCCCCGGTCCAGTCGGGTCTCGATCTGCAACGCCCCCATCGTTGAAGGAGCCGTTATCGCCGCTGCCGAGGCCTCCGGTGGCGCATCACTGACCAAGGTGGTCGCAACGGCAGAGGAGCTCTCACCCTGATGAGCAGTGGATTGCGCATAGGAACCCATGAGGCCGGGCAGGTCCATGCCAGTTGCCAGACGGAGGTCGAGGTCAAGCATGGCGTCGGGCTGCATGCCCGGCCTTCGGTGACGTTCACGCGCCTGGCAAAGTCGTTCCCCTGCTCCATCGAGGTCGCTGTCAATGGCAGCGACGTCTGGCTGAATGGCAAGAGCATCATCAAGATCATGGGCGCCAAGATCCGCAAGGGCTCGGTGCTTAAGATCCGCGCCGACGGGATCCTCGCCGAAGAAGCGATCCGGGCATTGAAGGGCCTCGTCGAGCGCAATTTCGATGAGGAAAAGAAACATGGCCGCCCCGCTTAGATTGAAAGGCACGAGCGCGGCGCCAGGTGTTGCCAACGGACCGGCCTTCGTCGCCGAACCAATGGCCCCTGCCCCGTCACCGCCATCAAGCATCTCCGGCCATGCCGAACTCGCCAGCGCAATCGACACCGCCATCCGCGAACTACAGGACCTTGGCACCGGGGCAGACCCCGAGGGCGGCGACATCGTCGAGTTTCAGATCGAGGTGCTCCGCGATCCAACGCTGACCGAGATGGCCGGCGCGCGCATCGATGCGGGTGAAAATGTAGCTTTCGCCTGGATCGGAACGCTCGATGGATACATCCGGGAACTGGAATGCTCGGAAGAAGATCAACTAAGGGCGCGTGCCGTCGATATTCTGGACATCAAGAACCGCGTCCTCTCCGTACTCACCGGAACGCCGGTCGACGACTTTCCAGCCGGATCCATCTATGTCGGAAAGGACATGGAACCCAGCCGCTTCCTCGCCCATGACTGGTCGGCAGGCGGCGGTATCGTTCTTTTTGCAGGGAGTGCCGTCGGCCATGTCGCCCTGCTTGCCAAATCCCGGTCCGTCCCGATGGTGATTGGTACCGGCCGCTTCGCGACGGAGGGAGGGCAACACATGGGAGTCGACGGTGATTCAGGTGCTGTCATTCTAAAGACAGCCAGGGACCATGCGACGTCGACGCAAGTCAGCCGTGCGCCAACAAGCACCGCACCGCCACTCGACAGCGGAATCCTGCATACCGCGGACGGAGCGCAGGTCCTCTTGTCCATCAATGTCAATGCTCCCGACGAAATCGATGCGATCCCGGTCGCGACAACCGCCGGCATAGGGCTGATGCGCTCGGAGTTCGCGGTGACGTCGGTCGGTGATGCCGCAAACGAAGAAAAGCAATTTGAGATCTATCGCCGCCTCCTGGATTGGGCGGATGGCCGGTCCGTGACAATCCGTATGTTGGATATCGGTGGCGACAAGCCGCTCTCCGGCCTCACGGAAATGTCCTCGTTGCGCGGCATTCGTCTTCTTCTAGCCCGGCCCGAAATTGCGCGTGTGCAAGCTCGCTCGCTTTTGCGCGCGGCGGTCTTCGGCAATCTTCGCATCATGCTGCCGATGGTGACTTTTCCATCTGATGTCGACGATATCAGGCAGATCTATCGGGAAGAATCCAGCCTGCTCGCAAGCCGGGGTGTGCCGCACCGTATTCCCCCGATCGGCATGATGGTGGAGGTCCCGGCGGCGGCCCTCATGCTCGATCAATTCGAAAACGCAGACTTCTTTTCGTTTGGCACAAATGACCTTTCGCAATACCTCGTCGCTTCCGCACGCGAGCAGGCCGACTTTGCTCGATATCAAGCCCGCGCAGTGCCCGCAGTGCTGCGCCTGGTGGCACATGCGGTCAAGCTTGCCGGCGGCAAACCAGTCAGCATTTGCGGAGACATGGCCGGCGATCCATCCCGTATCTCTGATCTTCTCGCCGTCGGTCTGCGGCATTTTTCCGTGGCGCCAGATCGGCTTCCCACGATAAGATCGGCTATAGTCGGCCTGAATGCCGATGGGACAAGGGCAGCCGGAGAATAGGAATGGCGCGCGAAGACACCGAAGACGCCATTATCGCCTATAAGAATATTCTGGCGCAGATCATCGAAAACCGGCCTTCGGGAACCCGTCAGCGGCTGGCGACGGAACTCGGCAAGCATCGCAGCTTCGTCACCCAGATAACCAGCCCCATTTATGCGACGCCTCTTCCGGCGCGTCATCTTGCGACGATCTTCCGGGTTTGCCATTTCAGCGCCGCCGAACAGGAACGCTTTCTCGACGCTTATCAGATCGCCCATCCCGGCAAACTGCCGGAATTTGGCGCCTCGGAGAAATTGCGACACCTTTCCATCATGGTGCCTGACTTCGGTGACGAACGACGCAACCGCCTGCTCGAAGAGGCCATCACCGACTTGGTGCAAAAGATCGCTGCAATTTCGGGATCGCCGGATTGAACGGACCATTGCGCGCGACGAGGCGCTAGATGATCATCGCCTTGGGAGGGGCTTGATGAAGAAATTCATGAATACAGCGGAAACAATGGTCGCCGAAAGCCTCGACGGATTTGTGCGCGCCCATGAGGACTTCGTTGTGTTCGGCGCTGATCGTAAATTTGTCCGCCGTCGTCACCTCGTTCCGGGCAAGGTGGCAATCATCTCCGGCGGTGGCGCGGGTCACGAACCAATGCATATCGGTTTCGTCGGTCGCGGCATGCTCGATGCAGCATGTGTCGGGCATATCTTCACCTCTCCGACTCCGGACCAGATCGTTGGCGCGATCGAGGAAACGGATACCGGGGCTGGCTGCCTGCTCGTGGTGAAAAACTACGACGGCGATGTCATGAACTTCGAAATGGCGGCAGAGATGGCATCGAGCCGCCACAAGATTGAAATGGTGATCGTGAGCGACGACGTCGAAACGGCGCGGACGCAGGACGGGCGCGGCCGACGCGGTGTTGCCGGTACCGTCATCGTTGAGAGACTTCTCGGCGCCGCAGCCGAAAAGGGAATGGCGCTCGCCGAATTGAAAGCCCTTGCCGGTGATCTTTCGCCCCGCATCAGATCGATGGGTGTCGCATTGACGGGCGTAACGGTGCCGCACACGCAGCGATCAACCTTTGCGCTCGGCCCGGGTGAGATAGAAATGGGCGTCGGCATTCACGGGGAACCAGGCCACGAGAGAGAGCCCTTCTCCAACGCAGATGCCATCATCACGCATCTGAGCGTGACAGTCTTCAACGAAGTCGCTCCGGTTGCGGACAAGGCACTGCTTTTCGTGAATGGACTTGGCGGCACGCCACCGGCCGAACTCTATCTCGCCTACAATACTGCCCACCGCTTCATGACGGATCATGACCTGAGGATCGTACGCTCGCTGGTCGGCACTTACGCCACCTCCCTCGAGATGCAGGGTCTTTCGGTCACGCTCGCCATCCTCAGGGAGGAAGAACTCTTCCTCTGGGATTCGCCCGTTGCGACGGCGGCATTGCGCTGGGGGTGCTAGGGCGGTCACCTACCAAAAGCAGCTTAGGCATCTGATTTACTACAGAAATTACCGACGTTATGGAGCAAGTGCCACATGCGTCAGGCGGCGCGTTGGGAGCGGCAATGCGCCCACGCTGTCGCCTCTACCGAGGCGGTCTTACCAGTGTTTCTGGGGTTATCAGATGCAGCCGCTCGTCTTCTTTCGCCAAACTCTCGACATCGCTTGAAAAACCACTTCTACTGAAAAACAGGTAGTGCTTGCCCGTCGCTCCTTCCCCGTAAGTCGTTTTCTCGGATCGCTCACGCAACAATCGGACGTGGCCAAGGTCGATCACGCGCGATCGCCATTTGCATTCGCCATAGAAAAATGCACCATCCAACAATCGCCCCGCGACATCGATGTCGAAATCGGGGTGACCCCAAATCTGGCCAACCTCCTGCGTCGGAACCGCAACGACCTCCTGCAGATGGAGCCTTGCAAATTGAAGGGTGATCGGTTCGAACGCAATCCCCATATATTCGGAGAACCGAGGCTCCACGACGCGGTCGTAAACCTCCTCGCCAAACCCGCTGCTGATCGCGCTCAGGTTTGGTCGCACGAAACGATGCCAGAACGACATCAGGCTGTCGGCAACGCGATAGCGGCGGTTTCGGCCCTTTTCGTCGGCATCCAGCGATTTCGAATTATCGATCAAATCAAGCGCGAGTAGTTTTGCCAGGTACGGTCCAATGCCGTCTGCTTTGACACCCAGTCGGTTTGCGATCTCCGACTTAGTGTTGCAACCGCCAGATATAGCCGCAACCACGCTTGAGTAAAAGGACGGCTCTCTGAGTTCGGTTTGCAGCAGCGTGTTCGGTTCGTCGATCAGGGTGCCTGTCTCTGTGAGCAAGAGTTTGATGACGTTGTTGCGGAGCGGTTCCTGAGCGTCGCAAAGCTGAAGATAGTAGGGAATGCCGCCGAAAATCGCATAGGTTCTGATAATGTCGTCGGCCGTGTACTCCGGGAAAAACTTGGCGACGTCGACAAGGGGCAAGGCCTTCATGTCGAGCGACAGGGTTTTTCGCCCGTAAAGCGGGTTCCGTTCCGCCAACAGGTCTTCCATTTGAGAAATGGCAGAGCCGCAAAGGATCAGTTTCATCGCCCCATCTGCAAGTGCGCCGGAATCCCAGAATTTCTGCACGATCGATGGCAGTGCTGGCTCGTTATCAAGCAGATAGGGAAATTCGTCGATCGTGACGATCAATCCCGGATGCTCGCCGGCACGCTCGGCAACATAGTGCAGTACCCCCTCCCAGCTTGACAGGGCTTCGAGCTGTGGCTTTGATCCGATTGCCTTTCCGACATCGGATTTGAACTGTTCCAGGTTCAAAAGTGATGAGACGCGGGTCGCCTGAAAGTAGATTTCTGGGCGGTTCTTGGCGGCCTCCCGAAGGAACCGCGATTTGCCGATCCGCCGTCGGCCAAATACGATGATGAGGGAAGGTCGTTGCGAATCCAATTCGATCCGCACCAGCTTGAGTTCACGTTCGCGCCCGAGAAACTGCATATGCCTGCCTTGTGGTAATTATAATTACCTTAATCGTGATTACCTTAATCGTGTTTACCTTATTGACGATCAGCTTGTCAAATTCTGCGCGCTCCAGGCTCTGTGGCGACGTCACGACTTGTATCGAGGGCGTCGCAGCGTTCTAATTTGAACGCCCGCCAACGAAATTACAGCCTCCGCGGCCTCGGCCGTATGGTTACCGCACTGCCGTATATCGCCAGAAAGAATCGTGCAGTCTCGGTTGGCTTGGTGGAACGCCTCGGAGGCAATAAAAGGGGTCAGTCTCTTACTGCACCCGAACGTTGCTTCGGTCGAAGAAGTGCAGTCTCTCTGCCTTGGCGGCAATCCGCACCGGGGCGTCGATCTCTATTCTTGATCGGCCCGCGACACGAAAGACAACATTGTCGCCGGTCGGCAGCGTTGCGTGAACGTAGCTTTCAGCGCCGATCAGCTCGACAGCGGCGACGCGAGCATCGGCGGCAAGGGCCGCGGGTTCTGCGCCCCCAGCCAGATGGAAATCCTCCGGGCGGATGCCGATGGTGGCGGTTTCGGCTGGAAGACGGTCTCGGTTGCTCAATGTCAGGCTCGGATTGTCGGTCGAAAACAGGTTCATCGCCGGCGAGCCTATGAAGGTCGCGACGAAGGTTGTTGCGGGTTTCTCATAGAGCTCGATCGGTGTGCCGACCTGCTCGATCAGGCCGCCGTTCAGGACGACCAGCCGGTCGGCGAGGGTCATCGCCTCCATCTGGTCATGCGTGACGTAAACGCTGGTGGTTGCAAGTGACCGCTGAAGGCGCTTGATCTCGACCCGCATCTGTACGCGCAGCTTGGCGTCGAGGTTGGAGAGCGGCTCGTCGAAGAGAAAGGCGGCGGGCTCGCGCACGATCGCCCTGCCCATCGCCACACGCTGGCGCTGGCCACCTGAAAGCTGGCGCGGCTTGCGCTCAAGGTAGGGCTCGATCTCGAGCGAAGCAGCCGCCTTGGCAATGCGCCTGTCGATCTCGTCCCTGGGCGTGCTGCGGTTCTTCAAGCCATAGGCGAGGTTCTGGCGTACCGTCATATGCGGATAGAGCGCATAATTCTGGAAGACCATGGCGATGTCCCGCTCGGAGGGCTCCAGCTCGTTGACCCTACGCCCGCCGATCCCGATCTCGCCGGCAGTGATACCTTCCAGTCCGGCGATCATACGCAGCAGCGTGGACTTGCCGCAGCCCGAGGGGCCGACGAGGACGAGGAGTTCGCCRTCGGCGATGTCGAGCGACACGCCCTTGATCACGTCGATGCCGCCGCCATAGGACTTGCGGACGTCGTTAAGCTTGATTCCGGCCATTATTTCTCCGTTTCCACCAGACCTTTGACAAACCAGCGCTGCATGAGCACGACGACGAGGACTGGCGGGATGATTGCCAGGATCGCCGTCACCATCACGAAGTTCCACGGGGTCGCCGCATCAGCAAAATCCACCATCTTGCGCAAGCCAATGATGATCGTCGTCATGCGCGCGTCGTTGGTCACGAGCAGTGGCCAAAGATATTGTGTCCAGCCGTAGATGAAGAGGATGACGAAAAGCGCGGCGATATTGGTGCGCGATAGCGGCAGCAGGATATCGCGCATGAAGCGGAAGGGACCGGCGCTATCGATACGTGCCGCCTCGACCAACTCGCCCGGGATCGTCAGGAAGAATTGCCGGAACAGGAAAGTCGCCGTCGCTGACGCCATCAGCGGCAGCGTCAGACCGGCGTAGGTGTCGATCATGCCGAGATCGACGATCACCTTGTAGGTCGGCAGGATACGGACTTCGACCGGCAGCATCAGCGTGATGAAGATCATCCAGAAGAAACCCATGCGGAAGGGAAAACGGAAGAAGACGATCGCAAAAGCCGACAGAAAGGAAATCGCGATCTTGCCGACCGCGATGACGAAGGAAACGACGAAGGTGTTCCAGAGCATCCGCTCGAGACTGACACCGACGGTGCGCTCGACACCACCGAAGAGCGCTTCGCCGTAATTTCCGGAGAAGTGCGCACCCGGCAGCAGCGAGATCGGCGGTCGCAGGATCTCCGCCGAGCTCATCGTCGAGGCGACGAAGGTGTAGTAGATCGGAAAGGCGACGATGACGATGCCGAGGATCAGCATCAGGTGGCCGAGAAGCGTGGCCAGGGGACGTTTTTCGATCATCAGCCTGCCTCACCCATAATGAACGCGGCGTTCCACGAAGCGGAACTGGAAGGCGGTCAAGGCAATCACGATTGCCATCAGGATGACCGATTGTGCCGCCGAGGAGCCGAGGTTGAGATTGACGAAGCCATCGTTGAAGACCTTGTAGACCAGCGTTTCGGTCGCCCGTGCCGGACCACCCCCGGTAACCGCGTGGATGATGCCGAACGTGTCGAAGAAGGCGTAAACGGTATTGACCACAAGCAGGAAGAAGGTGGTCGGCGCCAAAAGCGGGAAGACGATCGTCCAGAAGCGCCGGCTGCCGCGCGCACCGTCGATCGCCGCCGCCTCGATCAGCGATTTCGGGATTGCCTGCAGCCCGGCGACGAAAAAGAGGAAATTATAGCTGATCTGCTTCCAGGCGGCCGCAACAATCACCAGCAGCATGGCCTGGTTGCCGTTCAGCAGTGGATCCCAGCCGAAGCCGTTCCGACGCAGCAGATAGGCAAAGGTGCCCATGGCGGGATTGAACATGAAGAGCCAGAGCATGCCGGCAACGGCGGGTGCCACTGCATAGGGCCAGATCAGCAGCGTCCGGTAAAAGGACTGCCCCCGCACCACCTTGTCGGAGGCAGTCGCAAGCGCCAGCGCCAGGACCATGGATAGCAGCGCCGTCGAGATGCTGAAGACGACGGTTACCTGCAGCGAGTGCAGATAGTTCTCATCAGAGAGAACCGCCCGGAAATTGGCGAGGCCGACAAAACCGCTCTTGAGTCCGAAGGGATCCTCGCGCTGCGTCGACTGGTAAAGCGCCTGGCTTGCCGGCCAGAAGAAGAAGACCACGGTAAGCACGATCTGAGGCGCGACCAGGAGATAGGGAAGGATCTTGTTTGGAAAAACAACACGCTGCAAATGAGGCTCCTGACAAACGGTAGTAACCGCCCGCGGCTTCGACCACGGGCGGCAGGTGGCGTCTGTTAGTTGCCCAGGGCTTGCTGGATCGCCGCATTGCCTCGCTCGACCGCCTTGTCAAGCGCCGCTTTGGCGTCCTGCTTGCCGGCGAGCATCGCCTCGAATTCCTCGTTCATGATGTCGCGGACCTGAGGCAGGTTGACGAGACGAACGCCCTTGGAATTTTCGGTGGGCGCCTTGCCCATCATCTGCAGGATCGGCGTTTCGCGAGCAGGGTTCTTGTCATAGAAGCCGGACTTCTTCGTGTCCTCGTAGGCCGCCATGGTGACCGGCATGTAGCCCGAAACCTGATGCAGTCGCGCCTGGATCTTGGTCTGGGAGAGGAAATGGAAGAACTCGGCGATGCCCTTGTATTCCGCATCCGACTTGCCGGCGAAGACCCACAGGCTCGCGCCGCCGGGGATCGTATTCTGCGGCCGCCCCTCGCCATCATAATAGGGCAGTTGACCGATGCCGTAGTTCATCCCCGACTTGACGATGTCGCCGAGGCCACCCGAGGATTCCGTCATGATGGCGCATTCGCCGGAGGTGAAGAGTTGCTTTGCCTCCGAGGTCCTGCCGCCGTATCGGAAGGTGCCGTCCTTGGCGAGATCGGCGATCGCCTGGAAATGCTGGACGAAGAGTGGCGAGTTGAATTCGAGCTTCACATCCGTGCCGCCAAGCCCGTTCTCGTTGGTGCCGTAGGCGACGTTGTTCCACGCGGCAAGGTTTTCCGTCTGGATCCAGGTCAGCCATGTTGAGGTAAGTCCGCAAGGGGCTGCGCCGCTCGCCTTGATCTTCTTGGCTGCCTCGAAGACATCAGGCCAGGTTTTCGGCGGCGTCTCCGGATCGAGGCCGGCCTTCTTGAAGACATCCTTGTTGTAGTAAAGGATTGGCGAAGAGGAGTTGTAGGGGAAGGACAGCATCGTGCCGTCCGGCTTCGAGTAATAGGCCACGATGCCGGGCAGATATTCAGACTTGTCGAACTTGTAACCGCCCTTCTCCAGCACCTGGGCAGCCGGCATGACGGCGCCCTCTGCCCCCATCATGACGCCGCTACCGGCGTCAAAGACCTGCAGGATTGCCGGTGGCTGCTTGGCGCGGAAGGCGGCGATGCCGGCGTTCAGGGCTTCCGGATAGGTGCCCTTGAACACCGGGACGATCTTGTACTCGCTCTGGCTCTCGTTGAACTCCTTGGACAGCTTTTCGACGACCTCGTTATTGGCGCCGGCCATGGCATGCCACCATTGCAGTTCGGTCACCGCAAAGGCGTGCTGGGCACCGGCCGAAAGGGTCGCGGCTGCGACGGAAACGAAAAGTAGACGTTTGGACATAATTCCTCCCTGTGGTTTTGGCGATCGTCTGCCACCTTTTCCGGACGATCCTCCTCGATCGTTCCGGAAATCCTCTTCTGTCTTTTCCCGAAAGCGGCGAACTCCTAATGCAAAGCTGTGCAATCGAAGAGAACTAGGACGCTTTCGCAATCTGTCGAGCATCGGAGCGAAGATCGCCTCAAAGGCCGGCGATACTCCTCAAATCCTCGATCGCGCCTGGCGCGGCGGCAAGCACCGGCGCGCCTTTCGTGAGCATCTCGCCCTGTGTCGGGAAAGGGTGGTACCAGCCGCCCGCCTCTTTCACCAGGCAATAGCCGGCCATGCAGTCCCAGGCATGCATGTAGGGCTCGTAATAGCCAACCAGCCGGCCCGCCGCGACATAGGCGAGCATCAGCGCGCCGGAGCCGTTGCGCACGAAATTTCCGCCGGCGTCCAGCAGGCTTTCGACCATCTTCCCGACGAAAGCCGGCGAGACGTAGTTGTTGGCACCGATTCCCGTCACCGCGTTGCGAATGTTGCGCGAGGGGTCGAGCGTCAGCGTCTTGCCGTTAAGCGTCGCACCCATGCCGAGTGCCGCGGCATAGAGTTCGCCGTGGCAGGGCGCGGAAATGACGCCAAGCACGGGAACGTCGTCGTGCAGAAGGCCGATCGAAACACACCAGTTCGGCATGCCGTTGACGAATGGGCTCGTGCCGTCAATCGGATCGACAACCCAGGTGAAGCCCGAGGCGCCATGTTCGAGCCCATACTCCTCGCCGAGGACACCGTCGCCCGGATAGGCTTGATGAAAGCGGGCGCGGATCAGGTTCTCGACTTCGCGATCGGCGATCGAAACGACGTCCTGGGGGTCGCGCTTGGTCTCGATGACGAGGGTTTCGCGCTTCCTGAAATAATCGAGCGCCACTTCGCCTGCCTCACGGGCAACCGCCTCAGCAAGCGCGAGACGGGCTTCGAGACCGGAGATGACATGCGACGTCATGAACTAATATCCTTCTTGTCAAAACGGGTTTGGGGTCAACCGATAATGGCGATGCCACGGCTCTTGAAGCCGATCGTCACTTCCGTTCGCGGCGCGAGCGCCTTTTCGACAGCCGGGTCGACGACGAAAAGCGTACCGTTGCTCGTCTTGACCTCGTATTCGACGCGGTCGCCAAGATAGGCGGCATGGGTGATCTCGCCATTGAACGATCCATCGGAGGTACGCGGCGCAAGGGTGATGGCGTTCGGACGAATGGCGAGCTGCGCCGGTCCGGTGCGGATGTTGCGGCCCGCAACCCGATGCTGCAGCCCCTCGACGCTGATCGTCGCGCTGTCGCCCTCGACGCCGACGATGTCGCAGGGCAGCACGTTGGCCTCTCCCATGAAGTCGGCGATGAAGGCGGAGGCCGGTGCGTCGTAGAGGTCGCGCGGCGCACCTGCCTGTGCGATCTGGCCATCCTTCATGACAATGATGCGGTCGGAAACGGCAAGGGCTTCGTCCTGGTCATGCGTGACATAGACCGCGGTGAAGCCGAGACGCTGCTGAAGATCGCGGATCTCAGTGCGCACGCGCCGGCGAAGGCGGGCGTCGAGATTGGAAAGCGGCTCGTCGAGCAGCAGGACCTGCGGCTCCAGCACCAGGGCGCGGGCGACGGCGACGCGCTGTTGCTGGCCACCGGAAAGCTCGGCCGGCAGGCGCTGGCCCATGCCGGCGAGACCGACCAGCTTCAGCCCCTCCTCCGCCCGCTCGCGGGCCTCCTTGCGGCGAATGCGGGAGGATTCGAGGCCATACGCGACATTATCGAGCGCCGTCATGTGCGGAAACAGCGCGTAGGACTGGAACACCATCGAGACGTCGCGCTCGTTAGCCGGAAGGGCCGTGACATCCTTGCCGCCGATCAGGATCCGGCCGGCCGAGGGATGTTCCAGTCCGGCCAGCATGCGCAGTGTCGTCGTCTTGCCGCAGCCCGATGGTCCGAGCAGCGTGACGAGCGTACCCGGCTCGATGGTCAGCGAAAGATCAGGGATCGCTGTGAAGGCACCGAAGGTCTTGCGGACATTTTCGAAGACGACGGACCCGGCGGCGGTGTTGCTCATGCGGTTTTCTCCTGACCGAGAGGCGCGGAAGCGGCTTTACCGGCAAGCGCGACGCGGTTTTCGCGCCGCAGCCGGCGCTCGCCGACGAGAAGCTGGAAGCCGGCGATGATGACGATCATCACCAGGATAAGCGCCGAGGAATAGGCGATCGCCACGCCGTATTCGCCGTTTTCGACAAGGCCGACAATATAGGCGGTGGACATGTTGTACTTCGCGCTGACCAGAAAGATGACCGCGCTAATCGAGGTGATGGCACGGACGAAGGAATAGACGAGTGCTGCGGTGATTGCTGGCCGAAGCAGCGGCAGGATAACCCTGCGGATGGTGCGGAAGCTGTCGGCGCGCAGTGTCAGCGACGCCTCGTCGAGGCTCTTGTCGAGCTGGCTCATGGCCGCCACGCCGCCGCGCACGCCGACCGGCATGTTGCGGAAGACAAAGCAGGCAACGAGGATCAGCGCCGTGCCGGTCATTTCGAGCGGCGGCAAGTTGAAGGCCATGATGTAGCTGATGCCGATAACGGTGCCGGGAATGGCAAAGCTCATCATCAGTGCAAATTCGAAGAGGTTGCGGCCGACGAACCGCTGACGAACGATCAGATAGGCCGTCAAGAGGCCGACGGCTGCTGTCAGCGGCGCGGAGATCAGGGCGATCTCCATTGTCGTCCAGAAGGAGTTCCAGGCGACGCCCGTCCAGGCAATGCCACCATCGTCGCGCCAGCCGATCGAGAAGGCCTTCACGTAGTGCTCGACGGTAAGCGTGTTGTCGAGGCCCCAGGTGCGGACAAAGCCGCCGAAGAGGATCATCGCGTAGACGACGATGGTGAAGATCATCCAGGGAATGACGATCGCATGCACGCCGATCGAAAGTCCGCGCGGCAGGGCGATATGGGCGCCTGAATCCCCCTTGCCCGTCACGGTCGCGAAACTCTTGCCGGCGAGCCAGAAGCGCTGCGCGATGAAGGCCGACATGGTGAAGAGAAGCAGGATCATCGCAAGGACGGCGGCCCGTGACGGATCGTTCTGCGAGCCGACGACGGCGAAGAAGATCTCCGTCGACAGCACGCCATGGCTGCCACCAAGCACCATCGGATTGCCGAAATCCGCCATGCTCTCGATGAAGGCAATCAGAAACGCGTTCGCGAGACCGGGCTTCATCAGCGGCAGCGACACCCGCCAGAAGGTGCGCCAGCGGTCGGCACGCAAGGTTTGAGACGCCTCCTCCATCGAGGGGCTGACGCCTTCCACCACGCCGATGAGCACGAGGAAAGAGATCGGCGTGAAGGAAAGAACCTGGGCGATCCAGATGCCCGTCAGTCCATAGAGCCAGCGGCCCGGTTCCGCACCGAGAAGAGTTGCCACCGTTTGGGTGACGACGCCGGCACGCCCGAAGAGCAGCGTCAGCGCCAGACCGACGACGAAGGGCGGCGTGATGATCGGCAAGATCGTCAGCAGCCTTAACCCCTTCTTGAAGGGAAATCGCGTGCGCGTCGCAACCAGCGCAAAGCAGAGGCCGAGGAGCGTCGCGCCGCTGGCCGTCAGGATCGCGAGCCAGAGCGTGCGCCAGGCGACGCCGCAGCGGTCGCCACCAACCAGGCAGTCGAGACTCCAGACGGACGCGTCCTGAATATTGGTCACGAACCCGCTCGTATCAAACGACCCATCGAAGGCCTGAAAGGCGCCGACGAACATGCTGCCGACCGGGTAGAAGACAAAGATTGCGACCAGCACGATCAACATGACGATGGCGCCGACAAGAAAGGCATCACCTTTCATGACGCCGCGTTCGGCAAGCCCGAAGGAAAAGAGAAGCACGAAAACGATGCCGGCAAGGATGGCGCCGGTACCCATCGAGGGCTGCCCATCGTTGAGCGTACCGAAAAGCATTTCGCTAATCGTCCAGCTCCAGCCGGAGAAGGTAATTGCCAATCCCTGCAGCGCCAGGAAGGCAAAGCCGAGGCCACCTGCCAAGGCAAGCAGCCGACCGCGGCGGATCGGATCGGACATCAGGCGCGCCGAGCCGCCCACGAACAGGAACATGAGGGCGCCGGCAAGCCACCAGCGTCCGTGCATCAATATCTGCAAAACGCCAGGCGCGGCGGCAGGGTCAGCTGGAAAGCCGGAAAGCCAGCCGAAGCTGTAAAAGCCACCTTCGATCCGGTACCACGGAAGGAGAACGAAGGCAGCAAGGCCGAGAAGAAGAGCGACATCGAGCCGTCGATTGCTATGTGTCATGGTCGGGTCCGCGTCTTCATCCGGTTTCAGTTGTGCCTTCGGGCCGAACATAGTCCGGCCCGGGCACGGCGAAGTCAGGTTCAGTTCGCCTTGGCGCCGATCTCCTTGTCCCAGCGAGCAAGAAGCGCCTTGCGAACATCGGGATCGCCGTATTTCGCGAAATCGTAATCGATGAGCTTGATGTCCTCGAACTTCGGCGCCTCCTTCGGCACCTCGGCGGATTTGTTGGACGGAAGCTGATAGGACTTCGCTTCCTTCATGTGCGATTGCGCTTCGGCGGAAAGCGCCCAATCGTACCATTTCTTGGCGTTTTCCAGGTTCTTGGCGCCCTTGACGATCGACATCGAACCGATTTCGTAGCCCGTGCCTTCGCATGGCGCGACGGCCTTGATCGGGAAACCCTCGACGGTCTGGGCGACCGCGTCGTGCATGAAGACGATACCGATGGTGGATTCACCGCGCGCGGCCGCCTTTACCGGCGCCGAACCGGACTTGGTGTATTGAGAAACATTGGCGTTCAGCTTCGAGAGGTAATCGAAAGCCTTGTCCTCGCCCATGATCTGCACCAGCGTGGCAAGCGTGTTATAGGAGGTGCCGGACGAATTCGGATTGGCGATCTGGATCTCACCCTTGTAGCTCGCATCGAGCAGGTCAGCCCAGCATTTCGGCTCCTTCAGCCCCTTCTTGGCAAGGATTTCGGAGTTGTAGCCCCAGCCGAGCGCGCCGGCATAAACGCCGACCGTGCGGAACTTGGCGCTCTCGGCCTGCTTCTTGGCCCAGTCCTGGAGCTGATCGAACAGCGGCGACTTGTATTCCTGGGTCAGGCCTTCGGCGGCTGCCTGAAGATGGGGATCGCCGGTGCCGGCCCACCAGATATCCGTCTTCGGGTTGCGTGCCTCGGCACGGATCTTCGCATAGGTCTCGCCAGCCGACAGGCGAACCATGTTCACCTTTATGTCGGTCTGCTTCTCGAACAGACCCTTCATCAGGTCGCAGACCTGCGAATCCGCCGAGCAGATGACATTGAGATCGCCGGCGGCATGAGCCGAAAAGGCAACAAAGGATACACCCGCGGCAAGCAGTGCCGCGGCCAACTTGACCGGTCGCATGATTTCCTCCTGGTTGTGACGGCGCCTCCACGCCGGTCGCTCTTGCAAGCGTGTGCAGAGCTTGCATACGGGCAAAATAACTGTCAACTCGTTTTTCGCAAAACTGTCATAAAAGTCTCGTGCAAGACCGCTTGCACGCACGTGCAACAAACGGCTAAGAAAGACCGTGCGGGAGGGAAAGGTGCGGTCGAAAATTTTCGTTAGTGCACAGGAAGTCGCCGAAAGGGCCGGCGTATCGCGTTCCGCCGTCTCGCGAACCTTCACCCCGGGAGCGAGCGTTTCGGCAGAGACGCGCGAACGGGTGCTGCAGGCGGCAGAGGAGCTCGGCTACCACGTCAACCATCTTGCCCGAGGCCTGATGCGCAACGAAAGCGGCATCGTCTGCCTTATCGTTTCCGAGGTCGCGACGCCGTATCGGTCGGCGCTGCTCAGGGAGCTGACGCTGCAGCTGCAGAATGCCGGCAAGGTGGCGATGTTCATCAACACGGATCGCTCCGACGGCAGCGTCGACCGGGCGCTGCAACAGGCCATCCGTTATCGCGCCGATGCATCGGTCATTCTTTCCGGGCTTCCCGACAAGTCGATAACGCAGCTTTGTCTGCGCAATGGCCAGCGCCTGGTGCTGATCAACCGCGACGACGATCAGCCTGGCCCGCTCCGGATCAATCTCGACGACGACGAGGCCGGCGGACGCATCCTGACCGCCTTCGTGCGGGCCGGCTGCCGCCGGCTTGCCTTTGCCAATTCCGAAGCGGGGACGCCTAGTCTCATGGGGCGCGAGCGCGGATTCGTTGCCGGCGCGCGCGCGCTTGGAATGGATGTCATCGTCGAACGTCACGGCTGGACGGGCTATGAGGCCGGGCGCGTTCTCGCCCATCGCCTGCTGACGGCCAAGGAGCGGCCCGACGCCGTCTTCTGCGCCACTGACCTCCTGGCTTGCGGTTTCATGGATGCGGCACGCCACCAGTTCGGCATATCCATTCCGGACGAACTCTGCGTCGCCGGCTTCGACGATATCGAGCAGGCGTCCTGGTCATCCTACGAACTGACGACATTCGCACAGCCGGTCGCCGAAATCGCTTCAAGGGCCGTCGAGTGGTTGACCAAGTTCGAGCGGGAGGACGGCCAAGGCGAGGTTCAGTCCATCAGGTTGAGGGCCGAACTGCTTTGGCGAAAGTCTATTCGCGCCAGGAAATCATAACACCGCTACCGGCACAGCGAGCATGCTGCGCAGACGCGCAACGTCGTCCATACCGGCTCCGGGCTGGTGCCGCGACATGACGACCTGACCACGCCGGATGGCGAAGGTCGACAGCGACGAGGACGAGATGTGTCCGACCAGGCGAGAGGCAAGGGTCGGCCATGCCCATTGGCGCAGAACCGTCAGCTGATCACGAGATGTCCTGGCGAAACGGTTCGATATTCGCGCCGTCCAGCCTCGTATTCGACAGGCCGGATCGGGCTCCTCAGCTCCTCGACGACAGCCATTCGTTTCTGGCGGCGACGGTCCGGGTCCGGCACCGGAACCGCGGCCATGAGTTTCTTGGTGTAGTCGTGTTGCGGGTTGCCGAAGACTGCCGCGCGCGGGCCGATTTCGACGATCTCGCCAAGATACATGACCGCCACACGGTGGCTGACGCGTTCGACGACCGCCATATCATGCGAAATGAACAGGAAGGCGAGATCGAGGCTCTGCTGCAGATCGAGCATGAGGTTGATGACCTGCGCCTTGATGGACACGTCGAGTGCCGAGACACTTTCATCAGCGACGATGACCCTGGGTTTGAGTGCCAGGGCGCGGGCGATACAGACGCGCTGTCGCTGGCCGCCCGAGAATTCATGCGGGTATCGTCGTGCCATATCGGGTGTCAGCCCGACCTTCAGGAGCATGTCAGCGACAACGTCCTTTGCCTCTCTTGCTGTGCCCATCTTGTGTTCGAGGTAGGGCTCGGCAATCGCCTGACCGACGGTCATGCGCGGGTTGAGCGATGCAAACGGGTCCTGAAAGATCATCTGCACTGACTTGCGCATATCGCGCATCCCGCGCTTGTCGAGAGCGAGCACGTCGCGTCCCGCGACCAGCAGGGATCCCGAATCCGGTTCGATCAGCCGCATGATGGCGCGCCCTGTGGTCGATTTGCCACAACCGGACTCGCCGACCAGCGACAGCGTCTCGCCGGCGAAAAGGTCGAAGGAAACGTTCTCGACGGCATGCACGCGGCCGCTCAGTCGTCCAAACAGCCCCGAGTGGATGTCGAACCGCTTGGTGAGCCCCTTCACCTCAAGGATCGGCTTGTCCTTGGATACGGTGTCAGGCACTTCGACCTGCTTGTCCGTTTCACCGGTTGCGGTGTTGACAACAGGAAAGCGCAATGGCCGGGCATAGGCCTGCATTGATCCAAGCACCGGGACGGCAGACAGCAGGGCGCGGGTGTAGGGATGCTTTCCGCGGTGGAAGATGTCGGCGGTGGCACCGGTCTCCACCTGCTCACCGCGATACATGACGACTGTGCGGTCGGCAATTTCGGCAACGACGCCCATGTCGTGAGTGATGAACAGGACCGAGGTCCCCTGCTCGTCCTGCAGCATCTTGATGAGATCGAGGATCTGCCCCTGGATCGTTACGTCGAGTGCCGTCGTCGGTTCGTCGGCGATCAAGAGCTTTGGCTTGGAAGCCAGAGCCATGGCGATCATCACGCGCTGGCGCATGCCGCCGGAGAAGCGATGCGGGTATTCATCGAAACGAGATGCGGCGGACGGGATGCGGACCTTTTCCAGCAACCGGATCGTCTCCGCCTTCGCGTCGGCCTTCGACATCGCCTGGTGGCACAGCAATGCCTCCGAGATCTGGTCGCCAATGGTAAAGAGCGGATTGAGGCTCGTCATCGGTTCCTGAAAGATCATCGAGACGTCGTTGCCGCGGACCTTTCGCATCTCATTTTCTGAAAGTGACAGCAGGTCGCGGCCGCCCAGCATGATTTTGCCCTCGATGCGGCTCGAATCGGGCTGCAGGAGCCGCATGATCGAGAGCGACGTGACACTCTTGCCCGAGCCGCTTTCGCCGACGATCGCGACCGTTTCTTGCGGTGCCACAGAGAAGGAAACATCCCGCACGACGGGTTTTAATCCGCCATCCACCAGAAACGAGGTGGTCAGGTTCTGGACAGACAAAACCGGATCGACGGACCTTGCAGTGCTTGTCTCTGTGGCGCTCATGATCGTTCCCTTCCTTCTATCGTTTGTCGCCTGTCGGTCCTCAGTCCGGCCAGCGCAGCATGCCGTCAAAGCGATGCTTGCTGCGGTTTTCGAACGGGGTGGCGATGATTTCGTTCGAGGCACGAGCCTTGTTGAGCTCTTCTGCAAGACGGACGGCGACGATCTCTTCCTGGCCAGGGTGCAGGTTGCAGGGATCGAGATAGAAATGCTGATGCTCGACCTCATGGTCGCGCACGATGACCGGCGGGTTGCCTTGCGACAGAGCGGCAGCGAGATCCCAGGCGGTGATGTGGGCCTCCGTCGGCGATATCACCACCCGCAAGCGGTCAAGCGGATTGTTGGTAGGATCGGGCTCGATCAGTGCCGTCACGCCCGGGCGATCGTCCAGTTCGTTCTTCCAGAGGTTCAGGCAGGCGGTCTCACGTTCCCGGATGGCCGCATGATCGCGCTTTTCCCAAGCTTCTAACGCAGCCATGACGCCATAAACGCTTTCCTTGCCGACTTTCATGCCGCGGCCGATCCCCATGTTCTGCAGGAAGGCGCTGCGCACCAATTCCTTCTTGCCAGCGACGATGCCGGAGGTCGGACCGCCGAGGAACTTGTGGCCGGAGTAAAGCGCGATATCGGCTCCTTGCGCCAGGAAGAGCTTGAGATCGTATTCGGAGGCCGCATCAACGATCACCGGAACGCCCTTCGCGTGGGCGATCTCGACAAATTCGCTAAGATGAAGCAAGCCGTAGTCGACAACATGATGCGACACGACATAGACGGCTGCCGCCGTTTTCTCGGTAATGGCATTTTCCATATGGAAGCGATGCGTCGAGGTTGCCTGCCCAATCAAGACGACCTTGCCCCCGGCGAGGCGAATGGCCTGATCAACCGGCGCGCCGTAACTGACAACATGGCCCATCTGCACGAGGACTTCGTTCTTCTCGGGAGAGACATCGGGCAATTTCTCGATGGCCAGGAGATTGTCGCCGGTGATGGCGCCGGCGACGGCGAGGCTTATGCCGGCCGAGCACGATGCGGTGACAAAGCCAGCTTCACCACCAGTCAGCCGTGCGATGACGCTGCTTGCCTTGCGTTGCAGGTCGTTGATCTCGACGAACTGCGGCAGGATCGCTGCCATCGCCTCTATCGCTTCCGGCACGACGATCGATGCGCCGAGGCTTGTCATGGTGCCGGACACGTTGATGACCGGGCGCAGGCCGATCTTGGTGCGGATATCATCGGACATTCTATTTCTCCAGAGTGGCGGCAGGTTGCAGATTGCCATCGACAGTTATGCCATAGTAATGTAATAGCTTCTCGTTATCAGACGAGGAGCGTAGAATTGGACACCAAGAGCTCATCCGCAGCCCCCCTCCATGAGGCCGCATCGATCGAGGCGGCCGACCCTAAAGGCGCGCGGCGCTCTCGCGTCAGCGGTATTGACCGTGCCTTGCAGGTAATTGATTATCTTTACGAAACCGGTTCTCCAGCGGGTGCTTACGCAATTGCCAAGGCAGTCCGGGCTCCGCTTTCCACCGTCTACGTTATCATCGACGACCTGGTCGAAAAGAACATGCTGGCTCGCAACTCGGATGGGTCGATCTGGCTTGGTTCGCGCCTCTATCATTATGGCCTCGCCTATGCCCGGTCGCTGGACTTCATGAGCGTTGCCACGCACGAGATGCACGATCTCTGCCGGCAAGCCGGCGAAACCGTGCAGGTCTGCGGTCGCGACGGCGATTACATGCTTGTGCTTGCGATGGCGGACGGCCCAAGCCATTTTCAGGTTGCCTCGCGTGTCGGCACGCGCGTGCCATTGAACTGGACGGCGTCCGGCAGGCTTCTTGTCGGCCACCTGCCCGAGAACGAGCGGGTAGAATTGTTCAAGCGCTGCGCCCGCACCTCGCCGACCGGGCGCGCTGAGATCGATGCGCGCACGCTTTCCGATGCCGCAGGCAAGGCTTTCGGGGAGCGACTGTCTATCCAGGTCGCCGAGTCGGACTACGCGGTTGCCTGCATCGCGTCGCCGGTCTGCGACCGGGAAGGCCAATGCGTTGCCACCATTTCGATCGTCCTGCCCGAACAGAAGGTTCTGTCCGACGAAAGCCATTACACCGAACAGGTGCGAGCTTCGGCGGAGCGGATCGAGAAGTTGATGGGATGGCGCAACCACTGACCTGACCTCCTCAGTCGTTGAGCGAGACGATCGCCTCGATCTCGACAGTGATGTTGCCTGGCAGGGAGCCGAGGCCAACGGCGGAGCGAGCATGCTGGCCGGCCTCGCCGAAAACCTCGATAAGGAGGTCCGAGCATCCATTGATGACGCTCGGATGGTTTTCGAAGTGCGGCACGGCGTTGACCATGCCGAGCAGCTTGACCACCCGCTTCACCCGGGAGAGGTCGCCGAGCGCATCATGCATGACGGCCAGCAGGTTGATGCCGGTGAGCCGTGCATGCTGATAGGCTTCTTCCGTGCTCACTTCGCTGCCAACCTTGCCGGCGTGCAGATGACCGTCCGCTTCCCGCGGGCCCTGACCCGACAGATAGAGGATGTTGCCTTCGCGAACATGGGTAATGAAGTTGGCGATGGGCGGTGGAGCTGATGGCAGCATAATGCCGAGCGCCGCGAGGCGCTCGTAGGGTGTCTGTACCGCTGCTGCGGCCTCTGCTGGGGACGTGTCCACGTCTGCTCCTATCATGCGGTTTGGACCTTCCGTTCAGCGCCACGAATAGCCGTGGCTGTGACGGACGAGCTTGCGGGCACGCGGAATATAGCGGCTGGCCGCGATCGCCTCCGATCCGATCACCGCGTATCGCGGTTCAAACAGCTTCTGCAGGCGGGAAACGTCGCCGTTGGAGTCGGTCGCTTCGAGATCGGCATCGATGAGATCGAAGATCGTGAAATCCGCCCTCTCGCCAACGCAAAGACGGTTTTCCATCGACAGCTTGATGACCGAGGCCGGTGCGTGCGTCACACCCTCCACGACCTTGTCGAAGGGCATGCCGACGGACAGGAGCTTCGACATGGTGGTCGCGAGATCCCAGACCGGGAAATTCATCGAATGACCATGCAGGTCGGTCGAGATGGAGAACGGCAGAAGGCCGCGTGCGATGGCTGCTTCCGCCACCTTGAAGGAGAAGGATGCGCCGCCATGGCCAATGTCGAGGCGAATACCTTCGCCAGCGCAACGTTCGGCGAGATTGAAGAGGTCCTCGTCTTCCATGATGCTCGACCCGGCCTTGCCGTTGAAGCAATGGGTAACGACGTCTCCGGGACCGAGGATCTCAAGCACTTCATCATAAAGCGCTGGCGGCTCGCCGACATGGACCATCATCGGGATCTTGAGGATCTTGGCGATCTTCTTGCCGAGCTTGACAGGCGTGACACCCCAGGAACCGGTGATGACATGGCTCGCCCGTACCTTCAGGCCGACGATGTGTTCGCTGTTCTCAGCATAGCATTCGAGAATGCGGTCGAGGTCGATGTCACTGATATCGCGCAGTTCGGCAACGCGGTTGCAGGCGACAAGGCCGATCGAGCCAAGATTGAGGAAAGCCTTGATGCGCTCTCTCGACGGCTCGATGATATATTCGCGGAAGCCGTGGAAGTTGGCTTCCCCCGCTGATCCGGCATCAACCAGCGTCGTGACGCCTCGCTCGGCGCCGCATTCCGACGGACGGATCGAAATGTCGGTGCCGCCATGCCAGATATGGACGTGAAGATCGACCCAGCCGGGCGAGATCCAGGCTCCCTTGGCGTCGAGGCGCGCGGCATCTGCTGGCGCGGCAAGCGTCGGGCCGATTGCGGAGATCCTGCCGTCGGCGCCGACTAGGATGTCCGTCGTGCTGCTGGAGGGGAAAGCCGCGCCGAAAGCCATGGGCTTTACATTGGTGATGAGGAGCGGCTTGCCCGCTTTTTCACCGGTCATTCTAAATGTCCTTTCGAAGTCTTGGATCGAGCATGTCCCGGAGACCGTCGCCAACCATTTGCAGCGACAGTACGGAGAGGATGATGGCGAAGCCCGGGAAATRGGTCATCCAGTCGGCCTGGCCGATATATTGACGGCCGGCTGCGATCATGGTTCCCCAGGTCGGGATTTCAGGGCTGACGCCGAGGCCGAGGAAGGAAAGTCCGGCTTCGGCCAGCATGGCGCTGGCAAACAGGAAGGTGCCCTGCACCAGGATCGGCGACAGAAGATTGCGAAGCACGTGTCGCGTCATGATATGGAAGGTGGAAATGCCGAGCGCCTGCGCCGCCTCCACATAGGGTAGCTCGCGTATGACCAGGGTCGAGGCGCGAACGATACGCGCCAGGCGCGGCGAGTAGACGATCGACAGGGCAACGATGACCGTCGTCAGCGATGGCCCGAGAGCTGCGACAAGCGCGATAGCCAGGAGAATGTCCGGAAACGACATCATCGCGTCGATCAGGCGGGCGATCGGCGTATCGAGTTTCTGGAAGAAGCCGGCAAGCAGACCGAGCGTGACGCCGATCAACGCGGAGAGCACGACAACGGCGGCGCCAACCAACAGCGACAGCCGCCCGGCATAGATGGTGCGTGAAAACACATCGCGGCCGAACTCGTCGGTGCCAAACCAGAACATTTCACTCGGCGGCTTGAGCCGGTTGACGATCGACAGCTTCGAGGGCGAGTACGGCGCAATCCAGGGCGCCAATGCCGCCAACAGCACGAAGATGGTGAGCACGATGATGCCGGCGGCGACCGTCTTGCGTCTCAACAGGCGGCGAAGGAATTTGCTGCGCTCGGCTGCGGCGGGACTCTCGGTGGTGGTTAAGATATCAGCCATCAGTAGCGCACCCTTGGATCGACCAGCAGATAGAGCATGTCGATTGCGAAATTGATGAGGACGTAGAGGCCGGCAATGACCAGCAGTGCGCCCTGGATGACGGGGTAGTCGCGTCTGAGAACGGCAGAGACGACGAGATTGCCGACCCCCGGAAGGCCAAACACGGTCTCCGTTACAACAGCACCTGAAATCAGCACGGCGGCAGTGAGGCCAAGCACTGTCAGGATCGGGATCAAGGCATTCTTCAGCGCATGCTTGAGGACAACCTTGCGTTCGACCAGCCCCTTGGCGCGCGCGGTGCGAATGTAATCGTCGCCGAGCACATCAAGCATCGAGGCGCGCGTGAAGCGCAGGATCAGCGCCGAGGAGACAAGGCCGAGGGCGAAGGAAGGCAGCGTAAGGTGGTACATGCGCTCAAGAAAGGACGCGCCGGGGCCGCCGTATCCGGAGACAGGAAACAGGTTCAGGCGCACGGCGAAGAACTGCATGAGAATGAGTCCGAGCCAGAAGCTCGGGATGCTTGCGGCCAGCATGGCGGTGGTTGTCGACAACTGATCTATGAACGAGCCGCGTCGGTAGGCGGCATAGATGCCGATCGGCAGTGCCACGACACTTGCAATCAGGAGCGAGAAGATCGTCAGGAAGAAGGTCGGTTCTGCGCGTTCGAGAAGCGCCGAGGTCACCGGCATGTCGAGGAAGATCGACTGGCCAAGATCCCCCTTCAGAAGCTGTCCTATATAGAAGAAGTATTGAACAACGATCGACTGGTCGAGACCGAGGCGCGCGCGCAATTCGGCAACGTCCTGTGTGGTTGCATCAGGGCCGAGCATGACTGCGGCGGGGTCGCCGGGCGTCACACGCACGATCACGAAGACAATCGTGACGACGAGAAACATCACAACGATCATGCCAAGAAGGCGCTGAAGGATGTAGCGTATCATGGAAAGCGGCTCCTGTGTCCAGGCAGAGCACGATCGTGGACGGATGCCGGCCTCAGGACCAGCACCCGGCACGCGGGGTTACTTCTTGATCGATGCGTTCCAGAAGTACGGCCAAGGGGCGGGATCGACACCCTGAAGCTTCGTTGACATGGCCGAGACGGCGTTGAAATCGCCAATCTTCATGAACGGCACCTCGTCGTACATCGTCTTCTGGACCTTGGCCCAGAGTTCAACGCGCTTCATTGGGTCGATCTCGGTGGTGAACGCATCGACGGCACTCTTTCGCGCCGGCGTGTCCCACCATCCAGGCGAGCTCGGAGACAGGGAGCCGATCAGGGCCGGTTCCGGAAGGAACGGGCTGTGGCTGATATAGATGTCCCACAGCGCCTTGTCGGTGCGGCGCTGTGTCAGCGTCGCCCAGTCGACGACCTGGAGGTCCACCGTAAAGCCCGCCAGCTTCAGATATTCGGCCGCCACCTGGGCCATCTTGTAGTGGAACTCGTACTGGCGGCTGGTCAGGATGCGGATGGGCTCAGCGTTGTAGCCTGCCTCCTTGGCGGCCGTGGCTGCGCCTTCCGGATCCGCGACATTATAGTTGCCTTTGACACCTGCGTCCGTGCTCCAGGCGAAGTTGCCAGGATAGACGTTGCCATCCGCTGCGTAGAAGTCCGTACCGCCGAAGGCGGCTCCCATCATGTCTTCCATGCTGAGCGCCTGGCGGATTGCCTTGCGGATCGCAACGTTCTTTGTAACGCCGGCAGCGGTGTTAAAGACGAATACCGGATAGCCAAACGGCTTCAGGAGCAGCGGCTGGGTTGCCGTTGAGGACTTTAGTTTGTCGTAAGATTCGACCGGCAGGGAGTCAATATAGTCGTATTGGCCAGAGATGGCGGCCTCGACGCGGGTGTTGGCATCCGGCACCGGTACGAAGCGGATTTCGTCGAGATACTGATGGCGGGCGCCGCCATAACCATCACTGTCGCCGGAGCGCGGCTTGTAGTCATTGAAGCGGACGAGCTGGATATATTGGTCAGCCTTACGCTCCTTCAGCATGTATGGGCCGGTGCCGATGAAGTCCGTCATCGTGTCGGCCTGCTTTTCCGCGGGAATGATGATCGCAGCGGAGTTGTTGAAGGCAAGCAGCGAGACCAGTGGAGCGTAGGGCTGTTTCAGCTTGATCGTGACGGTCGATGCGTCGGTTGCAGTGATCGATTCGATAAAGCCAGCAGCCTGTTTCCCGCGCGAAGCAAGCTTGGTCCAACGATTGAGCGAGGCAACGACGTCGTCTGATGCCATGTCGCTGCCGTCATGAAACTTGATGCCCGTGCGCAGCTTGATCGTGTAGGTCTTCCCGTCGGCGCTGACCTCAGGAAGGCTTTCGGCCAATAACGGCGTTACGGCCCACTTCTTGTCGAACGTATAAAGCGTCTCGAAGATATGCTGTGTGACGATACCGACAAGGTCGGCTGTCGACGTCATCGGATCGAGTGTCGGCGGTTCGCCAATCGTAGCGACATTGATCACGCCGCCTTTTTCCTGCGCCAGCAGAAAAGACGGCGTTGCGATCAACGCCGTGGCGACAAGGAATGCGAGCTTCATTCTCATATCTATCTCCCGTTTTGTTCCACAATTATGTTATATGCACTTTTATAACAGAATACATGGAGTGATGGTGGTGTCAATGGCGGGACGCGACACGAGTAGCGTGAATGCGTTCGGGAAGGTGAGCGGAGCAAGTCGACGGACGCCGGCAGTTGGAACCAGAGACCCGGCTGCGCCGACCATCAACCGGTACACTGACGCCGCAAGAGGCTTCCTGCGTCATATTGGGGAAGGTGGGCACTTTCTTACCGGAGGTGCAGCAACGCGATGCTTCCGTGCTCTTGGCTTCGTTACAAACCTATAATATCGGATTGCAAAAGCCATAGGATAGATAATGAGCGGAACGGGAACAATCACACCATATTCCGGCGATCTCGTCGCAGGCGCCGTCGCGCAGATCTCTTCTCTCATCCGCGAAAGCAGGCTGAAGCCAGGGGATCGCCTACCCTCCGAGGCAGCCCTGACGGAAAGCCTCAGCGTGTCCCGTACCGTGGTCCGTGAAGCTCTGCGTTCGCTTGCTGCCATGCGTCTGATCGATCTCGGCGCCGGCAAGAGGCCCACCGTCGCTGAACTTGACGACAGTTCCATCGCCATGACCTTCCGACATGGCCTGTTCACCCACCAAATCGACATCCGTCAGATCTATGACGCACGCCGCACCATCGAGGGGCGTACGGCAACACTTGCGGCGCTGCTGCGCACAGAGAAAGAGGCGGACGAGATCCTCGGCTTCGCCCGCGCCATGCAGAACCGCCTCGACCAACCGGCCGTCGTCATGGAAAACGACCTCGCCCTCCACCTGGCGATCGCGCGCGCCTCGAAAAACCCCGTCTTCGCCCTGATGATAGGCGCCTTTCAGGGCGTGATCGTCGAGTGCTGGCCGATCGGTTGGAAGGTGCGTGCTACCGACGACGAACGCGAAGCCATGAACCGCCTGCATCTCGACCTTGCCGAGGCGATCGCCGCCTCCGATCCTCAGGTGGCATCGACGATCATAGACCAGCATTTCGACCAGAGCCTCAGGGCTCTCGCCCGTGGCGGCCTGACCTGAAAACAAAACTGGAGTTCCCATGAAAATTACCCGTCTCGAAACGGTGCGTATCGCCGAGCGCCCCAATCTTCTTTGGCTGCTGGTGCACACCGACGAGGGCCTCACTGGCCTCGGGGAAACCTTCTTCGGTGCAGAAACGGTCGAAGCCTATATCCACGAATACATCGCGCCGCGCGTCATCGGACGCGATCCACTGGAGATCGACCGGCTCGCGGCCGATCTCGTCGGCTATCTCGGCTTCCGCTCGTCCGGTGCGGAAGTGCGCGGCAATTCCGCCTTCGACATCGCGCTCTGGGATCTGTTCGGCAAGGCAACTGGCCAGCCGATCGCGCAGCTGCTCGGCGGCTTCACCCGAAAGGAGATCCGGACCTACAACACCTGCGCCGGCACCGAATACATCAAGAAGGCGACCGGCCAGACGACGGCAAATTACGGTCTCGCCGAAGGGCGCGATTACGACGACCTGAATGGCTTCCTGCATCGCGCCGACGAGCTGGCCCACTCATTGCTGGAAGAGGGCATCACGGCCATGAAGATCTGGCCCTTCGATGCGGCAGCGGAGAAGACACGCGGGAACTATATTTCCATGCCCGACCTCAGGGAGGCGCTCATACCGTTCGAAAAGATCCGCGCCGCCGTCGGCGACCAGATGGACATCATGGTCGAATTCCATTCGATGTGGCAGCTCTTACCGGCGATGCAGATCGCCAAAGCACTGACGCCATATCAGACCTTCTGGCACGAGGATCCGATCAAGATGGACAGTCTTGCCAGCCTGCGGCGATATGCCGAGGTTTCGCCGGCCCCGATTTCCGCTTCGGAAACGCTGGGCTCGCGCTGGGCGTTTCGCGACTACCTCGAGACCGGCGCGGCCGGCGTGGTGATGCTCGATATCAGCTGGTGCGGAGGCTTATCGGAGGCGCGCAAGATCGCGGCGATGGCGGAAGCCTGGCATCTTCCTGTCGCGCCGCATGATTGCACCGGCCCCGTCGTCCTGTGCGCCTCCACTCACCTTTCGCTGAATGCGCCGAACGCGCTGGTGCAGGAGAGCGTGCGCGCCTTCTACCGAACCTGGTATCGTGATCTGGTGACCGCCCTTCCCGAGGTCCGCAACGGCATGATAACCGTGCCGCCCGGCGCGGGTCTCGGCATGGAACTCAATCCGGAACTCGAGCGAGCCTTCACGGTCAGCCGCAGGATCTCCGACCGAGAGAGCATCTGACATGCCGCCGGGAAACGGCGCCGATTCGGGGAAATCGATGACAGACATGAGTGAGACAGACGGGACCGGTAGTAGCTTTATATTGGTCGCCGGACCAGCGGCGATGCTGCTCGGGATGTTGATGTTTGCGCTGAACGACGCAATGGGGAAATGGCTGGTCGCCAATTATGGCCTCGGCCAGGTGATCCTGATCCGCAGCCTGGCCGCGTTGCTCATTCTTTCGCCCTTCATCTGGCGCGGCGGATGGAAGCCAATCACGCAGGCGGAGAGACCGCTGATGCAGGCGCTACGCGTCCTCTTCTCGACCCTGGAGGTGTTCTGCTTCTACTATGCGGTCACCTATCTGCCGCTTGCCGACGTGATGACCTATTGGCTGGCAGCCCCGATCTATGTCGCCGCTGCGTCACCGCTCCTGCTTGGTGAGAAGGTTGGCTGGCGACGCTGGACGGCGATCTTCGTCGGTTTCGTCGGCGTCGTCATCACCCTTGAACCGTCAAGGGCAATGTTCACCATGCCGGCCTTCATTTCGATCGTCGGCACCTTCGCCTTCGCCTTCATGCTACTGTCGGGCCGCAGCCTGCGTTCCACGCCGGACAAGACGCTGGTGCTTTTCCAGCTAGGCGGCGCCGGTCTTGCCGGGCTTATCATCGCCCCGATCGACTGGACGCCGCTAACCTCCGTCCCGGAAATCGCCCTGCTTTGCCTTCTGGGCGTCGTCGCCATGGGCGCCCATATGCTCGTCAACCGCGCGCTTAAGATCTCCGACGCTGCGACCGTTGCGCCGCTTCAGTATACGCTTCTTCTCTGGGCGATCGTCTTCGGCTGGATGTTTTTCGGCGACATACCGCGCCCCACCATGATGGTCGGCGCGAGCCTGATCATCGGATCCGGCTTGTTCATTTTCTTCCGTGAACAGCAGTTGAAGAAGGGCCGGTCCGATCGTCCGCCTGAGGTCCCCTGAGCGAATATGCCCTCGAATGGCAAAAGGGCCCGTGGCTGACGCCGCGGGCCCTTTTTTGAACTCAGGCCTTTCGCTTACTTACGGATCTCGGCGAGCTTGGCGAGAATGCCGTCGACGACGGGGGCGCCGATCTCGGCCTTGTGCTTTTCGTAAACGACCATGGACTTCTCGCGGATGCGCGCCTGCTCTTCCGCAGAAAGGACGTTCACTTCGAGGCCGGCAGCCTTGATCTTCTCGAGCGACTTCTTGTTCAGGTCGCCGATGACCTGACGCTCGACATCACGACCAACGGTGGCGCACTCTCGCAGAGCCGCCTGCTCGTCGGGAGTGTAGGTGTCGAAGATAGCCTTCGAAAAGAGGAAGAGGAACGGCGTGTAGGCGTGGTTGGTCTCGGTGATGTACTTCTGCACTTCGAAGAACTTCGAAGTGTCGATCGTCACATAGGGGTTTTCCTGAGCGTCGATCGTCTTGGTTTCCAGAGCGGAGAAGACCTCGCCGAAAGCCATCGGAGTGGCGTTGGCGCCAAGGTTCTGGAACGTGTCGAGGAAGACGTTGTTCTGCATGACGCGAACCTTCATGCCCTCGAAGTCCTCCCACTTGGTGACGGGATGCACCGAGTTGGACAGATTGCGGAAGCCGTTTTCCCAGTAGCCGAGGTTCACGAGGCCGACGGCCTCGAGCTTCTTGTTCATCATCTCGCCGAAGTCGCCGTCAAGAACCTTGTAGGCTTCCTGGGCGTTGGAGAACAGGAACGGGAGGTCAAAGACGCCGAGCGACGCTTCGATGCCGACGAGCGGGGACGATGAGGTGACAACGGCCTCCTGAACGCCCGAGCGAAGGGCCTGGGTTGCCTGCAGGTCACCGCCAAGCGCGCCGCCCCAGAATGCCGTCAGCTTGAGCTTGCCGCCCGACTTGTCGTCCAGGCACTTCTGCATCGCGTCGATGCCGTTGCCGACGGGGTGGTCGGCATTGATGCCGTTTGAAACGCGAATGGTGCGTTCATTGAATTCAGCGAAGGCCGGCGCCGACATCGTGCATGCCAATGCGATGGCGGTGGTGGTCAAAAGCAATTTTCTCAAAACTTATCCTCCCATGGATTGCTGAGTGAGACGGTTTGCGGGCTGTCAGTGCAGCCAGCGGGCAGGCACGATCACCAGGTCCGGGAACAGGACCAGGAGAAAGAGCACGATCGTTTGCGCCGCCAGGAACGGCCAGACTCCAGCCGTCACCTTGCCGAGCGGTATTCGGCCGACGCCGCTGACGACGTTGAGGACAACGCCAACCGGCGGGGTCAAAAGGCCGATGCAATTGTTCATGATGAACAGCACGCCGAAGTAGACCGGGTCGATGCCCGCCTGCTTGATGATCGGCATCAATACAGGGGTGAGGATCAGGATCGTTGGCGTGAGGTCCAACGCTGTACCGACGATCAGTACAAGGATCATGATCACGAACATCAGCAGAATCGGATGGCCGATCAGTGGTTTGATGAGGCCGGTAATTTCGGATGGAATGTTCGCAGCGGTGATTAGCCAGGCCGAAACGAGTGCGGCACAGACCAGGAACATGATTACCGATGTCGTCTTCGCCGCCTGCAGGATCACGTGCGGGAGTGTTTTCGGCGTCAGCTCCCGATAGATGAACATGCCAACGAAGAGAGCATAGGCGGCGGCAATAACCGCCGCTTCCGTCGGAGTGACGACGCCCGCCTTGATCCCGCCAAGAATGATGACCGGCATGCCAAGTGCCCAGAGTGCCCGGCCCGTCACCTGAAGGCGTTCCTTCACCGGAGTCCGCGCAAGCGGCTCGACCTTGTCCCGTCGCACCACGATCAGCCAGGTGGCGACCAGGGCCAAGCCCATCATGAGGCCGGGCACGACGCCCGCCATAAAGAGCTGCGTGATCGAAACGTTGGCAGCGACGCCGAATACGATGAAGGCCATCGATGGCGGAATGACCGGCGCGATAATGCCGCCTGCGGCGATGAGGCCCGCAGAGCGCGGGATATTGTAGCCGGCCTTGGCCATCATCGGAATGAGGATGGCGGCGAGCGCGGCAGTGTCGGCGGCGGCGGAGCCAGAAATGCTGGCCATGATAAGCGCGGCCACGATCGCCACGATGCCGAGGCCGCCTCGAATGTGTCCGACCCAAGAGATGGCGAAGTCGATGATCCGCCGCGACAGGCCCCCGGCGTTCATGAGTTCGCCGGCAAGAATGAAGAAGGGGATGGCGAGCAACGTGAAGGTGTCTGCCCCCGCGATCATGTTCTGGGCGATGATCTGGGTGTTGAACATACCCATATACCACATGAGCACGACGCCGCAGAACATAAGCGAAAATGCGACCGGCACTCCGATCGCCATGGCTCCGAGAAGGGAGCCAACGAAGACGAAAAGTGTCATCAGCTGCGCTCCGCCATCTGTTCAAGAGTGAGGTTTTCGCCAGCAAAAGCCTCGATTTCCTCCTGTGTCGCACGACCGGCAAGCAGGCGGACGAGACGTTCAAGCGCAATGATTGTGCAGCCGGCGCCGGTGAAGAAGCCGATGCCGTAGACAAAGCCCATCGACAGGCCGGTGACGGGCGCCTTCATGCTCCAGTTGATTGGAAACTGCTTCCAGGTACCCCAGAAGAAGATCGCCGAACAGGCGATGATCACCAGGTTGCTCAGGACCATGCAGACGATGCGGCCCTTTCGGCCGAGAAGCGCGACCAGCGTTTCGACACCCAGGTGACCGTGTTCGCGAAATGTCACCACGGCGCCGATGAAGGTAACCCAGACGAAGAAGTAACGCGCAAGTTCGTCCGACACGGTAATGCCGGAATTCATCGTGTAACGCATGACAACGTTCACGAAGACCATGATCGCCATTCCCGACATCAGGACGATCAGCAGGATTTCGAGAACCCTGTAGAATAGATCGATTGCCTTTTGCACTCGTTCCCCTCCCCATTAGTTTTACAAGAGGCCGCGCGTGGCAGGACTCCGCACGAGAGCACCGAGAAGCAAGCTTCCGTCAGGCGGAAATGCACAGCAGGCGCCATGAACGGCGTTCGACCATCCAAGCCCGACCCGAAAGGGCTGCACCGCGTCTTCCGGCAAAACAGGTACGGCTAGCGAATGCTTGGCCACCAAGTCATTCCCCCTCTTGAATGTCTCCCAGGCGGCAAACCTCCTCCCGCCTTGCCTTATTGTCAGGATGTCTGACAACGCCTCGCCAGCCTTTTAGTCAGACTCGGGTTTGCTGTCCAGCGCCCAAATGGCGGGTTCGTCAAAAAGCCCCTACGAACGACGTTCGTGCCACCATTTCCACAGGCGTTGGGCGATACTTGCAACTTGTTTGGTCAAGCACGATCAATAGGTCTCAAGCGTCAGGTCGAGGCGCCTCGCCGCTCCCAGCAAGTGCATCTTCATCGCCTCCCTCGCCCGCTGCGGATCCCGGCTTGCAATGGCGTCGCGCACGACGGCATGTTCCTCGATCGTCACCTCGACAATTTCCTCAAGGACGGCGGTCGCCCGCGCCGCATTGATCGCGAGGCTAATGCGCTCTGCGATGAACCCGATAAAGACCGAGAAGTACTCGTTCCCAGTGCCAGCGGCGACCGAGCGATGGAACGCAAGGTCGGCGACGATGCCCTCCGCCGTCCACTTTTGCGCGCCGTTCATGCTCGCGAGCGCCTCGTCGATGCGCGCAAGATCGCTTGCCGTATGGTGCAGCGCAGCCAGGCCCGCCGCCTCGATCTCCAGCGGTACACGCAACTGAAAAAGGTCGCGGAAACTTTGGCGATTGGCAAGGTCGTCCTGCTCAATGCGGATCGTGCGGGCCTGCGGCTCGGTTACGAAGGCTCCGACACCCTGGCGGGTTTCGACCAGCCCTTCGTTGCGCAGCTGGGCGATCGCCTCGCGCACCACGGACCGGCTCACGCCGAGCGCCTTGGCTAAAAAATGCTCGGTCGGCAGCTTTTCTCCGGGACGCATTCGACCCTCGGTGATGTCGCGGCCAATCTGATCGGCAATGCGTGCCGGAAGATGTTCAGTTCGCCTGATATGTCCGAATTCCATGGTCGATACGCCCCGCCTGCTCCACGTCACCTTGAGGTTGTCTATCAATCCATCGCGAAACTCAATTGGCAACCGGGGTTCATCCGAAGATCCGGATCGATCGCTGTCTTCGCCGCGGCAAGGAGCTTGCGCCGAACCTCGGAAAGACGCGTGTCGAAGTCGGACCGCTTCAACCGACCAATGCCATGCTCGGCACTGATCGAGCCGTGATAACGGTCAAGCACTTCGTTGATAATCGTCTTCGCCTTGTAGATCCGCGCATCGATCTCACTACGCGGAAGATCGCCCGGAGGCAGCACATTCAGGTGGACGTTGCCGTCGCCGACATGGCCGTAGGAGACACAGACGCATTCCGGAAGCGCGTCATAGACAGCCTCTTGCGCATCGCGCACGAAATCGGCAAGGCGCGACAGCGGAACGGAAATGTCGGTGCGCAAATGCGGACCGCGTTTGGCCTGTCCCTCGTTCATGCCCTCTCGGAAAAGCCAGAGATTGCGCGACTGCGTCTTGGACGTGGCGACCACACCGTCGATCACCAGACCGTCACCCATGACTCCTTCGAGAAAGCGCTGCATCAAATCCGACACGTCGACCAGCCCTGAGCCGGAGACTTCAATGAGCGCATACGCCGCGTAATCCCCTGACATTGGCACAGTGAGGTCCGGCATGGCCTCACGTGCCAGCGTGAAGGCAATCGGCGGCATGAACTCGAAGGCCGACAGAAGGTCGCAGCAGTCGCGACGGGCGCGGCGGTAGAGTGCGATCACGTCATCGAGTGCATTCAATCCAACAAGGGCGGTGGCCACCTGATCTGGCATCGGCACGAGTTTCACGGCGACCGCCGTGATGATCCCGAGCGTACCTTCAGCTCCGATGAACAATTGCTTCAGATCAATGCCGCGATTGTCCTTGCGCAGCGTTGACAATCCGTCGAAAACGGAACCGTCAGGCAGAACCACTTCCAGTCCCAGCACCAGTTCGCGTGTCATGCCGTAGCGCAGGACATTAATCCCACCGGCATTGGTGGAGACATTGCCGCCAATGCGGCAGGACCCCTGTGCTCCGAGCGCGAGGGGGAAGAACAGTCCTACTTCCTCGACCTTTTCCTTGAATTCGGACAAGATAGCGCCTGCCTCGACGATTGCCGAGAAATCGTCGGCATCTATGCGGCGGGTCGTATTCATGCGCTCGAGACTGAGCACGATCTGACTTTGAGGTGCATCCGGAGTAGCACCTAGCACCAAGCCGGTGTTTCCGCCCTGTGGCACGATCGCAACGCCGAGTTCGGCGCAGACGCGCACAGCTTTTGCGACATCGTCAGTGGAGCGCGGACGAAGGACAGCGATCGCTCCGGTGGTCACATCCCCGTGCCAGTCGCGACAATAGCGCTCCACCTCTTCCCCGAGGAGGACCATATCCGCCCCGAGGGCAGCCACGAATTTCTGCTGATATGACAGGATACTCACGCTTACGTGTTTCCTTTCGGCCGGGGCGCTCCAGGGGCCAGTCCGAAGCCCAGGCAACCTGTGCGTGACGCAACTATTCTGTTTCCAACTGCATCATATACGGTTATCAGACAACCTTACAATGTCTTTTTCCGACTGAGTGGTTTGCATATTCGTCGGAAGGGGACCGAAAGCATGGAGGAGGTAATCACATGCACATCCTGATCATTGGCGCTGCCGGCATGGTTGGTCGCAAGCTCGCGGCACGTCTTGCAAAGGACGGAAACCTTGACGGCCGTGCCATCGAGGCGATGACGCTGATCGACGTCGTTACCCCGGAAGTGCCAGCAGGCTTCACCGGCAAGGCTGTCCTCGAGAGCGGCGACGTTTCGGCCGCCGGCGAAGCTGAGCGCATCGTTGCCAAACGGCCGGACGTGATCTTCCACCTCGCCGCCATCGTGTCAGGTGAAGCCGAACTCGACTTCGACAAGGGCTACCGCATCAACCTCGACGGCACCCGTCACCTGTTCGACGCGATCCGTGTCGCCCACGTCCAGGATGGTTACAAGCCTCGTGTCGTCTTCACCTCGTCAATCGCCGTCTTCGGTGCACCGCTTCCCTATCCGATCCCGGACGACTTCCACACGACGCCGCTGACGAGCTACGGCACCCAGAAGGCGATATGCGAACTCTTGCTGTCGGACTATTCGCGTCGCGGCTTCTTCGATGGCATCGGCATCCGCCTTCCGACCATCTGCATCCGTCCGGGTATGCCGAACAAGGCTGCCTCCGGTTTCTTCTCGAACATTCTGCGCGAGCCGCTGGTCGGCCAGGAAGCCGTACTTCCGGTCTCCGAGGACGTCCGCCACTGGCACGCCTCGCCGCGTGCAGCCGTCGGCTTCCTGATCGACGGCGCGACAATTAGCATCGAAAAGGTCGGCCCGCGGCGCAACCTTTCCATGCCTGGTCTCAGCGCCACTGTTGGCGAACAGATCGAGGCTCTGCGCCGTGTCGCGGGCGAGAAGGCCGTGTCACTCATCCGTCGTGAGCCTGACGAGATGATCATGCGCATGTGCGCTGGATGGGCACCCGGTTTCGAGGCGAAGCGCGCCATCGAACTCGGCTTCACCGCTGAGACGTCCTTCGACCAAATCATCAAGGTCCACATCGAGGATGAACTGGGCGGCACGCTCTTATCTTAGATAACGACGGCGTTCTGGCGCGCTCTGTTTTCCTGGCCGCCTGCCTCATCGGCGCGCCCTCCGTTGAAGGCGGCTTTCCTTGTTCCGGCTGGACCCGTGACGGCCCGCCCGGGCCGAAGCCTTGGCGACCGACGGCGCGCGCGGATCGGCGGCAAATTCGCCGCTGGGGGCGATTTGACGTATCCAGGACCGCCTTGATATGAAAGTTCCGCCCGACACGAGCCGATACGGCACTGTTGAGTGGCTGGTGAACACCTACCTCAAGCATAGCTCGTTGACCGAGCGTGTGGCCGAGTTCAGCCGTCCCGATTATAGGCGCGTCCTCGATAGCGTTTGCGACGTCCGCCTCGGGTAGGGCACCGTGGGCGACGCGAAGATTTCAAACATAGCCATCAGCACGGCTGAGAAGATCTACGAGCAGTTTGGCGGCAATCGCATGGCCGAGAAGGTCGTCACCTACTGTAAGGCCATGTGGAAACGGATGAAGCCGCACCATCCGGAGCTATTCCGCACCGATACGCCGAATCCGTGGCACGGCGTGACGGTGAAGCGCCGGAAGAAGCTGACCAAGGGCCATGTAGACCGGGAAGCGGTCTATCAGTTCGCCGATGGCGCGATCGAGAAAGGGCGTGGGGAGTTGGCAGCCGCCGCAGTGCTGGCCTTCGAGTGGCTGATGCGACCATCCTCCAGCGGCGCCGGCTATGCGCCCTGGACCGGCTGCCGGGCTTCCGATGAACCGGACAGGATCCGCCTGAAACACCGGAAGACGGACGAGCTTGCGCTGCACCCTCTCGAATTCGTCGACGAGGACGGCAGTCTCGTGAAGCTTTACGAGGATGCGGAGGCGGTTCTGAGCAAGACGCCGCGTTATGGCACATCGATCGTCTGCAAGAAGAACGGCGTCCTTTTCGGCGACGGTACGTTCCTGGCTCACGAGGTCCGCGAGATGGCGGATCTGCTCCGGAGTGAAGGAAAGCTCGATCCACCGTCCTTCAGCCTGGACAAGTGCAGGCATGGCGGCATGACCGAATTAGAAGAGAGCGGGCTGACCGAGGGACAGGGGCGAGTGCTGTCAAAGCATAAGACGGCAGCGGCTTATCGCGGGTACGCCAAAGAGACGGAAAAGCGCGTTCTGGAGGCTACGAAGAAGCGTTTTGGCCATTCTGAACAGCCGGAATTTCCGAATAAACACAATGGTCAAAACCCAGGTGGTTTCGGAAAGTCCCGAAGCATACAGGCAATCGACCCTAATCGGACCGACTCTACCGGCAAACTCGACTGCAGACAGCAGAAGGACGTCAGGACCGAGAGAGGAAGTAGGGTTCAACAAGAACATGGATTGCGTGCGCTAGCCTGCGTGCTCAGCCGCCACCTCAAACACCGCCGCATTATCCTGAACCTCCCGCAGCCCCTTATAGGACGCATGGCGCAGCTTGCCGTCGTGCGTCCAGGCACCGTACTCGATCTCGGCAATCAATGTCGGCTGTACCCATACGAGGTTCTTCCGCCTCCCCTCATATTTTACGGGTGGTGTCTTCTGCTTGATCCGGTCCATCGTCTTTCGAAGGTATTCGGCGCTGCGCTCGTTGAAGCCCGTGCCGACAGAACCGACATAGATCCAATCATCGCCCTTCCGAGCGGCCAGCAACAGGCTACCAATCCCCGATCGCGCCACCGTGGAGTGCTCGTAGCCCACGACTATGAAGCTGTCTGACTGCGTGCACTTGACCTTGATCCACTCGCCGAACCGGCCAGAGCGATAAGGGGCGTCCTTGTACTTCGCAATGATGCCTTCGAGACCATGCTCGCAGGCCGCTTCGAAGATATCGCGCCCGTCGCCATCAATGGTCTGAGATAGACGGATAGCGCCCTGCTCGTTCTTCAGGAGGGATTGGAGGAAATATCGCCGAGACGTCAGTTCCAGGCTGCGGATATCGTGGCCGTCGAAGTATAGCAGGTCGAAGGCGAACATGATGGCGTCGCCGGCAGACAGCTTCCCTCCCCGGCCGCCCAGAGAGTTCTGCAGCTTGCCGAAGTGTGGCCGCCCCTCCTCATCGAGAACGACTGCCTCGCCGTCGAGGATGGCGGTCCCGACGCCGAGATGTTTGGCAGCATCCTCAATACCGGGAAAGCGATGCGTCCAGTCATGCCCGCCGCGGGTGAGAATACGGACTTGGCCGTTGTTCAGGTGGACTGCGATCCGATACCCGTCCCATTTGATTTCATAAAGCCAATCCGGCCCGACTGGCGGTCGCGGCTTTAGCAGCGCAAGGCAAGGCTCAACGCGGTCAGGCATTGGATCAAAGGGAAGTCGCGGCTGCGATGGGTCGCGCGGCTTTCGTGCACGCGAACGAAGCGGCTTTTCGTCTGCCAGGAGAGGCTTGGAAGGCGGTGATTTGGCCATCCGGTGATTAAATAAGGGAAAGCTTACAAAGACAATTAACCCGATATGACGATGGGCGGGGATAGGTGGTTGACCGGGGCTTAACGCCGCGAGCCCCAAGGCCACATATCTCTGCGCTCGGGCGGGAGCAGGAACCAAAATCCTCGACAACATGCGGCTGTCGGCAACCTCTTCAAGGAGAGGCGCTATGCGCATGGCCTATTACCCCCGACTTCATCTGGCATGAACTCCGATACTCCTGCGTAAAATGCCAGAAAAGCGGCTCAACGGCTGCGGCGGATGCCCTCGGCCGCTACGGCAACAAGCCCATGCCGGAACTGCGCTATGACTTTGCCAAGGCTCGCGGCCATAGGCCTCAGTCCTTGAGTGTCTTGGCCGCCGTATCCGCCTCTTGCTGAAGGCGCATGGCCTTTAGCTGCGCGGTCTTCTCATTCCTCGCTCTGACGACGGGGTCGATTTTCGAGTCCATGCCAGTGCGGGAAAGAAATTGTGTCTGGGTCAACCCGAATTCGGCTTCCGCGCGTTCTCGGCTTTTGCTCATCCGTTCATTCATTATTGGATTCCTACGGTTGTGAAGTTATGAAACCACTGTCCTTCCGGCTGCTATTTAAAGTCCGCCAGCGTAAGAACGATCAGGTTTTTGGGTTTTGACGTGTACATGCGCTCGGCCACCCCAAGAATTCTAGCTCGAAGCCTGTCAAATGCCGCGAGACAGTCGCGTTCCGACGTCGCCATCTCGCACGGTCCATTTGCCAATACGTCGATATCGACGAAGAAGCGAATTTCGAACATGCCATCGTGACCGAGGAAGCGAACCCGCCTCGTGGACCCGTCATAGCTTCTGGCTCGGTTGGGAAACACAATTGCCACGGAAGACCTCCCAATCTCCTGGTCGCGAAACAGGCGCTGTCTACGAGGTGCCAACAACTACCTCAGACCCGAGGCTGCTGCATCGGGGCCGCGTTTTTTAAAGCCTTGCGCCTACCAGAAGACACCCTTGAACGTGAGATAGACAATGAACGCGAGGCTTATTGCTGGTGTCGATTTGACGAGAAATTCCAAGTAGCGAAACCGTAGAGCGGCTCGCACGAGATTGTCCTTGGAGAAGAAAATAGAGGCGGAAGACATGCCGTCCTCCTTTGTTGGGGTGGAACGCTTGCTGCGTCCACACCGGGCAGCGCCCGTTTCAGAAGCTGCCTATATTCTACAAGTGGTGTGCCAACAGAACAATTGCAATGCCTATCTGCATTCTTGGTCGGCAAAACGACGGTGCATCTTTAATCATGCTGCGCTATAGGGTGTGAGCCGAATTGACTCGCTATTGTCCTGCCTATGTGACCAACTGCTTATTGCCCGGTCGTAGTTCTGTTCCTGGGATCGACCTCTGAGCTTTTTGGAGTCCGCTTCCACCCCTTAGCGGACTCCTTCTGCGAATGGTGCTAGGGGGGCGCCTATTCGGCCTTTTGGGCCAGCCACTGCTCTTTACTCATTCCGTGCCGTCGGGCTGATCGATGGCGAATGCCAAGCCACACTCGTCGGCCCCATGCGCTGCAAGCGTGCATAAGGGTGCCCGCTTGATGGTGAGGCATTTGTCGCGAGACTGAGCGCGGGCGGAAGGCTTCTGGTCTCGTCAGATGCGGTCCGGTGGTGGATCGAGATCCAAATCGAAGGGTCTTGAATCTCGAAAATCGACAAACCATCTCGTTTTCCGTCCACTTCAACAGAGGAGGAAAACTGAAATGACCGGGAGATTTCATCGGCACGACGAGCCGTTGACGTCGGAGGATCTATCGAAATGCCAAGCTGCCCTTGAGCAGTACTGTCGTCAGAACCACATTGAAGCTGCGTCCGATGAGGGCCAGCGAGCGGCCTCAATCATTATCGAACTCTATCGGCAAGGCATCCACGACGAGCACCAGTTGAAGCTGCTGGTACACGCTGCGCGCGGATATCGCGCTGGCTGAAACGGAACAAGGCGCTCGTACATACGTTCCCCCGTACAGATCGCGCCAGATCACCCTTCTATGGCGCGACCTTTCCGTCGAAGAACTTGCCCCGCCGGCAACACCGTGCGGGGCTCTTTTATGGGAACATCGATATGCCTAGCTACAATGCGCGGAACAAAGATTGAAGTCGCTCGTTAAGAACGCGGAACGGCATTGCCCCTCCTTGCTGCTCCTACTCAAACTCAAACTGCCCAAGAGCCCCGCTTGGCCTCCACTCCGGCGGGGTCTCTTTTTGTCTAATGGTGGATTGTCGCGGTGTCGCGGGTGGCACCGTTAAGATTTCACGTGCCGCCTCTTGAGCTGGCGCGCACCGAATATTAGATTCGTCTTACGTTGTCGTTGTAAGAAAAGGAGGAAAAAATGACGACGTCAGATGTTCTCTGGAATATCCCTGTTAACGTTCGACTCCAGAATGGCACCGAGAAGTCTTTTCAGAGTGTTCACGACACCTTGGACTTCCTCGAAAATGAATGGCCCACCCCCCGCGGAGCCTATCACGATGCAGCGGTCATTAGCTGTCGAAAGGCCCTCAATCACCAGACGCCACCCGCGGTCAGCAAGGAACTCTTTCTTGCGGCATGTCTAGAGGCTGGCCTTGCGGCTCGAAACACGATGCGACCAGATAGCCATCACTCTTCACCGACAGTTCATCGAAGGCTTATTGCCAGACCGCGTAGTTGATCCGCTGAAATGGCGTGCCTATTCCCGTTTCGCTGTCGACCCCTGCCCCGCTTGTGCCCAGGCGGGGTCATTTTTTCCGCGTAGACCCAAAAAATACGACATTTTACGAATATCTTTTCGGTGCGGGAGAGGTCATCGTGGGCGGGCATCGAACACGGATTTGACGGCCGCGGCGCAGGGTCGAAAGGTCCTTGGCCAAGGGCTGCGTAGAATCGGGCCTTGGCCGAACCCTTCTTCCAACAATACCTGAGTAGCGTGAGACATCTAGAAAACAAAAAAGGCCGGGGCGAAACCGCACCGACCTTCCTCACATCGCTACTCATACCAGTGCCAGTACATCCGTGGTCAAAAGCAGAAAAAGCGATCGCGGCAATTGCGAGCGACAGATGCTTTCCAGCGCTCATTAGCAATGCCGATGGAACCCATATAGGTACCCGCTGCACAAAGCGCAATCGCAATTTTTGGTTTTATAAAATATATCTTATAAAAATAAAACTTGCACAATTTACATTGCATCCGCAGTCGCGCTCAGGCATGCTCATTTCGTCAGCAGCCAATGTTACGGGCGCTGCTGCATCAGGGCTTTCAGCCCTCGCCCCAAATGGAAGGAGGACCGAAAGTGTCTTCCGAACGCGGCTATATCTTACATTCAAAAGACCTCACAATGCTGCAAGACGTCTTAGATGCGGCTGGATACAACTCCGCCAGAAGCGTTGCCCATCCTGAGCGGTACAGCGCTGCAGCGAAGCTGCTTATCGAACGTTTCCAACGCGGTATGACGTCCGCCTACGACCTATCCAAGGAACTGGAAAGGTGTTTTGGCAAACCAATGTCGGCGAAGTCTCCGCCAAGTTTCCAGCGGACGCGCGCCTCCATTCAGGGGCGACCACCCGGTTAAAGCATCCGAGGAACCACAGAACTTCTCCGGCTTTGCGATGTAGCAGGCCGGGATGAAATAAGGCGAGTTAAGATGAGGATTGTTTTGCCACACGCTGGCTGTGATGACCATCCTGGAATGCGGAATCGGAGACATTGTGTCGATACCGGGTTGGGTGATCTTGGTCGTTGAACGAAACCGGGTGCCGCATACCATTGCATCCGCAGACGACGCTCTAGATATGCTTTTTAGGAACTGGCCCGTTACGAACGGCCGCGCCTTCTTCTCGGCACTTGAGGCCTGCGCCGGTACGGTGACGGGCGCAACTACGCAGAAAGACGCGCACTCCGCGTTCCTTGCCGCGGCCCTTGCTGCAAAGGTAATAGTCCGGCTCGCCTAGGCACCGTTCCATTGATGAATACGACTTTTGCGCTAGTGTCTTTCTGTTCTTTGTTTTGGTGCATCCTTCTAGTTGTTCCCCAATTGTGCCCCGCTAGGTCGCGGGGTTCTTTTTTAGGCAGGTTTATCGGACGCGCGGTCCATCCAATCCAGCGGGCGTTGGTGGGCCCCTATTGCGTTTCCAACGCTGCCAAGGGATGTACCGGCAGTTGTTTTTGAGATGCATGCATCGAGGAAGTCCGGGTGACACCCCTCGTTCCGGCCTTTCTTTTTCCGCGACCCTCGTGCGAATAAGGCGTATGATGTGTCGTTGGACCAGATGCACGGCACGGTCCGATTGAGAGACCCCCTCAGCGCTCTTGCCATTATCGGAGGAGCGTTACCATGCAATTCCCCTTCAACAGATTAGATGACATAGAGGTTGAAGTTCTCACCTCCGTTATCAGCGAATGGTGCCGAGCCAACCAAACCGACCCGGAGAGCGAGTGCGCGCGCGCTGTAACCGCCACAGCACTCGACCTGATGGAGGCCGGCTTCAACACCCGCGAAAGCCTGTCGACTGCGCTCGCCAATGCATTGGCGCCTGGCACTGGATCGGAGGCAGGAGGGTCTTTGTGGCGTTGAGATCAGCCTGAAACTGGTGAAGGGTATCGCTCGTCTCGGATACCTGCTTTTGCAGATCGGAAACGTCCCTCGTCAGGCTCACCCAGATCCCGCCTGCCGTAGCATTCAGGGCAGATAAAAATGCGTCGGGTCGCCGAGCGAAGTTGAGTGGGACTGTCGCAAAATGGGTAATGGCGGACGGTAAAGTGGCGTCTTCGATCCCGAACCCGCCGGTGCCGAACGTCCCTGGTCCAGTAGCTTCACCTTTCGCCCGTACCACATTCCGGTTTATCAGATTAGTGACCGTTGGAACATTGCTCGAATTGGTGATGATGCGGGCGCAAAGCATGTCGTCATAGGTGCTGTCGAAGGTCTCGATGGTTTCGGCGAGTGTGGACGGGTTGTAGACCACGCTCGCGAGTCCTTGAGGGCGAAACCGTCGGTCGGACTCCAACGAAGGTGATAGGTCTTGCTCGGATCAGTCGCGAGGTCCGTTTGAACCGACGTGATTGGAAAGATGCCACGGTGCTGGAAAGTCACGCCGGCAGGAATGCGGATCTGACGTGTACAAAGGAAGCTGTTACGACCTCGACAGAACTTCGGCCAGTCTCAGCCTGCGCTAGATGCCCAATGGCGACTTCGGAGACAACGGCAACCTGATCGCCGACATCAACGACCGGCGCCGGATATTCCTTCGGTGCCGGGACCGAATGAATGCCAGGGTCGATCTGGATCACCTCCGCACTGGCGGGCGCGATCGCGATGGCGCACAGCATGACGGCCGCGGCGAGGCAGCCGATGGTTGAAAACCAAATGATCGACGCCTACGTGTTTGGCGCCCGCGATCTCATCGTTTTTCTGGCTTTCATGGTTTTTTGGAGCGGGCTTTCAACGAAGCCGGGAAGCCATGCGATGAGGCGTGTAACTCACGACAACCATCTGCCTTTAGGGTTCCCTGAAACGAAAGGGACCGCCCAAATGCAGACAGCCTCTGACATTCTCAAATTTCTTGGCACGGCGTTCAGGTAGAAGCATCGGGGCAATTCGCCATCGCCGCCATTCTCCTGATAGCTATCGCCGATATTTTTAACCAGCGGACGCCGCGATGAATCGTGGGCCGCAGCGTTCTCGCTGGTCACGAGGTACATTTTTCCTATCGCGGAAGGTGGATGGTCTCCCTGCTGGGCCGCGAGTATTCCCTTTGCCGTTGGCAAGGTCCGACAGATTTCTCTTGCTATTCAGCGGCCAATGACAGCTAGGTCTGTTCTCACGAGGAGACTGCGCAAATGGCCAAGGGTCAGGTACGAGGCAACAAGGAAGCCAGGAAGCCTAAGCAGGACAAGGCCGCTCACAAAAGCGCCCCGCCCACTCTGGGTTCTCAGGTCAAGGACAGCCAAAGCGGCTTTAAGAAGAAATGAGATACGGGAAGGCGATCGACAGCGCGAGCGCTCCCCGTCTCATTGGGTGAACAGCGAATAAATGGGCCCTTAAACTGGCGAAGCGGGTACCTCACCACTTTCGCCGGGGCGGTCTGCAAGTACCATAATCAAAGCATCGCGCTCTGGTCCGAACGGGCGCCGCGTTAAAAACGAACTGAGGGTAGTTGTTGTTTCATGACCGCCCGAAGAGGGGTTCCCTCGATGAACGACGACCTCTGTATCAGTCACCTCGTCGCGGCCCAAAAACCACCGATCACCATTGGTGCTTGAGGCAAATTCTCGTAGATTTTCCAAGTTGACGCTCCTTCTTTGAAGAAGGAACTAGAGCTATACAGCGGGATTGCGACAAAATACTTCGTAACATCTGATTGCAAGCCGAGAAGCAACTTCCCGATCTCTGTCTCGCTGTCTGCGACTCAGAAGGTCGTCATCTCCGAGTAGTCGACGTGGACCTCTCCGATCTCCTCGCCCCGCTCGTCGTTGATCTTCTCAAAACCGTCCTCAGAGTCATCCTTTTACCAGGCTATTGGCGTAAGCGGCCAAAACGTAGACCCGGAAGCGTGGTGATGGTCCCTGTCGCCCTGCCGCAATACACCTCATTCAAGAAACTAGCGAGCGGTGCGACCGGCTATTACTGGACCTGCCCTACAATCTATCGCAAAGCCGATTGCCCACGTCGTCTCCCCAACTATGTCCGAACAAGACATAGAAGCTCTGGTCGATCATCTGTCACAGAACCCTGATGCAGGAGGGTTTTACCGATCGCAGTAGGAGAATGACAATGAGCAAGAAGGTATTCGATCAAATCGCAGAGGGCTTGAATGAGGCTTTGGCCGTTGCTCGCGACGAAGCCGAACCTTACAAGCTCCATGTGCCGGCCGAGATCGATGTCAAGGCCATACGTGTGCGCACGGGTCTGACGCAGAAAGATTTCGCGTCGACGTACTCAAGCAGTGGGAACAGGGCCGTTCGCGGCCTGTGCAGGCGATGAGGGCATATCTCCTTCTGATCAATTCTGAGCCGCACAAGATGGTTCAGGCTCTCAGGGAGATCAATATCGCATCGCACGACGTCCCTATGAGACGCGCTGCCTGCTGAGTAAGCTGGGCAATACACAACCAATTAGGAACGAGTCATACCCCGCCTCCTGGCGGGGTATTTGTTTTAAGGCCGATAGCGACTTTTCGCTCTTCCCGTTGGCTCGTCGATCTTGCTGGACAACACCTCTACTCGGGTAGCGATCTTGTTGATGGTGTCGAGGACCTTATCCAGCTTGCCGCCGAAGGACTCAACGACGCGATCAATCCGCTTGTTTGAGCGATGCTGGTCTTGTTCTCGCTGACCTTGTCAAGCATTTGAGACTGCTGGTACTGAAGCGGAGCAATCTGGGTATTCATCCCGTCCATGGTCACTTGGTAGATCTTCTCACGCTCCTTGCGATCGTGAGCTTCGCGGTCGAACCGGTCTGCAAGCTCGCGCTGAGTTTGCTTCAGATCGTGCACGGTGTTGTTAAGATTGGCCCATACCACGCCGATACCCGCCGCGTTCACCATGTATGCCAATGGTGAGAACAACGGCAGAACCAAGGATGACAACCAAGGCCCGCCAGTCGAAGCCAGAGAAGGCAGCAAGACCGAACGAACCGCCACCGAATGCCGTGCTAGCCCAGCCGAGGATGTTGGATTTCTTCCTTGTCCACCGCGACCGGTACAGTCTCCTTCTCCTCGACGACAGGAGCCGCGGAGAATGCCGCCATCTTCGTCGAGACACTTGGGAGGGCCAGAAGGGCTCTATGCAGTGTCGCGCCGAATGCTGCCTTACCACGGGCCCTACGCCACGACGGCCTGGGCAAGACTATCAGACCCTGGCGAACGGCTTGACTATATCCTCCTCGAACATCCGGAGGCCTCTAGAGGCCTCCGTTCCTGTCGTTCGAGGCTCCTTGTATGCAGATGGGAGGGCAGGCTCCTGCAGCCGAAGCCCGGGCCCAGGCCTGTCCCGGCATGCCCTCCCAAGGACGCCTTCAACACGTTCACATCGGCGGCACGATACCGTGGGTGCCGACAACGACGCGAAGAGTGGACATCGAGCCGTCGGCAGCCCGTTCTGACGGAATGAACACTGTTGCACCGCTCTTGATGTCGCTCTCGGTCGCCGGAGCGAAGGTGACGACGGGCGTGCCGTCCGGGATGGAGATTTTCTTCTCACCGCCCTTGTACTTTACCGTCACGGTTCGGCTGTCGACCGATTTGACCGCATCGGCCACGGTCGCGTTGGTCATCGAACTGTTCGGCTTCAGGTCCCAGGCATAACTGCCCTCGCCGGTGCCTTTCATGGCGGCAGGGAATATCAGCACTTCGAGTGCGCCATCACCACCGTCGGCGGTGGGCAGGGACGCGATGCCGACAAAATCGCCTGGCTTGATGTCGTCAATCGACGCCTTGGCGACACTCGAAACCTTCCAGCCATCCTTGAGCATGATCTTGGCATCGGTGCCTTCGCGTGTCTTCACCGACAGCGTGCTGCCCTCGAGGCTTTCGACCGTGCCACGGACGCGGATCGGGTCCGCAGCCTTTGCCGAAAAGCCCACGGTGACAGCCATCAACGCGCCTGCAAGCAACGCAAAGCCGGTTTTGGAAATGGGGGACATCTGCTCTTCCTTCTTGAAACCCTGACATCGAAACGACCGGCGGATGCGGGTTGAAACCGTCGGCTTCCTCGAGGCGCTGCCATCAGGCCGGCCCCGCGAACATCAAATTCCGGCGTACCATTCGTAGCCGCGGTCTTCCCAGAAACCCCCATTGCCGCCATAAAGACCAGACAGATCGGCAAGCGCCTCGATGCGCATGAGGTATTTTGCATGCTTGTAACCGAGCTGACGCTCGACCCGGAGCCTGAGCGGCGCGCCATGCGGTACCTCGAGGTCCCGGCCATTCATCGCATAGGCGAGGATGGTTTGCGGATGGAAGGCATCGACGAGATCGATGCTCTCGTAATACCAGCCGCTGTTGTCGAGTGTTTTCTCGTATTCGTCGGCGCAATGGAAAACGATATAGCGCGCCTCTGGCTTCAGGCCGACCTGATGCAACAGGGCGCCGAGCGGAACGCCGGTCCACTGGCCGATGGCGCTCCAGCCCTCGACGCAGTCGTGCCGGGTGATCTGGGTTTTCGACGGCATCGCTTTCAATGCGGCGAGCGAGAAAGCCGCCGGACGCTCGACCAGACCGCCGACCTGCAGCTGCCACGTCTGGAACCTCCGGCCGAGCAGCTCCTGATATTGCGCCCCGTCCGGCATGCTCGTGCCATTGGCTCGAAAGGTCGGCGAGATGTCCGCCATGGTGAATTCCCGCGCGAGTGTATCATCTCCGATCAGCAGGCGTTGCGTGCGCATCGTCAGGCCCTCGGCGATCTTCAGGACCGACTGCACTTTCGGGTTTTCGACCAACATGTCGCAGCCGCTGAGACCAAGCGCCGATGCGCCAAGCGTCGAGCCAATCAGAAATCGGCGGCGGGTTATGAGGCGGCTCATGGCTTTGGCTCCGTCTGGATGGCGTAGCGACCGGTGATCATCGAACGCATGTTGTTAAAGACGCCGGACACCAGAACCATCGCAACGTGGACGACAACGAAGGCAACGAGTGAGCTGGCGGTAATGAAATGCAGGGTCCGGGCCGACTGACGACCGCCAAAAAGATCGATGAGCCATGGTGCGAAAGCATCGAACCCCGGTGACATGGTGAGGCCCGTGGCAATCATCAGCGGCAGAGCCACGAAGATTACCAGCAGATAGGTCAGCTTCTGCAAGGCATTGTAGCGGCGCGCTTTTTCGCCCTTGGGAAAACGCAGTCGGGCGTGGTCGACAATCTCCTGTGCCAGATGCGCGGGGGCCAGTTCGTCAGGCGTCGGCAACAGGTCGTGGCGGAAATGGCGGCTAAGAAGACCGTAGCCCAGGTAAACCAGGCCGTTGACGACGAACAGCCATGCAAAGAAAAAGTGCCACCGGCGCCCGGTTGCGAGATCCTGGTAGCTCGGGAGCGTGATCCAGGCGGGGAACCCCCGCGCCGTGGGTTCGCCATCAACATTCGATACCCCGAGCGTTCCGGTCGTGTCGAAGGAAAGCCCGCCGACGCGAGTGACACCCCGGACGGCATCCCCCTGCTCCACCGCCTCCAGGGAGAGGAAGGATGGATCGCTGTCAGCACCATATTGGCCCCAGTAAAGGGCCGGATGGGCATTGAAGATCTGCAGCCCACTGAACAGCAGGACTGTCATGCACAACACGTTCAGCCAGTGCGACAGGCGCACAGTCAGGCTGTGACGACGGATCAGCCTTCGTCCACCATTCATGTCAAGGTCGGCAGTTTCCATTGATCGTCCTCGCAGCATCTTGCGATACGGCGCCATCCCCGCCGGAGTTTCACCGGCGGAGGCGCCACCTGATCACTTCATCGCGTCGCAGCTCTTCAACATTTCGGTCTTTTTCATGCTGTCCTTCTCCATGCCGGCCTTGTGCATGCAGTCGGCCTTGCTCATACCCATTTTCATGCTGTCTGTTTTCATGGAGCCGGTCTTCATGCTGTCCATTTTCATCGTGTCGGACTTCTTCATCGTGTCCGTGCTCGTCTGTGCGCTGGTCCCGCCAGCGGCAAGGAAAACACCGAGAAAGACCGTGCCTGCAGTGACGGCGAAAGGACGAATGCTCATGCTGGTTCTCCCAGGTTGCGTGGTCGCCGCAGGATGCGACGACGGTCACATCGGCTCCTACGGCCGCAGCGCTGACCGGTTACAGGCATCACGGTCATGTGATCGTGAAATTTCTGTCGCTTCAGTTTTCTCGCTTTTCCTTTCGCCCGCGTGTAACGGTTTCCTCATCTGGCCGTATGAGTGCTCATAGACATGAAGCAATTGACCGAGCCCGAGCTGAAAGCCCTGATGCTCTTGTCCCTCGATGGCGACGAGGCGGCATATCGCTGTCTGCTCGAGATGCTGCGGCATCTGCTTGCAAGCTACTACACGCGACGGCTCTACCGCTCAGCCTCGGCCGACGTTGAGGACCTTGTCCAGGAAACACTGCTCGCCCTGCATCAACGCAGGATCACCTATGACCGGGGCAGGCCGTTCACGGCATGGTTCTTCACCATCGCGCGCCACAAGCTGGTGGATCACCACCGCAGGACGGGTGGTCGTTCCTATCTCGGACTGGAGATGGTCGAAGACATGGTGGACGCCTATAGCGAGGATGCGATCGCCGCGGGCATGGATATCGACCGGTTACTGAAAGGCCTGCCGGCATGGCAAGGTGAGATGATCCGGGATGTCAGGCTCAAAGGACATTCCGTCGCCGAAACTGCGGCAGGCAGCGGGCGCAGCGAAGCCATGGTCAAGATCAGTGTGTTCCGCGGCATACAGGCAATGGCGGCGAAATTGAAAGGCGAAGGTAAGTGACGACCGATGACCTCATCAACGCTCTGGCAAGAGACCTGCGGCCGGTTTTGCCGGGTGCGCTCGGGCGGCTGCTGGCGTTGGCTCTGGCGCCTGGTCTTGTGCTGTCGGCGGCCCTGATATTCTTTGCGCATGGCTTGAGGCCCGACCTGTCGATAGCGCTTCATCTTCCGGCCTTCTGGGTCAAGTCCTTCTATCCGCTGTTGCTGGCGCTAACCGGCATCGGCGCGCTGATGATCGTCGCTCGACCGGGTGGCGTGCCGCGCAGCTGCGGTATTGCCGCTCTTATCATCTACATGATCCTGGTCGCACTTGGCCTGTGGCAGTTGCATGCATCTCCGGCAAGCGACTATCCAACATTGATATTCGGCATTTCCTCCTGGTTTTGCCCGCTCATCATCCTTGGGGCGGCCCTTCCGGTCTTTGCCGCCAATATCTGGTTCCTGCGCCGCGCGGCCCCCACCCATCTTCGTCTGGCGGGCTTTGTCGCCGGCATCACGGCTGGGGCCGTCGGTGCCTGGACCTATTCCTGGGGCTGCATCGAAAACGGACTGCCTTTCGTAGCGCTCTGGTACACGCTCGGCATCGTCCTGTGCGGCATCCTCGGCGCGTTTTCATCGCGGTCGCTACTGCGCTGGTAAGCCAAGGTAGACTGGAGGTTCAGGAAACCTCTAAGTGCGATGGAACCGGCGAGAAGCAATCGCGCGGGGGCTTAACAGGAATTCGAAGGCTCCAGATTGGCCCCGGGCAAGCGAYGCACCGCTATTCCTGCATCTGTGTGTGCGCCGAAGGAAAACTGCCGCAACTCAATCCCGGGCTTTGAGCGAGACGTGGCCCAAAAGCAAAAAGCCTGCCGCGGAGGAGGTGCGGCAGGCTTTTCGAAAAGAACCGAACAGCGACTGGGAGGAGTGTCGCTGTTCCTTCAGACGTCCCTGGGAGGAGAGTGGCCGTCTGAAACTCGAAGCTTTGCGGGAGGAGTTGCATTGCTTCGACAGCTCCAACTCTACATCGTTCGGCGGCAGTTTCCATGCCTTATGTTGCACTGCAGCTATGCAAATAATTCAAGCCGGAAAGACTGGCGATGAGTACAGGGCCCGACCCGACCTCAGTTATCGAGATCGACGCAAAAACGCCCGCGTTACCAGCGGGCGTCCGGCAGTCGTGGAGACGGAAGGTGTGCGCGGTCAGCGGGCGACAGCTGCGCGGGCAACGCTGCGGATGTCGGCGCGGTCGATGCCAAGGTCCTGCAATTCGCGGCTGGACATACGGCCGAGTTCGTTAACAGTCTGACGGAACTTGCGCCAGTTGTTGAAAGAGCGTGCGACGTTCATGATAATCCCCTTTCCTGAGGGCTAATGACGTCAGCAACCTTGCTTGGCTCCGGCGTCGTTTCGATGGTTGAGATATAGGCGGTTCAATCGGTTTAAAACAGTCACAATACTTCACCTCACCTATGCATTTAGTGCATAGGATGATCTTGCGCTTTCAGAATATGCTTGTTTTTTAACCCCGTGAGCGAGCCCATTTCGCTGGAAGACGCCAGGGACTATGGTCGCTTTTTCAGGCCGCCGAGCCAGCTGGCAAATAGACCTGTTGCGCTTTAAAGAGGCTGCGTGCCCTGATCGACTGTCCTCGGCTCCTCATGACAATCTCGGTTCGCAAAATCGGTGGTAGTGATCCTATGGGAGTGCTCGAAGGGCGCTCCTGTGACCACGCCGGAGGCTCCCGCTGTCCGCTGGCAAGGTCAGCGATCTCAGTAGAAATGACGCCTGGATGAATTGCCCTGGCGGTGACCAGCTACGACGCGGTTTTCTCCTCCAGGACATACCGGAAGTCACAATGTGTCGCGCCTTGCATGATGGTCTGTGTGCGAGACATTTTGATGCGGGCATCGTAGCCTTTGCAGAAGACAGCATCCCGGTTACAGGACAGGAGATGGCCTATGTGGCCGAGCCCCATCTCGCGGTAGGTTTCGGCATAACGACAGCGCAGGACATTGTAGTCAAATACCTTGTCATCCGCCCGCACGACCTCGATTTCAAGCGCGTCATCTTGCGTCCAAAGGCTTTGCAGGGCCTGAAACGTCAACAGACTGGTGCCTTCCTCCGTGGCGTCTGCGAATTCACGGGCGGCCCGCATCGCCGCTTTGCTTACAGCCGCATCGATGATCGCCTGTGCCTCTTCTTCACCCAGGCGCTGCCTCAACTCATCATAGATCGGCGCGATAATGGCCGCTTCGATCTTGCGCCGCTGGAGGATGCCCATAGGTTTTGACGCTTCCACAGGCGCTAGGTCCGGGCAACTTGTCTCTTCAGTTGGCAAATCCGACATGCCGGCTTCCCTTTGCTTCGTCTGTCTAGGGTGGTGGGCGCAACCTTGCCACAGGCTGCCGATCACGTTCAAGGCTCGACGTGGCGGGGCAGCGTTAAGTGCTATACATGGTAATGAAAGAGCGCGGTTTCGCCGTCGGTTCTGTAAAGCGCTGCGCTCGATTTCCGCGGCAACAACAAAAATTCAAGACGGAGCGATTGCCGATGCCGACCGCGGTTCCGTCATGACCAAGGCCCACGTCGCCGTCAAGCTCTTGCAAGCGCTTGCAAATCTTGACGCAAGGGTGCTCTCCTGATTTGGGAGCCCCTTCCCCCGATGACACTGAAATCGGTCGAGTGATGGTATCAAGAGCCATTTTCGGGCGTCAGCATCAGATGAGGTGGGAACGGAGCAGGCTCATCGCAGCTATAGGCCGCAAATGGCGTATGACGGACCGCGTTTGAGGCCCGATGACGAAATTCCGGAGCACCGCCGTCGCGGTGTTTGGCTCGGCCCACTGGAAAAATAAGACGCTGCTAATATGATGTGGCCTGCGCCAGGAACCCATGTTAGGTTTTTGCCAGAAGTAACGGAGCAGGACATGGGCATCTTCGATAATGTGATTTCCGGGCTGACTGCGCTTGAGGCAAGCATCGCAGCGATCAACGCGAAACCGCTTCTGGTCGATGCGCAACCGGTTCCGTCGCGGGTGAGCCTGCGACGTCGGTTGCGGTCGAATCCCGGCAAGGGCGGGAAACGCAAGCGAGCTTCGTCAAAGAAGCCCGCCGAGGCCCGTCGCTCCGATTAGATCTGGCCAGCCCGAGTGTTTGCCTTACGGCAGTTTAAGCACATACCAAAAGTGTACCCACGTCATGTACGCATGTCGTTTGCCCTCGCTATTTTGATCTATAACGAGGCGGGCAAAGCGAGTAGATTTCCGACACATGGGCATCCTCGACCTAGGTGATCGTTCGTATCGGCAGTCTATCCGCGATTGGCTTCGTCGCCTCGAGACGAGCGATGACGCCAAGGCGATGGCGGTGCAGGCTGCTTTCATGGCGGTTGACATAGCCATCCTCGCGTTTTTCGTCCTCGGGCCCTATCTGCGAACGGGACCGTCATACCTGATCATCGATTACGCGATTGCGGCGTGGATCATTCTCGAGATGGTGGCGCGCGCAGTCGCAGCCCCCTCAGTCGGCGCATGGCTCGTTCGACCAATGACATGGGTCGACCTGATCATTCTGGCGACCCTGCTCTTCCCTTCCCTTCTCTTCAATTTCGCCTTCCTCCGGGTCATGCGCCTCTGGGCGCTCGGCCGTAGCCCCCTGCTTCTGGCAGGATTGCGTCGGATTGGTTGCAGCGAATTCGTTGAGGTTCTCCGCGCGATCCTGAACTTCCTGGTCTTCCTCTTCCTGATCACGGGATTCGTCTACACCTCGTTTTTCTACGACAGAAACGGTGAGGAAGGCTTCGTCGACGCCCTCTATTTCACGGTCGCCACTGTCACAACGACCGGCTTCGGCGATATCACGCTGCCCGGAACCCTCGGAAAGCTCACGTCGGTGGTCACCATGATCGTCGGCATATCGCTTTTTGTACGGCTGGCGCAGGCGGTCGTGCGTCCGCACAAAGTCACGTTTGCGTGCCCCCGATGCGGCCTTCAGCGGCACGATACCGATGCCGTGCATTGCAAGGCCTGTGGGGAGGTGCTGAACATCCCCGACGAAGGAAACTGAAGGGCCTTGCCGATGGGAGGGTTTCGAGGCGGATTTCGAACCCGGGGCGACATCGCGATGTCTGTCCGAGAAAGGACGCGACGCGGTCAGTCCGAGGCGATCTCGATCGAGGAGAGAAGCGTTGAGCGGGCGGTCTTCAGATGCTCGGCGCAGGCATGGCGCGCCTGTTTGAGGTCGCCACTCTGAAGGGCAGCGATATAGGCCAGATGTTCCTCGACCGCGACGTGATTACGCTTTCGCTCGTCTTTCTTGCTCCACTGATAGTGATAGTGGAAAATGACCGACATCACGCCCTGGATATTGATGAAGAACCGGTTGGGGGCGACGCCGTGGACCAGCTTATGGAACCGGTGGTCGAGATCGGAGAAATCGCGGTAGCGCCAGCTGATTTCGGCCAGCATCTCCCGATGCTCCTGCTCGAGGAACGCAAGCGTGCGCCATGCGGCATGGTCGGGCGGTAGCGCCATGAAGCGCTCCACTGCTCGGATTTCCATGAATTCGCGCATGTCGAAAAGCTCGGCCACGAAGTCCACCGTCAAACCGAGGGCCTTCCAGCGTCCGCTGCTCTGCCGCTCCAGCAGGCCGAAATGGCTGAACGTGTTGAGGCATTCGCGAATGGCAGACGTGGAGACCCCAAACTGGCGGGCCAGATCGAGCGCATTGATGCTCTGGCCAGGACTGCAATCGGGCCCCACCATCCAGGTCATGAACTTGCGCTCGACGATCTCCGCGAGCGGCCCGAGATCAGTCCCTGCCTGATAGTCCTTGGCGCACGGCAGCCGCAGGAGCACTTTGGAGCGCCCGTCGAGCGCGACGATACCGCTCGTCGAAAGCTCCGCCAGCACGGCGCGCAGCGTCGTCCGACTGACGCCAAGTTCGGCCGCCAGGACCGGCTCGGACGCAAGCTTTGATCCCGGCGACTTGCGTGCGAGTACGTCAAGACATTGATTGAGCGTCCGTTTGTAAAGTGTGTTCGTCTTCATGCCGCCCCCCGACGCTTTGTCTTTTACAATGATTTTTTTATAAAAAAAACAGATTGCCCGTCCAAATAATGTCTTTTATAGAAAAAAAACAGACCAGCTGTGTGGAAGGAGGAGTTCATGCACGCGGACAATGGATGCGAAGCGCATCCTCACACCCTTTTCTGTTGCTGTCCTCTTCTGGGCACCGGCCGCCTCCCGGTGTTCGGCCTATGACGGGGCTCATCCTTCAATTCGGCACGAGCCGCTTCCTTCAGGCGCATGTGGATCTGTTCCTGCACGAGGCACGGGAAGCGGGTCAGGACGTGCCCTCGGTCGTCATCGTGCAGACCTCGGGCTCTGCCGAGCGGGCCGGTCGGCTTGCGGCCTTTTCCGATCCGGCGGGCTTTCCTGTCGTTCTTCGCGGCCTTGAAAACGGCATGCCCACCGAGCGTCGCGTGGCGGTCAAAAGCGTATCGCGCGGCCTTTCGACCGCTGGCGACTGGGCCGAAATCGTCGATCTCTTCGCTCACGAAGCCGATTTTGTGGTCTCCAACACCGGTGACTCAGGCTATGCGGTCACACCCGGCGAGGCGTCCACCGGCCTTTTTGCTGACACGCCGCTTGTCTCGTTTCCCGGCAAGCTCCTTCAGCTCCTCCATGCCCGCTGGCAGCGTGGCGGGCGTCCGCTGACGGTGCTGCCCTGCGAACTCGTCAACCGCAACGGACCGGCGCTAAGGGCCATTGTCCGCGACCTTGCGGCGACGGCCAGCGCCCCTGCGGATTTCCTGAGGTACCTCGACGAGGAGGTGCTTTTCGCCAACACGCTCGTCGATCGCATCGTCTCCGAGCCGCTGCAGCCAGCGGGCGCGGTGGCGGAGCCTTACGCGCTCTGGGCGATCGAGCGGGCGCCGGGCCTCAGCCTTCCCTGCACGCATCCGTCCATCGTGCTGACGGACGACCTCGAACCCTACGAGCGGCTCAAGCTGCATATTCTCAATCTCGGCCACAGCGTCCTTGCCGATATCTGGCAGCGCGACGGCCGGCCGGAGCATGAGACCGTTCGTGCCATCCTGGCAGAGCCTGCCGTCAGCACCCGCCTCGACGCGATCTATCGCGACGAGGTCCTGCCCGGTTTCTCCGCACGCGGGATGGAGGATGCGGCGCGCGCCTATGTCGCCACCACCATGGACCGCTTCCGCAATCCCTATCTCGACCACCGCATCGCCGACATCGCTGGCAATCACGCGCTGAAGGTCGAACGGCGTATCGCGGCCTTCCTCGATTGGGCCGGTACGCCAGCGCCGGTTCTTTCCTCGATCGTTTCCCGGCAGAAGGCGACGGCATGAGCTATACATTCGACTTTTCCGCCCTCCTGCCGTACTGGCCGGTGTTCCTGCAGGGGGTCTGGCTTACGCTGAAGCTTTCTGCGCTCGCAACAGTCCTGGGTTTCGTTGTCGGCACGCTCTGCGCCATCGCGCGGGCGGACGGTCCTTCCTGGCTGAAATTTCTGGCAGCGGTCTACGTCGAGACGATACGCAACACACCGCTGCTGGTGCAGATCTTCCTGGTCTATTTTGGTTTCGCCTCGATGGGCTTGAAGGTATCGGCGAACACGGCAGCCGTCGCAGCCCTTGTGGTCAATGTTGGTGCCTATACCTGCGAGATCGTCCGGGCGGGCCTCGAATCCATTCACAAGTCCCAGTTGGAAGCCGCCGAATGTCTTGGGCTGACGCGCACCCAGACCTATTGGCACGTCATCGTGCGTCCTGCGATCGAGCGTGTCTATCCGGCACTGACCAGCCAGTACGTACTGCTGATGCTCGCCTCGTCGATCACATCGCAAATTTCCGCCGAGGAACTGACGGCTGTGGCAAACCGCATCCAGTCGGACACGTTCCGCTCCTTCGAGACCTATATCGTCACGGGGGCTCTATACATCGCCTTGTCCTTCGTGGTGCGGGTAGCCTTCATCCTGTTCGGCCTCGTTATTTTCCCCCGTCGGCGCAAGCTGGGCACGGCCATCTGAGGAAGGAACAGGACATGTCGCTCACGCCCGTCCACATCGAATTCATCGCCGTTGGGGCGCTCTGGACCATCGGTCTTTCAGCAATCGGCTTCATCGGGGGTTCCGTCCTGGGCTTTTCCATGGCGCTCGCCCGGATTTCGCCAAGCCCGCTGCTGCGGCGACTTGCCAGCGGCTATATCCAGATCGTGCAGGGCACACCGCTGCTCGTCACGCTCTTCCTCTTCTATTTCGGCCTTGCCGTCATCGGCCTCGATAGCCTGCCGGCCATTGTCGCCGCCGGCCTTGGCCTTGTCATCTACTCGTCTGCCTTCCTTGCGGAAATCTGGCGCGGCTGCCTGGAATCCGTGCCGAAGACCCAATGGGAGGCGGCCGAATGCCTGGCGCTCAGCCGTTGGCAACGCATGACCCGGGTGATCCTCCCGCAGGCCATGCGCATCGCCACGGCGCCGACCGTCGGCTTCCTCGTGCAGATCGTCAAGAACACCTCGCTGGCCTCGGTTGTCGGCTTCGTCGAGCTCGCCCAGGCCGGCAAGCTTGTCAACAACACGATCTTTGAGCCTTTCACGGTGTTCATCGTCGTCGCCGCCTTCTACTTCGCCATCTGCTATCCGCTCTCGGCCTGGAGCCGCAGCCTTGAAAGGAAACTCAATGTCGGCCGTCGTTAGCCTCAGCAACGTGCACAAAAGCTTCGGGGCCGTGAAGGTCCTGAAGGGGGTCAGTTTCGATATCTGCGCCAGCGAAGTGATCGCGGTGATCGGTGCTTCGGGCTCAGGCAAATCGACTGCGCTACGCTGTATCAACGCACTCGAGACCATCGACAGCGGCGAGATCCTCGTTTGCGGCCACAAGGTCCACGACGCTGCACTCGACCGGCGGGCGCTGCGTCGCGATGTCGGCATCGTTTTTCAGAGCTATAACCTCTTCCCGCATCTGACGGTGGCACAAAACATCATGCTCGCGCCCTCCTGCGTGAAGAACATGGGCAAGGCTGAAGCGCGCGCGCTTGCCGAGCAGGTGCTGGCGAAGGTCGGCCTCCAGGAGAAGGCCGACAATTACCCCGAGCAACTTTCCGGCGGCCAGCAGCAGCGCGTCGCCATCGCCCGTTCGCTCGCCATGCAACCGAAGCTGATGCTCTTCGATGAGGTGACCTCGGCACTCGACCCGCAGCTCACCGGCGAGGTTCTTCGCGTCATGGAGGATCTCGCCCGCGCGGGCATGAGCATGATCCTCGTCACCCACGAAATGGCCTTCGCCCGCAAGGTGGCGAGCAAGGTGATCTTCATGCACCAGGGCAAGGTCTGGGAAACAGGCCCCGGCGCGATGCTGGATAATCCGCAGACGAAGGAACTAAGCGAGTTCCTGAGCAACGGCCTCTAATTCGATCGAAATGTCTCAAGGAGGAGATTAAATGATGAAACGCAGAACCCTGATGACCAGCGCCTTGGCGCTCGCTCTCTTTGGTGCCGTCCCGGCAATAGCCACCGCCGGCACGCTTGACGACATCAAGGCACGCGGCACGTTGCGCGCGGCCATCGACCTCGGCTCACCGCCCTTCGGCATGCAGGATGCCAACATGCAGCCGACGGGCTCCGAGGTGGAAAGCGCAAAGCTGCTCGCCGATCACCTCGGCGTGAAGCTCGAAATCATCGAGGTGACCAGCCCGAACCGCATTCCCTTCCTGCTCACAAACAAGGCCGACGTGGTCGTCGCTTCGCTCTCCATCAGCGAGGAACGCAAGAAGGTGATCGATTTCGCCGATCCGCACGGCGTCATCCAGGTCATCGCAGCCGCTCCGAAGGGTCTTGAGATCAAGGGTTTGGAAGAACTGGTGGGCAAGGATGTCGCGACAACCCGCGGTACGACCAACGACAAGGAAGCCACAAGCCAGGCGACGGGAGCCAACATCGTGCGTTATGACGACGACGCGACCCTCGTCACCGCACTCGTCTCCGACCAGAACAATATCATGATCTCCGCTCCGCAGATCATGAATGCCGTCAACGAGCGCCGGACGAACGACCCACTCGAGGTCAAGTTCGTGCTCAAGGTCAATCCCTACGCCGTTGGCCTACGCAAGGGCGACGATGCGCTGAAGGCGGCAGTCAACGACTGGGTCAAGACCGATCTCGCCAACGGAAAGCTGAACGAGATCTACAAGAAGTACAACAACGTCGACCTGCCGGCGGAAATGCCGAAACCGTAAGCGAATAGCGGGGCGGCCGACCCACGGTCGCCCATGCGCCTCCCTCGTCCGGTCGGGCTGCCGCCCGATGACGAGGCGGAAGGACCTTGTCGATATGCCCGGCGGCTCTGTGGCGCCGTCCAAACCTTCAGACAATCAGGATGAACTTCATGAAAGCGCTTCTCTGCGAAGAACCCGGCCGTCTTTCGCTTGTCTCCCGTCCGGCACCGGCACGCGGCGCTGGCGAGGTTCTCGTGCGCATCCGCCATGTCGGCATCTGCGGGACCGATTTTCACATCTTCGCCGGCAAGCACCCCTTTCTCGAATACCCGCGCGTCATGGGCCACGAACTTTCCGGTACGGTCGAGGAAGCCCCTGAGGGCAGCCGTCTCAAGACGGGCGAACACGTCTATATCGTGCCCTATCTCTCCTGCGGTACATGTCATGCCTGCCGGAAGGGGCTGACGAATGCCTGCCAGTCGATCCGCGTGCTGGGCGTGCACTGCGACGGCGGCATGGCCGAATATGTTTCGGTGCCCGAGGCCAACGTGGTGCCGACGGGCGGTATCGCGCTTGAAGATGCGGCGATGATCGAATTCCTGGCGATTGGCGCGCACGGCGTCAAGCGCGGCGCGATCAACGCCGCTGACCGCGTGCTCGTTACCGGATCCGGTCCGATCGGCATGTCGGCAATCATTTTCGCCAAGACGCGCGGAGCGCATGTGACTGTCATGGACACGCGCGCCGATCGGCTCGCCTTTGCCACAGACCGGCTCGGCGCTGACGCTGCAATGCTCGCCGATGCCTCCGCCGAGGCGGAAGCGAAGCGCCTGACCGGCGGCGACGGTTTCGATGTTGTGGTCGACGCGACCGGGAGTGCCGGCCCCATCGAGCGGGGTTTCGGCTTCCTTGCCCACGGTGCGCGCTATGTGCTGCTCTCCGTCGTACGGCAAGACATCACCTTCTCCGACCCGGAATTCCACAAGCGTGAGGCGACGCTTCTGGCCAGCCGCAATGCCCAGCCGGACGACTTTGCCGAGGTCGTGCGCCAGATCGAGGCCGGCAAGGTGCCGACCCGTGCTCTCAATACGCATCGGGGACGCCTGGAAGATGGCGCGGCGCTGCTGGTGGAATGGGCCCGTCCGGAGGCGGGCGTCATCAAAGCGATCCTGGACGTTTGAAAGCATCGACGAACTTCAAGCGAAAGCGCGGGTCCCCGACGGCTGTCGCCGAAGCATCGAATGCCTGCGACAGCAGCTGTCAGGCAACGACAAGATCATGGGCGCAACCGCATTGGACTGCGTCGCAGTTGTATCTGCGACCTGACAGGTGCAAGATACGCAATGAATAGCCGGAGATAGAAACCGGCCATGTGTTTCAACCCGTGAACAAGCAGCCGCGGTCCATGGAACTCATACTCGCCACCGGATTGATCGTCTTCAAGGTCGCGTTGCTGATTGCGATGCTGCTGCTGCTGCCTCTGCCTCTCACCTGGCTGGAACGCAAGATCGCCGGACACATGCAACAGCGGATGGGGCCGATGCGGGTTGGGTGGCATGGGCTGCTGCAGCCTATGGCGGACGGAATCAAGCTTCTGACCAAGGAGGACCACATTCCCGCCGAGGCCGATCGCTTGCTATTCAAAATGGCTCCCATCCTGGCGCTCGCTCCGCCCTTTGTCGTCTTCGTCGCGATCCCCTTCGGCGAATCCGTCTCGGTTCTCGGCAACGAGATTTCCCTCTATGTCTCCAACATGAATGTGGCGCTTCTCTTCGTCTTCGCGGTGCTCGGGATCGAGGTCTATGGCGTTATCTTCGGTGGCTGGGCCGCCAACAGCAAATACGCCGTCCTCGGCAGCCTCAGGACTTGCGCGCAGATGATCAGCTACGAGATCCCGATGGGGTTCGCGGTGATCGGCGTGGTCATGCTGGCGCAATCCATGAGCCTGTTGGAAATCGTGCGTGCGCAGGCCGATGTGTGGAACATCGTTTACCAGCCGATCGGTTTCTTCGTGTTTTTTGTCGCCGGCCTGGCCGAGGCCCAGCGCATTCCTTTCGACCTGGCGGAAGCGGAAGGCGATCTCGGTGCCGGGTTCCATACCGAATACAGCGGTATCCGCTTTGCGTTGTTCATGGTGAGCGAATATGCCATCGTCCTTTTGGTGTCGGTCCTCGCGGTGATCCTCTTCTTCGGCGGCTGGAACGGCGCGCTCATCCCCTTGCCACCGCTCCTGTGGTTCGCGCTCAAGGTCGCATTCTTCGTCTACATGTTCATCTGGTTCCGTTTCACCTTCCCACGCTACCGCTACGACCAGCTGATGGCGATCGGATGGAAAGTCTTGCTTCCTCTCTCGATGGCGAACATAATTATCACTGGTCTTGTCTTCCTTTAGGGTCCAGAGCGGGCTCGGTAGTGAGGCAGCGATGTCGCACGCGCAGGACAGAATTGGCGCATGGATCGGCTGGGCGTTCTTCGCCGACCTGGGGAAGGCTTTGGCTCTGACCTTCGGTTACATGTTTTCCAAACCGGTAACCATGCAGTACCCGGACAAGGAGAAATGGCTCCCCTATTCACGCTACCGTGGGCATCACTTCCTGAAGCGTGACGAAGAGGGTGAGATCAAGTGCGTGGCCTGCGAACTCTGCGCGCGCATTTGTCCATGCGACTGCATCGAAGTCGTCCCCTACGAGGATGAGAAGGGCAAGCGTCACCCGGCAAAATTCGAGATCGATACGGCACGGTGCCTCTTCTGCGGCCTGTGCGAGGATGCCTGCCCAGCCGACGCGATCGCGCTTGGCCAGGAATACGAATTCTCCAGCTTCTCTTCGCGCGAGCTGGTGATCGGGCGTGACGATCTGCTTGCCAAGCCGGGCAAGGCAGCGACTGGCGGCAGCGTGGTGGCTGCGCGCCTCAGTGTCGAACCGAAGGTCCTGGTCGAGACCGGCGGGCGGCAGGGGTACAATTGGTGGCGTAATATCCGACGAAGGTGAAAATGCGCCAGCCGTCAAGGCAAAGCGCGCAGAGAGGAGGCCCACATGCATGTGCGCCAGATCTTGAACAGCAAGTCTCCCGAGATCGTCTCGGTTACACCCAACCACACGATGGTGGAGGTCCTGAGGTTGTTTCGAGAAAACAACATCGGCTTCGTTATCGTCGCCCGTTACCCGGGGGAATGCCTGGGAAGCGTGTCGGAGCGGGACTGCTGCAATGCCGTCGCCAAATATGGCACCCAAGCACCCGCAATGCGTGTCAGCGAGATCATGAGCCACCATGTGGCGACCTGCTCCACAGACGATTTACTGCCTCTCGTGATGGCGATCATGACCGAGCGGCGTACGCGCCACGTTCTCGTCATGGAAGGCGACAACATCGCCGGCATCGTCAGCATCGGCGACGTGGTCAAGTACAGGCTCGAGGAAGCGATGCGCACGGAGCAGGATCTGCAGGATTACATCTGCGGGGTCAGCTATCATTGACAAGGCACGCCAGGGTCAGAGGGGCCACCGGTGCTGGCCTGGGCGTTGTCTTCGGGGTCAGGTGCGAGGACGACCGCGGCTGCGGTTCCATTGGCCACCCGCGCTTTTCGAACCTCCACCGGACACGGATATTCGCCCCGCTGCATCAGGCTGTTGAGGCGCAACGCGCTGTAGTTTTCAGGAACGAATACAAGGTTCTTTGGGAAGCGCCTGTTGACCTTGAGCTTTGCAGTCAGCTCGCCCTTTGCTGAGCGCACGACAAGCTGATCGCCATCGGAAAGGTCCAACTCCTCGGCATCCTGTGCGCCCATCTCGACATAGGGGTCATCTGCGACCGTATTCAGGATTTCCGATCGTTCGGAAAGATATCCATTGTGGAACAGGCAGTTGCCCGTGACCAGCATGAGACGGTCGGATGGAGCGGAAGCAGGCGCCGGGGCGAAGAACCCGCCAGCCGGTGGCGCAAGTCCCCCTTTGGTGAACGCTCCGTCTGCGCCAAGGCTGTCCCAGTTCAAGCCCTCGTAAGCAGGAACCAGCCTGGCAATCTCGTCGAAAATCTCGCGTTGAAGAGATGGTCGCAGTGAGTGGCCACGAAGTGCCGCGACGAAGTCGAAGATCGCCAGATTGCCGCGTGCCTCGCCGACGGGTTCATGGAACTTGCAGACTTTCTGGAGCCGGCCCTCATTGTTGGTGAAGGTCCCGGTCTCCTCGCCGTAACTCGCGGCCGGCAGCACCACCTCGGCCATGCCGACAGTCTCGGTGAGAAACGCATCCTGCACGATCAGGAGCTCGGCGGCACGAAGTGCCTGCTTCACGTAGGCACGGTCGGGATAGGACCCAAGCGGGTCGCTTCCGGCAATATAGAGCGCGCCCATCTGCCCCTTGTCGCAGAGGCCCAGCATCCCGTCGAAATCCGCGCCGGGCTCGGACGGGATCTCCGTGCCCCAGCTCCGTTCGAGTGTTGCGTGTGTCTGATCGTCAGCGACCGGGCGCAGCCCCGGCAGAGTTGCCGGCAGCACACCCATATCCCAGGCTCCAAGCTGGTTGGCGCGGTCGAAGAAAAACTGCATCGCCAGTCTTTTGCCAAGCAGGCGGACAAGCTGCATAAGGTTTGAGAGTTGCTGCAGTGTGTCACGTGCTGTCGACGACCTCAGGAGCTCGGCGCTGACAAGCAGTGTGACGCTCTGCGCGTCGAGTAATGCCCGCACCAGACGAGATGCCTCATCGCCAATGGCCGCCGGCGATCCGCCGAGGTTCGCGGGAACGGCGCCCAAAAGGTTCGGATCAGCCGCTGCCATGAGCCCAGCCACCACCCCAGCGAGACCTGGCCCCTCACCGCCCGGTGACACACGAACGACCGCCCTGGCATCGGCGTCCAGACGGGATGGCCGGGCCGAAAGCATGAACAATCCGGTCTGTCGCCGCCGCGCAGCGTCCCGCAGGAGGTATTCGGTGACCGGGTTTTCCTCGGTCGGGTTGCCACCGATGACAAGCACGCAATCGTTGCCGATCACGTCCGCCAGCGGCGCGCGGCTGTAGTGGCCGGTGACCAACGCAGCGAGCGGATCGTAGGGTGTCGACCAGCGCGAGGAGCAGTCCATGTTGTTGGTCCGAAAGACCGTGCGCATCATTTTCTGGAATTGATAAAGCGTCTCGTTGGGAAGGCGTGGCGAGGCAAGCCCGCCTGCGGCCTTTCCTTGCACCGCCGAAAGGCGCCGTTTCAGGTGGTCCCCGGCCTCTTCCCAGGAAACGGCGACAAGGGCGCCATCACGGCGGACCATCGGTCGCCTGATCCTCTCCGGGCTTGTGACGAAATCGAGGCCAAAGCGCCCGCGCACGCAGAGCGTTTCGCGGTTGACCCCCTGGTCCCATTTCGAGCGCACGCGCATGAACTCGCCCTTGCGCGTTCCAACTGTCAGCTGGCAGCCGGTACCGCAATGCGGGCAGATGGTGTCGGTCTCAGTCAGATCCCAAGGCCGCGCCTTGTAGCGATAGGGGAAGCTCATCAGCGCACCGACCGGGCAGACTTCGATGCAATTGCCGCATTGGTCGCAGCTCGCGAGACTGCCCTCAAACCCGGTTACCGCAGTATCCATGCCTTTCTCGACCGTGCCCAAGGCGACCGCGCCGACCACCTCCTCGCACATCCGCACGCACCGCTGGCACTGGATACAGCGATTGACATTCATGATGACGACGGGGCTCAGACGGATATCTTCGGAATGGAACACGCGTTTGGCATCGCGGAAACGGCTTTCGCGTGGCCCATAGGCCATCACCTGGTTCTGCAGTTCACACTCGCCGCCCTTGTCGCAGATGGGGCAGTCGAGGGGGTGATTGGCGAGCAGCATGTCGAGCATGGACGAACGTGTTTCGTCAATCAGCGGCGTGTTCGTTCGCACGACCATGCCGTCTGTGACCGCGGTGGCGCAGGACGGCTGCAGCTTGCGCTGTCCTTCGATTTCGATCAGGCACATCCGGCACGAGGCCAGCGGCGGCAGCCGCTTCATATAGCAGAAAGTCGGGATGTCGATACCCAGACGCTGAGCCGCCTGCAGCACCGTAGACCCGGCCTCCACCTCCAGTGTCTGGTCATTGATCGTGACGCGAACCATGGCTTCCTCGCGGTCTTCTCCCGATGCACCCTAGTGGTACGGGCACCTGTGCTCCTTGATATGGACGTCGAACTCGTCGCGGAAATGCTTGAGCGCAGCCCGCAGTCCCATCGCCGCGCCGTCACCCAGCGCGCAGAACGTATTTCCGAAAATCCCTTTGCACAGGGCGTCCAGCTGCTCCAGATCACCGGGCTCACCCTGGCCCGCCTCGACCCGGCGCAGTACTTTCACCGCCCAGTCCAGCCCTTCACGGCATGGGGTGCATTTGCCGCAGGATTCGTGATGGAAGAACTCGACGATCCGTGTGGCGACCTTGACCATGCAGGTCGCATCATCGATCACGATCACTCCGGCCGAGCCGAGCATCGAGCCGGCGGCAGCAAGCGAGTCAAAATCCATCCCCACATCAAGCCCGCTCTCCGGTATGACGGGCGCCGAGACCCCGCCCGGGATCACCGCCTTGATCCTGCGTCCCGGCAACGGGCCGCCGGCGTGGCTCTCGACGAGTTCCCGCAGCGGTATGCCCATCGGCAACTCATAGAGACCGGGTTTCAACACCTGTCCGCTGACGCAATAGAGCTTCGGGCCGGGGCTCTTGTCCGGTCCGATCTCCCGAAACCACCTCGAGCCACGCACCACGATATGCGGCACGCAGGCAAGCGTCTCGACATTGTTGATCACCGTGGGGCTGGCATATAGCCCCTCGACTGCCGGAAACGGCGGTTTCAGGCGAGGCTGGGCGCGTTTACCCTCGAGCGAGTCGAGCATCGCGGTCTCCTCGCCGCAAATATAGGCGCCAGCACCGCAATGGATATGCACGGTGAAATCAAAATCGGTGCCCAGGATTTTCCGCCCGAGGTAGCCTTTATCGTGGGCCTCGGCGATCGCCTGCTCCAGGCGACGGATCGCTGTCACATACTCTCCGCGAACATAGACATAAGCGGTCTTGGCGCCAATTGCGTATGCGCTCACCGCCAACCCCTCCACGAGCTGGTGTGGGTCGCGCTCCATGATGATGCGGTCCTTGAAGGTGCCGGGCTCGCCCTCGTCGGCGTTGCAGCAGAGATATTTCGGCTTGCCTGTTTGCTTCGGGACGAAGCTCCATTTCATCCCCGTCGGGAAACCGGCACCGCCGCGACCTCGCAGGTTTGCCTCCTTGACGAGGTCGATGACCTCGTCGGGTGTGTGCTCGCGCAGCGCCTTCCTCAGCGCCTGGTAGCCGCCGCCGGCTTCATAGGTCGACAACAAATGACCATCCTGGACATTCATGTTCTTGAGGAGAACCGGCTCGAACATGGCTTTACTCTCCCGGCGGCCGCGCCGAAGCGGGCTCAATGCCTGCCGCTCGCGACACTCCTGCCCGAAGACTGTCGAGCAGTTGATCCACCCGCGCGTCATCCAGCTTGCCATGGTAGTCGTCGCCAACCTGCATCACTGGTGCCATCTCGCAGGCCCCGAGGCATTCAACGGTCGAAAGCGTGAACAGCCCGTCCGGGGTCGTCTCTCCCTTCCTGATCTGCAGCACCGTTTCGAGATGTTTCAGCAGGTTCTCCGAGCCGCACAGCATGCAGGAAACATTGTCACAGAGCTGCAGGTGGAACAGGCCAATCGGTTCGGTATGGAAGAGCGTGTAAAAGGTCGCCAGCTCGTAAACCCAGATCCGCTCGACGCCGAGGATGTCGGCGACCTCCTCGAGCACGGGGCCCGGCAGATAACCATGTTCTTTCTGCGCGATCAGAAGCGCGGGCATGATCGCTGAGCGCTGGTTCGGATACCGCGCTGCCGCTGCTTCTATTTTTTCGCGCATGCTCATTGCATCCAGATCTCCAGCTACTTGTCTACCTCCGCCATCACCGGGTCGAGGCTACCCAGCACGGCTATCATGTCGGCCAGGTAGTGTGCGTTGGTCACCCCGAAGAGCCCCTGCAGATTGACGAAGGACGGGGCGCGGACTTTCATGCGGAACGGTCTCGGCGACCCATCGCTGATAATGTAGAAGCCCAATTCACCCTTTGGCGCCTCGATCGCCGAATAGACCTCGCCCTTGGGTACGTCAAAGCCGTAGGCCGACAGGTCGAAATGCTGGATCAGGGCCTCCATCGAACAATGCACGCGTTCCTTGTCCACGGGGAACGCGATCGTCGGCATGTCGATCTGGAATGGCCCGTCCGGCATCTGCTCGAGGCATTGTTCGATGATCGCGATGCTTTCGCGCATCTCGTCAACGCGGCACCGCCAGCGCGCATAGCAATCGCCCTCGTTGCGGGTGATGACGTTGAAGGCGAGCCTTTCATAAATCTCGTAGGGCTCGTCGCGGCGGATATCCCAGTCGACACCTGAGGCCCGCAGGTTCGGGCCACTCAGACCGAGATCGACCGCATCTTCGCCTGAGATCACGCCGATCCCCTTCGTGCGTTTGAGGAAGACCCTGTTATCTTCGAGCAATCGCTCATAGTCGCGGATCCGGTTCGGGAAGATGTCGCAGAACTCCCTGATCTTGGGCAGGAAGCCGTCGGGCAGATCCTCGCGCACTCCGCCAACCCTGCAAAAGGACGTGTGCATGCGCGCGCCGGTAATCATCTCCAACAAGTCCATGATCATTTCGCGCTCACGCATGACGTAGAGCAGCGCAGTCATTGCACCGAGGTCCATTGGCAGCGCACCCGTGATCAGGAGATGACCGGAAATCCTTGCCAGTTCGGCCATCATCACGCGGATATACTGAGCGCGGATCGGCGCTTCGATGCCGAGAAGCTTCTCCACCGCCAGCGCGAAGGCCAGGTTGTTCGACGGCGGACAGAGATAATCGAGCCGGTCCGTCAGCGGAAAAATCTGGGTGTAGGTGAAGCTCTCGGCGAGCTTTTCCGTGCCGCGATGGAGGTAGCCGATATGCGGATCCACGCGCTCGACATACTCGCCGTCCAGTTCGAGAACGAGCCGGAGCACCCCGTGCGTGCTGGGGTGCTGCGGGCCGAGATTGAGAAGCACTTCCTTGGTGTGGAGCGCTTCGCCTTGCGGCCTGCTGAGCTCGGTGACTTCGGTCATCTCAACCTCCCGGCGTAGAACGGCCTCCTTGTGGGATGTCCCTGGTGGCAATGTCCGGTTGCGTCGGCGGCGGACCTTCGGCACCGAAGGGATTCAGTTTGTCCTTGTAGCCCCTCAAGGGGAAATCCTTGCGCTGGGGAAAGCCCTCGAAGCCTTCCCACATGTAGATCCGGCGCAGATCGGGATGGCCCTCGAACTTGATGCCGTACATGTCCCAGGCTTCGCGCTCATGCCAATTGGCCGTCCGCCAGATGCCCGTCACCGACGGGACGCTTGGCGGATCACTAAGGCGGCACTTGATGCGCACGCGCCATTTGTTCTCCAGCGAATAGAGGTGGTACACGGCCTCATAGCGTGGCAGCTCGGGGTAATGATCGACGCCACAGATATCGGACAGGAAATTGAACTGCAGCGCCGCGTGCTGTTTCAGAAATCGGCAGAACTCAACGATCATTTCCGGTGGAACGGCAAAGGCATGAACGCCGTGCCTGGCGCCGAGGTCCTCGATTGCGGCGTTGAAATGTTCGATGACCAGAGCGGGATTGAAAGACGACTTGACGCTCATGAGGCTGCAATCCGATCGAGAGGCGTCCCGGCCAGCGCGCGGGATTTCTTGATCTTCTCCTGAAGCAGCAGGAAACCGTGCATCAGCGCCTCGGGCCGAGGCGGGCAGCCGGGGACATGCACGTCCACCGGCACGAAGGTTTCCGATCCCTGCACCACCGCATAGGTATTGTAGACCCCGCCCGAGATCGCGCAGGTGCCCATCGCGATCACCCAGCGCGGCTCCGGCATCTGGTCATAAAGCCGGCGCACGACGGGAGCGAATTTCCGGGTCACGGTACCGGCGATGATCATCACGTCGGATTGGCGCGGCGAAGGCCGGAACACCACGCCGAACCGGTCGAGGTCGTAACGCGCGCATCCTGCCGAGATCATCTCTATGGCGCAGCAGGCAATGCCGAAGGTCTCTGGCCACAGCGCCGAGCGTCGGCTCCAGCCGATGATGCTGTCGGCAGTCGTGAACAGCACGCTGTCGCGGATCGCATCGCCTACGCCTCCCATTCCAGCGCTCCCTTCAGCCAGGCGTAGGCGAAACCCACGATCAGCAGCAACATGAAGACGAACATCTCGACATAGCCGACCAGACCGATGTCCTTCAGGACGACGGCCCAGGGAAAGAGAAACATCGTCTCGACGTCGAAGACCACCAGCAGGATCGCCAGCATGAAGAACTGCACCCTGAACCGGCCGCCGGCGGCCTCGCCGGCCGGGTCCATGCCGCATTCATAGGCCACGTTCTTTGCAGGATAGGGATTGGATGGCCGCAGCAGTGACGAGACAAAAAGCGTTGCTCCCGTCACCAGAGCAACTCCGGCGACCATGACGAGGACTGGCAGGAATTCCATTGCAGTCATAGCCATATCGCATTGCTGCGGTCGCCCACCGAGGTTCTTTTCAGGCCGCCGCCGGCGCCAGTTCGGAACCGGAGGTGCGGTCGCAAAGGGAGCGACTTTGGCAATCCTTTCTAGGATTGTCAGTGTATTCCGTCGGGTGGATCATTGCAAATTCAATAGATCAGCCGCCAAATACCGAATGCTGGGCAAGCCTCAGAAACCATGCCGGAAACAGGCCAATTCCTATGGTGCCGGCGGCGGTAAAGGCAAGCGTGACGCGCAACAAGGGAGACAGTGCGGGGGCGAACACCCTTTTGGGTTCGCGCATGTAGATCAGCATGGCGATGCGGATATAGAAATAGGCCGCCACAACACTGAGCAGTACTGCGGTCACCGCCAGTATGACGAACCCTTGCTCGACCAGCGCGACAAGCACGTAGAACTTGGCGAAGAATCCGGCCGTCGGTGGAATGCCTGCCAGTGAGAACAGATAGAGTAGCATCAAAAGCGCCAGCCCGGGATGCGACTTGGAAAGACCAGCATAGTCATCGATAGTCTCGCCCGAGAAATTGCCGTTGCGCATCATGATGATGGTGCCGAAAATGCCGAGATTCATGAACGAGTAGATCAGCAGGTAGAGCATCACGCTGGCGATCCCATCTGCGCCGCCGGCTACCACGCCGAATAGGGCGAAGCCGGCATGGGCAATGCTGGAATAGGCGAGCAGGCGCTTGAAATTGTCCTGCACCAGCGCTGAGAAACTGCCGAGCGCCATCGTCGCGACGGCGATGACAGCGACGATGATCCAGGCATTTGAGGCTGCGACCAGCGGGTTGAGAAATACGCGCAGGATCACTGCAAAACCCGCCGCTTTTGGTCCGACAGACATGAAGGCGGTGATGGTTGTCGGCGCTCCTTCATAGGCGTCCGGCAACCACATGTGGAACGGAACCGCGCCGACCTTGAAGACCAGCCCCGCGACAATGAAGACGACAGCAAGCAACAATCCGGGATCAGGCCGGGCACCGGTCACAGCCGCAGCGACCCCATCCAGTTGCGTCGTGCCGGTCAGCCCGTAGACCAGCGAGACGCCATAAAGGAAAATCCCGGTCGAGGCCGAGCCAAGGATCACATATTTCAGCGCTGCTTCATTCGACCGCCGTTCCTTGCGCAGGAAGCCGGTCAGAACATAGGTGCAAAGCGCCATCAGTTCGAGCCCAACATAGATTGACAGGAGATCGATCGCCGAGGCCATGATCATCATTCCTGAAAGCGCAAGGAGCAACAGGACATGATATTCGCTGTTCCCGATGCCTTCGATCTCCGCATATTTTCTGGAAAGGAGGAGTGTCAGAACGGTGGCCAGATAAAAGACCATCTTGAAAAAGACCGAAAAACGGTCGGCGATGAACATTCCCGTGTAAGCGGGGCGCACCTCGCCGGCGAGCATGATCGTCAGGACAACGGCTGTCAGGACCACCGCGACCGATGCCGAAAGAAGGAATTGCTCCTGCCCTTTCCGGACAAGCTGTCCGAGGATGAGGAGGATGCAGGCCCCGGTGACGACCACGATTTCGGGCAGGCTTGCTACAATCGACTGCAAGAGCGCGGCAGCAGTCATTGGACACTCCCCTCACCGTGCACATGTAGCATGAGCTGCTTCACCGAGGCGTCGATGATGCCGAGAAAGGGCTTTGGATAAAAGCCGACCCAGAGCACGAAGAGCGCCAGCGGCAGGATCGCCGCCATCTCGCGGGCGTTGACATCGCGTATCTTGAACTTCGCACTGACCTTTGCCGGACCGAGCGCAACTTTCCCATACATGCCGAGCAAGTAGGCCGCGCCCAGCAAGGCGCCAAAGACGGCTGCCGCACCGACAACTAGGTTGGCCGCAAAGCCACCTGACAGCACGAGCAGTTCGCCCACGAAGGAATTCGTTCCCGGGAGCGCCATCGACGACAGCGTGAACAGCAGGAAAAACGCGGTATAGACAGGCGCTGCCTTCATCAACCCGCCATAATCCGCGATGCTGCGGGTATGCGTCCGCTCGTAGATCAGGCCGACGAACAGGAACAGCGCGCCCGTCGTTACGCCGTGATTGAACATCTGGAGGATGGCGCCCTCGAGCCCGCGCAGATTCAGCGTAAAGATCCCCATTGTCACGAAGCCCATGTGACTGATGCTTGAATAGGCGACCAGTTTCTTGAGATCATCCTGCGCCAGCGCAAGCAGCCCGCCGTAGACGATCGCAAGGGCCGAAAGCGCCAGCATCAGCGTGGAATAATAGGCCGACGCTTCCGGTAGCATCGGCAGAGAGAACCTGAGGAAACCGTAGGCGCCCATCTTCAGGAGCACGCCGGCAAGGATGATGCTGCCTGCCGTCGGGGCCTGGACATGGGCGTCCGGCAGCCAGGTGTGGAGCGGAACCATGGGTACCTTGACTGCAAAGGCGACCAGGAAGGCGAAGAACAGCCACGACTGGATCCGGAACGGCAAATCCTGTGCTGTCAGCGCGAGGATGTCGAAGGTCTCGCCGCCATTGAAATAGAGCACGATGACGCCGATCAGGAAGAGGACGCTGCCGGCCAAAGTGTAGAGGAAGAACTTGAATGCCGCATAGACCCGGCCCTCGCCACCCCAGACGCCGATGATGAGGTACATCGGGATCAGCATCGCTTCCCAAAAGACATAGAACAGGAACAGGTCGAGCGCGCAGAATACTCCGAGCATCAGCGCCTGCATGGCTAGCAGGCTGACCATGAACGCTTTCACCCTCCGGTCAATCGCGACCCATGAGGCGAGCACGCAGATCGCGCCAAGGAGCGCGCTCAGAAATACGAAAAGCGCGCTGATCCCGTCCACGCCCAGCGCATAGCTGATCCCAAGCGCGGGCACCCAGAGGTGTCTTTCGGTGAACTGCATCGCGTGCGTCGTGGTGTCAAAACTCGCAAGCATGATGATGCAGAGGACGAGATCGAGGATGGCGACGCCCAGTGCTGTCCATCTGATGGCATCTTCGCTACGCAGAAGCATCAGCACCCCTGCCCCGATGGCGGGCGTGAATACGATGAGGCTGAGCAGCGGCAACCCCATGAACGCCCCCTATCGCCACGCCACGGCGAGAATGACGGTGGCTGCGATCACACCGACAATCATCGCCAGTGCGTAATGGGTCACGACGCCCGTCTGGAGCCGCCGCAGCGCCCCGCCACCGCGCAGGATCGCGTGGGCGACGCCGTTCACGACGCCGTCCACGGCGACGACATCGATCCGCAGTCCTGCCCGCGCCGCGCGATTGAGGAGGGGCAGCGCTGCTGTCTCCGATGCGTTGCTCACCGCCTGCTCGTAGCGCGCGAGCGGCTTTTCGGCAAACCACATGAAGGCCCGCGCGCCCTTGCGATAGAACCAGTCGGTGTCGAGGCTGATCGTATTCTCGGGGTCGAGTGCCCTGAGGAACAGTATAAAACCCAGGCCGGTAAACATCAGTATGCCGAGGCTCTCGGTGACATGGGAGCCCGTATAGGGTTCGAAGTCGACCGGGTATGGAAGGAGCGCATAGAGCGGCTGCGGAAAAACCCCGATCGCGATGCAGAGCACCGCCGCCATGGCCATTGCGACCAGCATGTTTGTTGGCGGCTCCCGCGCCTGAAGCTTCCGGTCCGTACCGAAAAACATGTAATAGGGAAGCTTGAGCCCGGTATGCAGGAAAGTGCCGGAGGACGCCATGGTCAGGGCCAGCACCACGAGCGCCCGATGATCCTCGCCCRCAGCGGCAATCACCATCGACTTGGTCACGAAGCCCGAGAAGAATGGAAATGCCGAGATCGCGAAAGCACCGATCATGTAGAGTGCAACGGTTACCGGCATGCTCTTGTAGAGCCCGCCGAGTTCGGTCAGCTTGCGCCTGCCCGTAACATAGATCACCGCCCCGGCGCCCATGAACAGTAGGGACTTGTAGAGGATGTGCGCGAAGGCATGACTTGTGGCCCCGTTAACCGCCATCTCGGTTCCGATCCCGATCCCGGCCACCATGTAGCCCACTTGACTGACGATGTGATAGGCCAGGAGGCGCCGGCAGTCGTTTTCGAGGACCGCATAGACGACGCCGTAAAGCGCCATCGCGGTGCCAAGCCAGACAAGAAGCTCGGTTCCTGGAAAGGCTCGCGCCAGCACATAGACCGCGGTCTTCGTGGTGAAGGCGCTCATGAACACCGCTCCCGTCACGGTCGCCTCGGGATAGGCGTCTGTCAGCCAGGCGTTGAGCGGTGGTACGGCAGCGTTGAGCAGGAACCCTGCAAGGATCAGGTAAGTGCCGGTGCCCATTTCCCCGATCGGCCCGAAGAGGAGCGATCCTGTTGAATGTCCATGGAGAATGATACCGCCAAGCAGGACGACGCCCCCCGTGACATGGACCATGAGATACCGGAAACCGGCACCGATGGCTCGCTGCCCCCCCTGTGCGAAGACCAGATAGGCCGAAGCAAACGCCATGATTTCCCAAAACACGTAGAGGGTCAGGTAGTCGCCGGCGAACACCACGCCAAGCGAGCTGCCGACGTAGACGAACGCCGCGACGTGCTGGCCGGGGTGAGACAGGTGCAGGGCGTAGACCGTTCCGATCAGGGCCATGATCGCAAAAACCGTGGCGAAGACGATGCTGAGCTTGTCGACCCTGGCAATCAGGATGTCCTGCCCCAGGAACTGCGTCGCCCCATAGCTGCCCGGCTGCATTGTGACCACTGCAAGCAGGGCAAGCAGCGGAACCAGCACCAGATAGATCCTGCGGATCGGATCCTTAAGGAAAGGGATCGGCACGGCACCAAGAATGAACAGCAGGGCGGGATGGGCGAAGTCAATCATAATAGTCCTCGCGCCGCATGAGCCCACCCTGATGGCCCAGGAACTTGGAAACGAAGATCAGCAGTACACAGGATACGAGTCCGTAGACGGCCGACCAGCCCGGCAGGCGGTCCCAGAGGTATTCTGCGTGTTCGCGCGGGACCAGAAAGTCCGCGATGACGATCAGAACAAGCGCAAGGTAGAACAGCCGGCGTCGCTGGCTGGCATATCTCTCCTCGCCAAAGAAATCGACCACGCGCTTGATCATCGGACAACTCCTTCCGCCAGAGCGAGGAAATAGTTGGGAAAGACACCCATAGAGACAGACAGGATCGCGGTTGCGACCAACGGGATCGTCATCATCGGAATTTCCCGGACCGTTTCCGGGCTTCCCTCCGCCTCCGTCCTGAAGAAGGCGAGATAGGTCACTGGCAGGAAATAGGCGGCGTTCAGAACCGAACTCACCAAAAGCACGATCAGGAAGGCAACATCTCCCGCCTGCATAGAGCCCAGCGTCAGATACCATTTGCTGACGAAACCCGCGGTCGGGGGCACCCCGATCATGCTCAGCGACCCGACGAAGAACGCTCCCATCGTCCAGGGCAGCCGGCGGCCGATCCCGGCCATGTCGCTGATGTTGCGCTTCCCCGACGCGCAATAGATCGACCCGGCGCAGAAAAACAGGGTGATCTTGGAGAAGGCGTGGGCCGCAATGTGGATGATGCCGCCGACCATGGCGACCGGCGACAGCAGAACCGCGCCGAGCACGATATAGGAGAGCTGGCTGACCGTCGAATAGGCGAGCCTCGCCTTCAGGTCGTCCCGCGTGAGCGCGTAGACAGACGCCATCAGGATCGTGAACGAGACCAGATACGCCGTGGCGATGCCAAGATGCAGACTGCCCATCAGCCCGGTGCCGAAGACATGAAAAACCACCCGCAATACGCAAAAGACGCCCATCTTGACGACGGCCACGGCATGCAGGAGCGCGCTGACAGGTGTCGGCGCCACCATCGCGGCTGGCAGCCAGGCGTGCATCGGCATTACCGCAGCCTTGGCTAAGCCAAAGAGATAGCAGAAGTAGACCACCGTCAGCAGCGCTGCAGAAGCGTTAACCCCAGCCAGCAGACCACCCGCCACAAAATCGAGCGATCCCGCAATCGAGTAGGTCAGCGCCAGAGCGGCCAGAAGTGCGCTCTTCGAGGCGCCCATCAGATAGACGAGGTATTTGCGGCTGCCCGTCCATGCCGCTTCGTCCTCGTGGTGATAGACGAGCGGGTAGGTAACGAGACTGAGCACCTCGTAAAAGATCACCAGTGTGAAGAGATTGGCCGCGAAGGCGCCGCCGGCGGCGGCCGAAAGGCTGCTGGCAAAGCAGGCGAAGAACCGGGTCTGCGCGTGCTCCTTCAGATGTCGCATGTAGCCGATGGAATAGATCGCCGCCGCGATCCATAGCAGCGATGAGACGGTGGCAAAGACCATGCCGAGCGGGTCGACCCGGAAGGCAAAGTCAATCCCCGGCAGGACCTCGAACAGGCGCAAGTCGATAGTCCCGCCGGAAAGCACTGTTGGCGCCATCGAGGCGACAATCGCAAACATGGCGACCGCCGCGATCGGCGAGACGGCGTCGCGCAGTTTCTCGCGGTTGTTCAACAGGAGAATCGCAAGGGCCGCCAGACCTGGTATGGCGATGGCAAGCAGCGGCCGGATCGATGTCACCGGGTCCAAACCGCTATCCTTTCATCATCGTCACGTCGTCGACCTTGAGAGTGGATTTGTTCCTCACAAAGGCGACCAGGATGCCAAGGGCGACTGCAACTTCCGCCGCGGTGATCGCGATGACGAAGATCGCGAAAACCTGGCCGCGGAAATCGCCATGCTGGCGCCCAAATGCGATGAAGTTGATGTTGACCGAGTTGAGCAGCAGCTCCAGCGACATCAGCACGATCAGGATATTGCGTCTCAGCAAGACGCCAGCCGCCCCAATCACGAAGACGACCACTCCGAGCAGGATGAACCAGGAGAGCGGAACCATTATCGCTCGTCCTTTCTCGCCAGCACGATGGCGCCGATCAGGGCGGCCAGCAGGATGACGGAGGCTGTTTCAAAGGGCAGCAGGTAGTCGGCGAAAAGTGCTGTGCTAAGTTGCCTGACCGTGTCGCCGCTTGATATTGCGGGGGGCAACGCAACCGAAAAGCGGCTGCTCCAGAGCACCAACGCAAGCATCTCGATCCCAAGCAGGACCAGCAGCACAAGAGCGGGCAGGTTGGGGCCCGGCAAGAACCGCTGCAACACGGCTTCGCGTACATCGATCATCATGATCACGAACAGGAAGAGGACCATGATCGCGCCGACATAGACGAATATCTGGATGACGGCGGGCAACGGTGCGTCAAGCAGGATGAAGATTGCCGAGATCTGCAGGAAGCAGGCCATCAACGCCAATGCGCTATGAACGGGATTGCGCGCCACGACCACAATGAGGGCCGCAATCACGCACACCGTCGCGAACAGAAGAAAAAACCCCTGACCCATCGACGCGACCCTCCCACGCAAACTGTCACCCAGCGCGAGATGGCCGGATTTGAGATAGTTGCGCACCTCAGGTGCATTTATAAATTGTGCCCTAGTCTCGGATCTTTCACAAGATTATTGTCATGGTGGCAGAAAAGGCGGGCCAACCCGCGCAGGGCGAACAATGCTCAAGAGAACCACTGGACGGGGAGCCACCGGTTCCGTCCTCGGCGCGCTCTGCGTCGCTGCGACGCGCCAGAAAGCTTTGTCTTGCCGCTGGCTCAAAACCGAAAGCACATCATCGGAGCTGCTCAAGCGCGGGGTGAGGTTCACGCAACCCATATCTGAGGCTTGACGAACGCGATTTTGGTTGCACCTCAGCGAGCCTCAAGAAGGCACTCGATGTGCTACAGATCTTGTTTGATCACGCCGTGATCTGGGTGGGCGTTTGCACCGCCCGACAGCAGCGTCGCGATCCACTTCCCAGATGGCGTGCCTGCGCAATAGACGATGAAGGCGATCAGAATAGGCACGCCGATGAAGGCACCGGAGATGCCCCACATGAAGCTCCAGAAGAAGACTGCGAAAATGACGGCGAAGGGAGATATTGCCAGCGACGCGCCGGTAAGGCGCGGCTCCAGATAGCTCCCGATGATGAACTGGATCACGTTCAGACTTGCGAAAATCAAGACCACGGACTGCCATTTCTCGAATTGGGCAATGGCAAACAGCGTTGGGAGCGCGGTTGCGACAAACGCTCCGAGGAAGGGGATGTAGTTGAGTGCGAATGCGATCGCGCCCCAAGCGGTGGCAAGTTCAAGCCCTGCACCCAGCGCGAACAGCCAGACCACCAGTCCGGTCAGGATACTGGCAAACGTCCGCACGGTCATGAAGCGACGCAGCTTGGCACCAATCACGCGATTGGCAGTCAGGATACGCATTCCGTGAGGTTGCGCTGCGGGAGAGACAAGGCGTTTGTTGAAGTCTTCGACCTCGAGGAGGCCGAGCATGACGAAAATGAAGACCAGCAGCGCGAAGCCGGCGAAGCTGTTCAAGCGGCCGGCCATTCCCTGCACGAAACCAACCAGCCAGGCAACATCGAAACGGTCGGCCAGGGGACCAGCGACCGCAAGGCCCCGCTCCTCCAGCCAATTTGTCCAGTCGACATAGACTGCCTGGAAACGGTCAGCATTGACGAACAGCCATTGCGCGAGCTTGCCAAACCCCCACGCTACCGCAGACCCGATCGCGATGATAACGGTCATTGTGACGATAAGCGTTATCAGGAGGGCGACGAGCTTGGGAAGCCAGCGCTGCAGKGCGGCCTGGCATGGCCAGACCAGGGCTATGACAAAGAGCGAAAAGATCAGGGGCGCAAAGATCGATTGGGCGACATAAAGCAAAGCAAGCACCAAGATACCGGTTGCTATCGAACCGATCATGCGACCACCGCCCGCTTCCTGCATGCTCGCCCCTTGAATAGTGATAGAGTTTCCGGATGCCGCCCGATGATAGCGGAGCTCGACGGCAAATTGAATACTTCGCGCAGGACTGGAATTTATCTACCGCAACTGCTGCGGATAGCTTAGAACAATGGCGTGCTTCGGCTCATGCATGTTGCCACAGGAGCGACCGGACGGCTTGTCTTTGTTGTTGACCCTTTTGATTAGCTTGCCAGAAGATTAGGTCGAGCCCGTGTCCTCAATCCGTTTGTCGGTCATTGTTGTCATCCTGTTGGCTCTCGTCGGTTGTGGCGGACCGCGTGCGGTCCTTGGCCTCCCCGTCGCATCATCATCAGGCGCAGAACCGCGAGCCATCGTTCCGATCTATGTCGCGACCAACCGCGCCCGATCCAATAATCTCTCCCTGCCATACTCGGCTGAGCGGTCGAAAACGTTGAATTTTGCAGAAATCGACGTTGGGATTCCGCAAAACCATGTTGCCGGCCGCGTCGAGAAAAGTGGCAGGGCCCCCGATCCGAGAAGGCACTTTTCAGCACGGACCTATCAGCCAATTGCCGGGCGAGAGGACTTCATCCGGCGGCTTAATGCGGCGCTGGCGCAGAAGGCGCCTGAAAACCGCGAGATCTTCATCTTCGTCCACGGTTACAACAACAACTTCGCCGACAGCGTCTTTCGAAACGCCCAGATCAGCTACGACTTCGATGTCAAGTCGGTCTCGTTGCATTACGCCTGGCCGTCAGGCGCGTCGGTTCCGCTCTACGTCTTTGATCGTGACAGCGCCCTTGTTGGCCGGCGGGGCCTTGCCGAAACAATCGAGATCGCAGCCGAAACCAATGCGAAGAGAATAATCCTGGTTGGTCATTCCATGGGCGCCTATGTCGTTACCGAGGCCCTGCGCGATCTCGCCCTCAGGGGGCGCACCAGTGCATTGAAGCGGCTGGGTGGCGTGGTTCTTGCTGCGCCCGATATCGATGTCGACGTGTTCCTCAGCCAGCTTGACGACATTGGTGACATACCGAGACCGTTTACAATCATCGTCTCGCGCCGTGATCGCGCGCTCGGGTTTTCCCGGCGATTGGCAGGTGGACGTCCGCGCGTCGGCAGTGGCTCCGAAGTCGCCGTCCTTCAGGCGAGAGAGATCGCGGTCATCGATGTCTCTGCTGTTGATGGTGGCACACACAGCGTCTTTGCGAGTTCACCGACGCTGATGGACATGGTCAACAATGATACTTTGATGCGTGGTCTTATCAGAGATGACGAGCCCCCCGCCGGCCAGACGATGCTTGCCGACGGCGCATCGGTGATCGAAGGCGCTGCATCGCTGATCGTTTTTCTGCCAAGCCGCATTCTGGGCGGGATCACACAGGCGGCCGCCAGCCAATAGCCATCGTGCCGGATTGCCGGCGCGATACGCTTGGCCAAGGGTTCGCTTTTCAGTAACTGCAGGGCCGATCGTTGCCAAATCCGCCACGGCACGCTGGCCGCAGCGCAAAGTCGGCATTGTGAGCGCCATACCCGACTGACCCCGTCGTTCTGGGAGCCTCCGAGCTCGTCGAACACGCCGTCGCGACGCCCGCGACGGCAACCAATATTCCCAGGCACATCATTTTTCGAAGCGTTTTCATTGCATCCACCCCTACGTAGCCTGCCACCAGTTGTGACAGAAACTAGTTCGCGGCGGGATCGGGGAAACGGCACGTCAGATCAACACTTCGGCATCGAACGCTGCCAGGGGCGTCCTTCTGCAGCCGCAAGGCCGCCCTTCATCAGTTTGGCACGGCGTATGCATGACCCTTGCCGGGGTTCCTTTGTCAGGAGGGAAAAATGACGGCTTTGGTTAGCGATATCGTCAGCGCCACTGGTCAGCTTGAAGCAGCGATTCTCGATGCGACCACTGCAGATCCGGACATTCTGGTCTGCTCCAAGTCATTGAGAGAGAAAGCAAAATTTCTCCCGCAGGTTTTGGTGGAGCACTACCCGGAACTCTTCTGGATCGAGAGCGAGCTGCGCGGCGTATTCGAGGCCTGCTCTGATGCTGTTGATCGCAAATCGGTCAATCCGTTGGTCGCAAAAGCGGCAATCTCGATCGCGGAGGAATACCGGCAGGTTATCGATGAGGTGAGGCGAAACAACTGACGGCTCACGAGAGCCGGCATCAGTTCGGATTGCCTATCACAATCGCGTCCAGATAAGCGAGACGCAGATCACCTTCATCGTGCAGCCGCGCATACGCACGGTGTCGCCGCTCAGGGTCAGTACGCCAGTGAATGTCTTCTTGCTCTCGGGCTCGACGATGCTGCCGGTGAAATTGCCGTTGCTGCCTTTGAATGATCCTATGCGCCTTCCCGCATTATTGCCGGTTTTCATGGTAATGCAGTAGCCTTGGGCGCATTCGTCGATGGTCGCGGTGGTGCCGACTTGTGTCTTCCAGTTACCCACAACAGGCTCTTGAGCCAGAGCGGTGAAGGTCACGAGCGCCATTGGCGCGGTGATCAGTGCCAGCCTTAGCATGGTTTGCTCCCCTTCTTTGGAAATCAGGGTGAGGCCGTGGGAGGCCTAAAGCGTTCCACTATACGCCCCGATGGCGCCCCGCTCCAGCGCTGCGTGCTCCCCATGCTGTCTCGGCAGGTCATGCGCCCGGGACTGGTGTTAGGCAGACCCGGGCGATTGTTGCTTTCGGCTCAGGCTTCCAGCCACCTCACCTGTTCTGGTGTGAGCTTGATGTCGAGCGCCGAGAGGCTGTCTTCCAGTTCGGCGATAGTGCGCGGCCCGATCAGGGGAATGACCGGGAAAGGCTGGGCGATCACATAGGCGAGCGCGATATGGATCGGGCTGCGGCCGAGCTTGGCTGCCAGCTCGATGGCCTTGTCCCGGCGGTCGAAATTGCGATCCGAATACCAGCAACGGACGATTTCTTCATCGTCGTGCTTGCCGCGGCCCGCACGGTCGGTAAAGAAGCCGCGGCCTTGGCTCGACCAGGCGAAGTTCGGGATCTGCTTTGCGTTCAGCCATTTCTTCCAGTCGTCGTCGGAGGCCGCCACGCATCCAGCCCAGATCGGATCAAGCATTTCGGCAAGCGAGAAGTTGTTGGATAGGGCAGCCGGCGCCGTCTTGCCGTTCTTGGCCGCATATGCTGCAGCTTCGTCCATGCGTTCCCGGGTCCAGTTCGACCCGCCGAAGATGCCGCGGATCCGACCGCGCCTGACTTCCGCGTCCATGGCATCGACAAACTCGCCGACCGGAATATCGGTGTTGTCGCGATGCATGAAGTAGATGTCGACGTAATCGGTCTTCAGTCGGTTCAACGACTGATCGAGCTGCTTGCCGATCACATCGGGATAGCAGAGTGGGGAATGAACGCCCTTCCCGATCAGCACGATCTCGTCGCGCGGAACTTTCCGGCTCGTATGCCAGTCACCAAAGATGGCCTCCGTCTTGCCGCCGCCATAGACGAAGGCCGTGTCGAAGACGTTGCCGCCTGCCTCGTAGAAGGCGTCGAGGGTCAGCGACGCGGCAGCGAAATTCGGGAAGAACTCGAAGCCGAGAGTGACGACCGAAGCAGGCTTGGAAATGCCGGGGATCTGCCGCTGTGGAATACTGTTGCCGCGCCGAACGACACCGCCTGCAAGGTTCGTGGTCCGCCTGTCTGACTTCTCGACCCCATATTCCAGGCCGATCGAGGCGCGCCATTGATCGAGAACGCGCAGGTTTCCGATGGAATCGCTCCAGCCCATGCCGGGTGCTCGGAATTCCTTTTCGCCGGCGCGGATTGCATCGCCGGCTGCGTCTACTTCGAAGGAATAGAGCCAGCGGTCTTCCTTGACCTCGACGGTCTGCTGCTCGCTGCCCTTGAAGATCTCGATCCGGCCGACGCCGCCCTTGTGACCGGAGGCAAACCAGAAGTCCTTGACCTCGATGCGACCCTCCGAACCGATGATGCGCAGCGTGTTGTCCTGTTGCGCCATGATGGAGCAGGACACTTCGGCGATAACGCCGTTCGGAAATTTCAGGACCGCGGAGGCCCATTCATCGACACCCGACTGACCGAGATGACCGACACCGGAGACCTTGTCCGGTTCGAGGAACGGTTTGCCCTCGGCAGCACCCGCAATCAACCGCGCCATGGAGACCGGATAGCCGCCGACGTCGAGGATGCCGCCACCTGCGGTATCATTGGAAAAGAGACGATGTTCGGGTTTGAACGAGCCCATGTTGAAACCAAAGCTCGAACGGATGATCCGTACAGTGCCAATGACGCCGCTCTTGACCAGCTCGACGATCTTGGCGGTCTGCGGGTGAACCCGATACATGAAGGCTTCCCCGGCGAAGACGCCAGCCTTTTTGGCTTCATGATAGATCGCATCGGCATCGAATGCGGAAAGCGCAATTGGCTTCTCGACAAGAACGTGCTTGCCTGACCGGATCGCCTTGATCGCCCATTCAGCATGGCCGGTATGAGGGGTCGCGATATAGATCGCGTCGATCTCTGCATCTGTCAGCAGCGCGTCATAACCTTTGACAATCCGGGCGCCTGGGAAGTTTTCGGCAAGCCCCGGCTTTTCCGGATTGCGGGTGGCGATGGCAACGAGCTTTCCGGTGCGCGAATGGGCGATACCGTCCGCGAAGGTGCGGGCGATCGTACCCGGGCCGATGATGCCCCAACGGATCGGTTGGTCTGTGCTCATGGGAATTCCTCTTTCATTGAATAGGTCTTGGGATGAGGTGGCAGTCACCGGAGGCGGTTGCCGGCGCTGTCGAACAGGAAGCTGCGGTTGGCGCTCAGACCGACAGTCAGCGTGTTGCGATTGCCGGCCGCCCGCGATTCGGGACGCTCGATGATCAGCTGTTCGCCTGCCGCCGTGGTCGCATAGATGTAACTGGTGTTGCCGAGGTGTTCAGCGACATCGATCGTAACGGTAAGATCCGCATCGCCCTGCCCCGCGTCGACGAAGTGCTCCGGGCGCAACCCAAGCGTTACCGACTGACCAGCCTCGAGCGGGCCTGTTACCGACATGGTCAGACGAACATTCTTGTCACCGGTGACCGCAACGGTGACGCCTGCAGCATTCCGTTCCAGGATTTCGGCCTTGAGGAAGTTCATTTTCGGCGAACCGACGAAACCGGCAACGAACTGGTTGGCGGGATCATCATAAAGGTCGAGCGGCGCGCCCACCTGCTCGATCTTGCCGGCCCGCAGGACGACGATCTTGTCGGCGAGCGTCATCGCTTCGGTCTGGTCGTGGGTAACGTAGATCATCGTCGTACCGAGCTGCTTGTGCAGTCGTGATATCTCGACACGCATCTGCACCCGCAGTTCGGCATCCAGGTTCGACAGCGGTTCATCGAACAGGAAGACCTGCGGTTCGCGCACGATGGCACGGCCGATGGCGACGCGCTGGCGCTGGCCGCCGGACAGTTGCTTCGGCCGTCGCTGCATCAACTCGTTGATCTGCAGGATGTTGGCCGCGTGCTTGACGCGCTTTTCCGTATCCTGCTTCGGGTTGCCGTTCATGCGCAGGCCGAAGCTCAGATTTTCCTCGACAGTCATGTGCGGGTAGAGCGCGTAGGATTGGAAGACCATGGCGATGCCGCGCTCGGCAGGTTCGACGTCATTGACGACCTTGCCGCCGATATTGATCTCGCCGCCCGTGATATCCTCAAGGCCCGCGATCATGCGAAGCAATGTCGACTTGCCGCAACCGGAAGGGCCGACGAAGACGACAAATTCGCCGTCCTTCACTTCAAGATTGGCGCCATGGATGATTTCCAGCGCGCCGAAGCGCTTGACGACATTTTTCAACGAAAGTTCCGACATCAGGCGTTCCCCGATTATTTGACTGCGCCGGCCGCGATGCCGGCGATGAAGTGGCGTTGCAGGAACACAAAGACGACCAGGATCGGGGCTGTCAGCATGATCGCACCCGCCATGATGCCTCCCCAGGACACCTTGGTCAGGCCGATCAGCGTTCCAAGGGCCACAGGCGCCGTCATCATTCCGGGCTTGGAGTTGATGAGGAGCGGCCAGAGGTAGTTGTTCCAGGAGTGCAAGAAGAGGATGATGGCCAGCGCGGCCATCGTCGGCCTTGCAAGTGGCAGGGCGATGCGAAGGAAGATTTGCCACTCCTTGACGCCCTCGACACGTGCGGCATCGAAGAGCTCGCCGGGCATCATCGAAAACGCCTGACGCATGAAAAGAACGCCGAGCGAATTGAAGAGCGGCGGGACGATCAGCGCGATCCACGTGTTCGCCAGCCTGAATTCGCGGGCCACCATGATGAACTGCGGGATGACGACGACGGCAAAGGGTAGCGTGATGGTCCCAAGAATGATGCCAATCACGATTGACCGCCCGACGAAGCGGTAGCGCGCCAGCGCCCAGCCGGCCATCGAAGTGAGAAGCACCGACAGGAACGTATAGATCGCCGCGACGCCGATGGAGATGAACATTGCGCGGAGGAAGTCGGTGTCCGCCTGCAGGTTTTTAAAGTTCTCGACGAAGTTGGTCGACGGCCAGAGAACAATCTCGGGGCTGAAGATGCCGAAATCCGACATCGTGGAGAAGACGAACATCATCCATAGCGGAAACAGCCAGATGAGGGCGAGCGGCGTCAGGACGGCATGAAGAGCGATCTGTCGCAGCAGCAGGGATTGAGACTTCGATCTCATTTGGGTTCCCTTCCGATCCAGAGGTTGAGCAGCGAAATCGCCACCGCCAGAGCTGCCATCGTGTAGGCGACAGCGGAGGCGTATCCGAAATTGAGAGAGCGGAAACCTTCACGATAAAGCAGCAGGCCAAGCGTTTCGGTTCCACCGCCCGGGCCGCCGCGATTGGTGATCAAGAATGGCTCGGTAAAGAGCTGCATCGTGCCGATGACCGACAGGATGACGCAAAACAGGATGATCGGTTTCAGGAGCGGCAGGGTGATGTGGAAGAACTGCTGTATCTTGCTGACGCGATCGAGCGTTGCTGCCTCGTAGACGTCGTCTGGAATGGATTGCAGGCCGGCAAGTATGATGATCGCGTTATAGCCAGCCCAGCGCCAGGTCACCGCGATGATGATCAAGGCCATGGCGGCGTTGGCATTGTCGAACCAGGAGACCGCCGGGAGGCCAACCAAGGTGATGATCTTGTTGATGATCCCGAAATCGAAGCTGAACATCAGGCGGAAGACTGCGGAATAGGCCACTTCGCCGACGACGACGGGTGCGAAAAACGCAAAGCGAAACAGGGGCCGCGCCTTTAGAAGCGGGGAGTTCAGCAGGACAGCCATGACGGTCGCAATCGTGATCATGACCGGCACCTGGATGACTAGGATGATCAGCGTGTTGTAGAGCGCGTTGTAAAAGGCAGGGTCACCAATGAGACGACCCCAGTTAACGCCGGGACTGAATTTCCAGGGGTTGACACGGGTATTCTGAAACGAGGTCAGAAACGAACTGATGATCGGCCATATCCAGAAGGTGGCAAATACCAAGAGATAGGGCGCAAGAAAAGCGTAGGCGTTCCGGTTCCGGATCGGCATTCTATTCTCCTCACAGACGAGACGAGCCATCCCTGAGGATGGAGGCCGGGCGCCAAGCGACGCCCGGCACCGTTACTCATTTCGCAAGGGGAAGACCGGTCGCCGTCGCGATCTGTTTTGCGGCGTCGTCAAGCGCGGCCTTCGCATCAGGATAGCCGCCGGCGAAGTACTTGGTCTGGGCTGCCCTGTAGATCGAGTCCGCATCCGTCTGGAACGGCGTCCCGCGGCTCGGAACGATCTTCGGCAGGGTCGAAAGGATATCGGCCCATACCTTCTGGTCGTGCCAGTAGGCCTGTGGTTCGTTGACGAACGGATCCTGGACTGCGGTCAACAGCGACGGGACGAGGCCGAAGGATTTCAGCATCGTCACCTGGCCCTCATTGGTGCCAAGTGCGTAGTTGATGTAGGTCCAGGCTGCTTCCTTGTTCTGGGAATTGGCAGCGATCGCAAGCGACGAGCCGCCGAGATTCGCAGCATGCGGGCCATCGGGCGTCAGGCTTGGCATCATGTAGACGCCCCACTTGCCGGAAAGGTCGGGCGAGCCGGAGCGAATGGTGCCTTCATACCAGCCGCCATACATCTGGCTTGCCACCTTGCCAGCGGTATTGGCCTGGATCTTCTCGTCCCAGATGGCTGCCGTCAGCGTTCCGGCGTCCTTCATCTGCTTGACTTTTTCGAGTGTCGCAACGCAGGCGGGCTGATTGATGGTAATCGTCTGGCCGTCCGTCGAGAAATAGCCGCAGCCCTGCTCGTTGGAAATCATGCGGAACCATTCGCTGTCGCCGTTGAAGTCGGCTTGCGCCATGACGACGCCCGGATTGGCCGCGGAGATCTTCTTGCCAGCCGCAATGAAATCGTCCCAGGACTTGATCGTCGACGGATCAACGCCGGCCTTTTCATAGAAATCACGGCGATAGAAGACGGCGACCGGACCGGAATCCCACGGCATGGCGTAAGCGACATCACCGACTTCAAGCTCCGTGCGCTTGAAATCCGGGAATTTCGCCTGGATTTCGGGAGTGTAGCCCAACTCTTTCAGATTGGCGAAGCAGTCTGGGAAGCGGCTCCAGAAGATTTCTGCCTCGAAGTTTTCCACGCTGACGATGTCGGGCAGTCCTTCGCCACCGGCGGCGCAGGCGGCCAGCATCTTGTCGAAGACCTGCTGGTTGCCGAGATCCTCGACCGTGACCTTGATGTCAGGATGCTGCTTGTTGAAGCCTTCGAGCGTGGACTTCAGCGCCGACGCGGCGATGTTCCAGCTCCAGATGGTCAGATTGCCCGACTGCTGTGCAAAGGCAGAACCGGAAGCAAGAAGTGCGACTGCAGCGGTCGCACCGATGAGTTTGAAGCGCATTGAAAATCCTCCCTTTTCAATTGCCGTCCCTTAGCGAACGCGGCTAGACTATCTACAAGGGAGCCGCTGTCTCCTAAAAAGGGAACATGGACTTGGCGGAAAGTAAGATCGTAAGGCGGGCAGTCTATCAGCCGGGAGCGAGCAGCATCGAGGGTTTGCCGACGGCCCTTCAGATGTTTCACAACCATCCACCAGTGATGCTCATGCCTCATTGGCATGTGCAGGTCGAAGTGAATTATATCATGCAGGGTAGCGTGCACTACCGCATGAACGGCCAGAAAATCTCGATGAAGGCGGGCGATATGTGCCTGTTTTGGGGTGGGCAACCGCACCAGATGGACGATTGTTCCGAGGACGCAATCTATGCCGGCGGCCACCTGCCACTGGTCTATTTCTTCCGTATGCGCCTGCCGATCAACATCTCCAGCCGACTGATGAAGGGTGAGATCCTGTTCACCTCGGCAACTGATGCGGCCGACCTCGAGAACTTTCCGCGCTGGGTGCGCTATACCAAATCCGGCGATCCCGCCAAGGCTCAGCACGCCGTCGACGAGATGCTGTTGCGGGTGGAGCGAATCGCACTCGAACCCTATTCCATGATCCCGACCCTCGGGCCGACGGATGCCGACGATATCGAGCAATGCTACCCGCAATCGTCGCGAAGCGTGGCGCGTATGTGCGACTTCATCGCTGTCAACTTCCTGCAGGAAATCGATTCGGTCGATATCGCTCGCGCCGCCGATCTTCATCCGAAATATGCGATGAACCTGTTCAAGAAGACCACAGGCATGACGCTCAGCAAATATGTCAATCTGCTGCGTCTGTCACGGGCGCAGGCAATGCTGATGAACGATGAGGCGAATGTCTTGCAGGTCGCGATGGACAGTGGCTTCGGGTCGATCAGCGCCTTCAACAAGTCGTTCCGCCATATCGCCGGGATGTCGCCTTCCGATTTTCGTCGCGATGCGCGCATGGTCACGCAGTATGCGCCCTAGTCCATGGCCTCACAGATTTCGTGTCGTGGCAAACACATTGTAGACAAGCTCGGCGGAGGCCGACAGTTCACGTTCCTTGAGCTTGATGAGGCCGAAACCCGGAACGGAGATGTCTCCCTCGATCTGCAGCGCCTTGACGAGACCATGCCTCTCGAGGAGGGCGGCAACAGGCTCGGCGAAGATGCCGAGCCGCTGGCTCTGCAGGATCAACAGCATGGTCAGGAGCGCATCGGAAGTCGAAACGACGCTGGCCGGTACGATGCCATGGCGCCGGATGAAATCATCAATGACCTGCCTGAGAAACGAGCCATGCGGCTGCAGCACCCAGCTCTGGTGCCGGAGGTCGTCCTCGGTGACGACAGGTTTTGCCGAGAGCGGATGATCCACCGCCACGATGACGCGCAGCGTCTCCTGGCCAACAGGCAGATAATCAAACCAGAGTGGGTTCATGCCGCTCGGAATTCGGCAAACGGCAAAGTCGAGCCTCCTGCTCAGCACGTCCTCGAGCAGCACGTCGCTGCTTCCTACAGCGATGCTGATGTCGATTGTCGGATGGGTCTGGAAGATACGGTTGAGCGCGGGGGCGACATAGTCGGCGGCTGGCGTCATGATCGTTCCGAACGCGACGCTGCCGCCCTGCCCGGCTGCGGCGACCACCATTTCGTATTCGGCGCGCTGCGCCTCGGAGATCAACATCTTGGCGTGGCGAACGATTACCTCTCCTTGAGGGGTGGGGATAAGTCCACGGTTGTGTCTCTCGAAGAGCTGGTGTCCGGACATTTGCTCCAGCTCGTTCAATGTCCTCGACAGTGCCGGCTGCGAAACGCCGAACATTTCTGCAACGACACCGAGCTTTCCGTGCTCGCTGAGCGCCACGAGCATCTTCAGGTGGCGTAGCCTGAAACCATCCAATCCCATGCTTGCCTCACTTGATATAAGGAATTTGCATATCAAAATGCGAAAGACTGATTATACATTCCTGTATCGATCAGCTAAGTGCATGACAACAACGGCGTCAAAGCAAGGAAATTCATCGTGGTTGAGAAGACACCTTCCCCGAATCAGAACGCAGTTCAAGAGCAGGACGGATCGCGCCAGCTTCGCTCGAAGGCCTGGTTCGACAATCTCGCAAACCCTGACATGACCGCGCTCTACCTCGAGCGCTACATGAACTTCGGTCTCAGCCAGGAAGAGCTGCAGTCGGGTCGCCCGATCATCGGTATCGCGCAGACGGGCTCTGACCTGTCGCCGTGCAATCGTCACCACATCGAACTCGCCAAGCGCGTTCGCGAAGGCATCCGTGACGCTGGCGGTATCGCCATCGAGTTCCCGGTCCACCCGATCCAGGAAACCGGTAAGCGCCCGACGGCGGGCCTCGACCGCAACCTTTCCTATCTCGGTCTCGTCGAGGTTCTCTACGGCTACCCGCTTGACGGCGTCGTTCTGACCATCGGCTGCGATAAGACGACGCCGGCCTGTCTGATGGCCGCGGCAACCGTCAACATTCCGGCGATCGCGCTGTCGGTCGGCCCGATGTTGAACGGCTGGTTCCGCGGCGAACGCACGGGCTCGGGTACGATTGTCTGGAAGGCACGCGAAATGATGGCGCGTGGCGAAATCGACTATCAGGGCTTCGTCAAGCTCGTCGCATCCTCCGCGCCCTCGACCGGATATTGCAACACGATGGGCACGGCAACCACGATGAACTCGCTTGCCGAAGCACTCGGCATGCAGTTGCCGGGCGGCGCCGCCATTCCGGCCCCCTATCGTGACCGTCAGGAAGTTTCCTATGAAACCGGCCTGCGAATCGTTGAAATGGTTCGGGAAGATCTGAAGCCTTCCGACATCCTGACCAAGGAAGCCTTCATCAACGCGATCAAGGTCAACTCCGCGATCGGCGGCTCCACCAATGCTCCGATCCATCTCAACGCACTTGCCCGCCACATCGGCGTCGAGCTCACGGTCGACGATTGGCAGACCTACGGCGAGGAAATCCCGCTGCTCGTCAACCTGCAGCCGGCTGGCGAATACCTCGGCGAGGACTACTATCACGCCGGTGGCGTTCCCGCTGTTATGGGCGAACTGATCAAGCATAACCTCCTCAACACCGGCGCAATGACCGTCAACGGCAAGACTGTTGGCGAGAATTACACCACGGCGACGATCGAAGACGACAAGGTGATTCGCCCGTTCGAGCGTCCGCTTAAGGAGCGCGCCGGCTTCCGCGTCCTGCGCGGCAACCTCTTCTCGTCGGCAATCATGAAGACGAGCGTGATCTCGCCCGAGTTCCGTCAGCGTTATCTCTCCAACCCGAATGATCCGGAAGCCTTTGTTGGCCGCGCTGTCGTCTTTGACGGACCGGAAGATTACCATCACCGCATCGACGATCCGTCACTGGCAATCGACGCTTCGACGGTCCTCTTCATGCGCGGCGCCGGCCCGATCGGCTATCCGGGTGCGGCCGAAGTCGTCAACATGCGCGCTCCGGACTACCTCCTGAAGCAGGGGATCAGTTCCCTGCCCTGCATCGGCGATGGTCGCCAGTCCGGGACGTCCGGATCGCCCTCTATCCTCAACGCTTCGCCAGAAGCGGCAGCAGGCGGTGGGCTTGCGCTCCTCAAGACCGGCGACCAGGTTCGTATCGATCTCAAGAAGGGGAGCGCCAACATCCTCATCAGCGACGAGGAGCTCGCCGAACGCCGCAAGGCGCTCGAGGCGGCCGGGGGTTACGTCTATCCGGAGAGCCAGACGCCCTGGCAGGAAATGCAGCGTGCCTGCGTTGGTCAGATGGAAACCGGTGCCGTGCTCGAGCCTGCCGTCAAGTATCAGCGTATCGCTCAGACGAAGGGCATTCCGCGCGACAACCACTAAGTCGTTGGCGCGCGGGCGAGAGCGCGTGGCGCCGAAGACAGTCCGATCGAGTACAATGGGCGCGACGCTGTCTCCGGCATCGCGTCCATTTGCGTTTCCGGTCGAGAATCCTTGGTTTTGACCTTGTCGTCAGGCACCGATTGTGATCGGTTTTCGCGGCCGCTGGGTTGGAGGGCGGCCGGTTCGTTTTTCATTTTGAGCGCGTCCATCGCTCGCGTGACGGAACATGACGATGTCTTATACTCTTCTGGACTCTGCTGCCGCCGGTGGCTTGTTTGTAGGTCGTGCCTGGAACCCTGGTGTCCAAGGGCCGAGCGTCGTGGCGGTTCGGGATGGCCAAGTGGTCGATATCACCTCCAAGGCCGTGCCGACGCTGAGCGCACTTCTGGAGCAGGCCGACGCCGCAGCAGTTGCCCGTAGTGCACAAGGCCCCGTGCTCGGCACGCTGGAGGAGATCGCTGCCTCGGGCATCGGCACGCCCGACCTGTCGCGCGTCCATCTGCTTGCTCCGGCTGACCTTCAGGCTATCAAGGCCTGCGGCGTGACGTTTGCCCAGTCGATGATCGAGCGGGTCATCGAGGAGAAGGCCGCCGGAAACCCGGATCGTGCAGCAGCCATCCGGGAGCGCGTCAGCACGCTCATCGGCGGTAGCCTCAACAACCTGAAGGCCGGGTCGCCGGAAGCTGCCAAGGTCAAGCAGGCGTTGATCGAGGAAGGCATGTGGTCACAATATCTCGAGGTCGGCATCGGGCCCGACGCCGAGGTGTTCACGAAGTCGCCGGTGCTTTCTTCTGTCGGCTGGGGGGCCGATGTTGGTCTGCATCCGATCTCGACCTGGAACAATCCCGAACCCGAGATCGTGCTTGCCGTGAATAGTCGCGGGGACATCAAGGGTGCAACGCTTGGCAACGACGTCAATCTGCGCGACGTCGAGGGCCGCTCGGCGCTCCTGCTCGGCAAGGCGAAGGATAACAATGCTTCCTGCTCGATCGGCCCGTTCATCCGACTGTTCGACGAGACCTTTGGCCTCGATGACGTGCGCAGCGCAGAGCTCGACCTCAAGGTTACCGGGACAGACGGTTTCGTCCTGCACGGCAAGAGCTCGATGTCGAAGATCAGCCGCGACCCGACTGACCTCGTCAAGCAGACCTGCGGCGCCCATCATCAGTATCCGGACGGCTTCATGCTGTTTCTGGGAACGCTGTTTGCCCCAACGCAGGATCGCGATGCGCCGAATCAGGGCTTCACCCACAAGGTTGGCGACGTCGTCGAAATCTCTTCGGCGGGTCTCGGCTCGCTCGTCAACACGGTGAGGCTTTCGACCGAGTGCCCGCCCTGGCGATTCGGGATTACGGCCCTGATGGCAAGCCTTGCAAGGCGCGATCTGCTGTAGGTTTTGAAGACGCGGTGCGGGCAGGCGCCGCTGAAATCTTGCGCCGGACGGGCGGGCTACCTGTTCCGGCGGAACTGATCACATATATGCTTCTAAAACAGGGTCGAAGCGTTGAGGATGCCATGAAGAAGAGAGCTCTTGTACTGGTTGGAGCATTGCTTCTTGCTGCATGCACGGCTGCAAAGGATTTTTCATCGCCCGGCCTCGAGCCGATCCCCGGCAGTGTCACCTATGGCGGTCAGCCACGCACCAAGCTGACGAAATCCCCGCCCGGATCGACGTTCCCCCACAACTTCATAGATCAGTGGGGTCAACAGGTCGATGAAACCTACATGATACAGCCCGACAGGTCTTTGAAGATCGTCCACAGGGAGTTCCGGCCAATTCGCTTCCACCGGTGAGCAATGTTGACACGGGGCCTCAGCGAAGGCCGTAGCCTGGCGATACTTGTGAGCGAGCCCTGGCCGCATGTTCGGGCTGGAGTCACATTCTTGTCAGATGATATTACCCAAGTAGGAAGAACTACCAATTGAATTTGGCCCATGCCTAATACACATTTATGGGAGTGCTATACCGGAGATCGAGCGATGATCGCCACGCCGGCCCGGTCATGGAAACGCGTATGATGAATGCAAAGACACCAAATGCCATCGATACCTATGTCGGTTCTCGCGTGAGGATGCGCAGGCAACTCCTAGGTCTCAGTCAGGAAAGGCTTGCCGACCAGATCGGTGTTACGTTCCAGCAGGTGCAGAAATACGAGAAGGGTCTGAACCGGATCGGTGCCAGCCGGCTGCAACGGATTGCCGAGGTCCTGAGTACGTCGCCGAGTTTCTTCTTCCAACAGAACGAATCCGAGCCGGTGAGCCTGGTTGAGACGAATGTCGCGGCTGACCCCGTCGCCGAATTCCTGCATTCGAAGGAGGGGCTCGCACTTAACCGCGCGTTCCTGAAGATCACCGATACGCAGCTGCGCGAAAAAATCGTCGCCTTGGTCAAGGCCATGGCGCAGGCGCAGGAAGGGCGTGACGTATCAGGTGAGCGAGGAAAACACGGCGAAACCTTCGCCTGAGCAATCAGGCTCATGTGATGTAGGGCCGGCCGGCAAGATGCAATTCCGCCTGTCATCCCGTGCGTTGTTCGGGCGGTCGGGCAACTTATGCTCGCTCTTCCCAAACCCTTGCAAGCTCAACCAGAGTGGCGACGGCCCTTTCCATGTCCTGCCTGCTGATCCATTCGCGTGGTGAGTGGAAGGCGTGTCCGCCTGCAAATATGTTCGGACATGGCAGCCCCATGAAGGAGAGACGCGAACCGTCCGTTCCGCCTCGAATACTGCCGCGGACCGGCGACATTCCGGCACGGCGGATCGCTTCGATGGCGTTTTCGACGATCTGCGGGTGGCGATCGAGAACCACCTTCATGTTGCGATACTGCTGCTTGACGGCGAACGTGTAAGACGAGCCGGGATAGTCCTCCATCACCTCCCGCACGATCGCTTCCAGACGCTTCTCCTTGTCGGCGAGGCCGCTTTCTTCGAAGTCCCGGACAATGAGGCTGATAGCCGCCTTTTCCATCGATCCGCTCAGACCGGTCGGATGGATGAAGCCTTCCCGTCCGTCGGTCGTTTCCGGTGCGATATTCCTGGGCAACCGATCTATGATCGCACCGGCGATCTTGATGGCGTTCTCCATCCTTCCCTTGGCAAAGCCTGGATGGATGGCGACGCCTTCGATGGCAATTTCCACACCGTCGGCCGAGAACGTTTCGTCTTCTATGTGTCCGGCTGTCTCCCCATCCATCGTATAGGCAAACTGCGCACCAAGCTTGGTCAGGTCGACCTTGTCAACGCCGCGACCGATCTCCTCATCGGGCGTGAAAAGCAGCTTGATCGTTCCGTGCCTGATGTCGGGATTGTCCATCAGGATTTGCGCCGCCGTCATGATTTCGGCGATGCCGGCCTTGTCGTCGGCACCGAGCAGCGTCGTCCCGTCGGTTGTAACGATATCGTTGCCGATCTGGTCATTGAGCGCCGGATTCTCAGTAACGCGAATGACCTGCTTCTGGTCGCCGGAGAGCTTGATATCGCCACCGCCATAGTTGTGCAGGACTTTTGGCCTCACATTCGTTCCCGTGAAATCTGGTGCCGTGTCCATGTGCGAGCAGAAGCAAATGACCGGGACTGTCTTGTCGGTATTCGATGGAATGGTCGCATAGACATAGCCATGCTCGTCGAGGTGAGCATCGGACACGCCAATCCCCAGCAACTCGTCCACGAGCAATCGACCCAGGTCCTTCTGCTTGGCTGTCGACGGCTGTGTTGGTGATCCCGCATCCGATTGAGTGTCAATAACGACGTAGCGGAGGAAACGATCGAGGACAGTGTCGGTCATGGCGGCTCCGGTTTGTGTTTGGCGACGCACGGGTATAGCCTTCCAGGAGAGGTCTTGAATAGTGGTCTTCGACGCCCATGTTCGACCGCACGTTGGCGAAACCGGGGGTCCTGCCGTCCAGCGAATGCCAGTGTCAGACCTAAGTCCGATGGAACCTTGAGACGTCCGACTTAGTTCCTAAGCCGTAACGCAAAAATCAATTATGGTTGGAGTGGAAGATGAGAAAAATTATCCTGATTGGTGCATTTATGGGCGCGTTGGCCTCGTGCACCGCGACCGAGAAGGGAACGGCGATCGGCGCCGGTTCGGGAGCCATCATCGGCGGTGCAGTCAGCAATAGCTGGGAAGGTGCGGCCATTGGTGCCGTGGCCGGCGGCGTGGCGGGTGCCCTGATTGGACGCTCTACCGAACATCGCGGCTACTGTGTCTATCGTGACCGGTATGGCCGCAGGTATGAGGCGCGCTGCTAGGCGCATGCCCGATGACCGCCTCCTCCTCAAGAGGCGGTCATTTCCATCATGACCCCGCTAGTGGGCACTTTGTTGTTTTGCCCGCGCGACGATCTGCGTCGGGTTGACGAACTGCAGCGCGAGGACCAGCCAGAACAGTGTCGTGACCATGTAGACCACCGCCATCGCATCGATGGACTGGCCTGCCCGGACGCCTGACGCGAAGACGGCGTAGTAGAGGGAGACGACGAGTGTTTGGGTCGTGGGGCCGGCAATCAGGAAGGTGAGTTCGAACATCGCGATGGTTCGAACCAGAACCAAAAGCAAGGCGGCCAGCATTCCCGGCAGGAGCAGCGGTAGCAAGATCCGCAGAAAGAGGCTCGTCGTTCCTGCACCGAACACGCGGGCTGCCGCTTCGATACGCGGGTCTATCTGCTCGATGAAGGGGATCATCACCAGGACCACAAAGGGCAGCGAAGGCACGATGTTGATCAGCACGACACCCCAGAATGTGCCGCCGAGGCCGAGCCGATAGAGGACGGTTGCAAGCGGAATACCGTAGGTCAGCGGCGGGATCAGCAACGGCAACAGGAATAGCAGGACGACAAGGCCCTTTCCGGGAAAGTTGCGCCTCGCAAGCGCATAGGCGGTCGTGACGCCCAGAATTCCAGAAATGATGACGACGGTGAAAACGATCTCGAAGGTGACGAGAACGACACTGGAAAGCTGAAATTCCTTCCAGGCACTGAAGTACCAGCGTGTCGTCCAGCCGGCCGGTAGCCATGTGCCAAGCCAGCGCGTCGCAAACGAATTGACAATGACGGCTGCGATGACGGCAAGCAGGTTTAGCACAAAAAGGATGGCAAGCGCCCAAATGGCGAAACGCCAGATCTTCGAGGTGAGGCCCTGATCTCGGATCATGATTAGCCTTTCGTGCCGCCGGCGGGGCCGCGGTAGAAGAGTGAGCGTATGGCGAGAACCGTCAGCACGACAGCGAGCTCCACGGCACCCATGATGAGCGCGATCGCCGAACCGAGCGAATGATCATATTGCTCGAAGGCGGCCTGATAGGCGGCAATGGAGATGACACGCGTCGGCCCTGCCGGCGCACCCAGAAGCACGGCGGAGGGAAAGACAGCGAAGGCCTGGACGAAGGCAAGGCAAAAGGTGACGGCTAGGCCCGGAACCAGAAGCGGCAGGAAGACGCGGAAGAAGCGCTGCCGTGGCCCTGCGCCCAATGTTGCGGCTGCCTGTTCAATCGCGGGATCGATACCGGTGACGTAGGACAGCGTGAGCAGGAAGGCAAACGGAAAGCCGGTGATCAGTAGCGAGGCAAAGACGCCCCAGTAATTGTTCGTCAGCTTCACGGGGCTGTCGAGGATGCCGAGCAGCAGGAGCGTATGATTGAACCAGCCACGCGGTCCGAGAAAGGTCAGCAGTCCGTCGGCCACGAAGACCGTGCCAAGGGTGATTGGCAAGACGAGAATGGTCGTCAGCAGGCGCTGTCGGCGCATCAGACGCACGCGCAGGGCAACCGGCACCGCGAATGCGAGGTTGATTATGGTTACCGGCAGGGCCAGCCACATGGTCGCAGCGATCGTTTGGTACTGGAACGGATCGCTGAAGAATTTTGTGTAGTTGGCATACCAGGCGCCCTCTTTCGGCATGAGTGAATCGGCCAGGCCATAGAGGAAGGGGTAGACGAACAGCGCGATCATGAAGATCAGGCCTGGCAGAAGCAGCAGCGTCGTGCCGTCAAGCCCACGAGCGGCAAGTCGAGTTTGCAGCGAGGGCTGGTTCATCCCGCCGCCCCCGAAAAGACCAGGGCCCGACCGGCAACCGGCTGCAGCCTCGTCGATGCGCCGCGGCCCAGCGGCTCGTCCGCCCGGAAATAGAGTTCCGAACCGTCGCCTGCCCGCGCCATGCCGAAAAATGCGCGTCCGCGATACTCCATGCTGCTGACGGTGGCGGCGATCCCCTCGCCGCTGGACGCGACAAGATCCTCCGGGCGGACGGACAGGATGGCTGCATCACCTGCCTTGAGGGGCGAACGCATCGTGCCGACGAGGCGAGCGCCGGCGACCTCGATCTCAGCCTCATCGCCGGACACGCGCGTAATGCGGCCGGGGACACGGGTTCTGAAGCCCATGAAGTCGGCGACATCAACGTTGACAGGCCGCTGGTAAAGATCCTGGGGCGAACCGATCTGCTCGATATGACCCTGGCTCATGACCACGATGCGGTCGGCAAGCGACAGCGCCTCGTCCTGGTCATGCGTGACATAGATGGTGGTGGACCCGATCTGGTCGTGGATACCGCGAATTTCGGCGCGCATTTCAAGCCGGAGCTTTGCATCAAGATTGGATAGCGGCTCGTCCATCAGGACGATTGGCGGGCGAATGACAATGGCGCGCGCGATTGCGACGCGCTGCTGCTGCCCGCCAGAGAGCTGGCCCGGCAATTTGTCGGCTTGGCTTTCGAGGCGAACCAGGGCCAAGGCATCGCGAACGCGCTGGTCGGCCTCGGGACCCTTTATGCCCTGCATGGCAAGCCCGAAGCCGACGTTCTTTCGGACAGTCATGTGTGGAAACAGGGCGTAGCTCTGGAAAACCATCCCAAAGCCGCGGCGCTCCGGTTCGAGCTGGTCGATGCGCGTGCCACCAAGGCGGATTTCGCCACCCGTCAGTGCAAGCAAGCCGGCAATGCAGTTCAGCGCGGTCGACTTGCCGCAGCCGGATGGACCAAGCAGCGCCACGAACTCGCCGGGCTCGATCGCAAGATCGATGCCATTCAAGGCGTTGAACGCCCCGAAGGCGCGACGCATTCCGTCGAGTTCCAGGCGCGCGTTCTTGCGCGTCGATGCTGCGGCATTCGATACCGAGGTCAAACCAATCTCCATCTGCAGAATGAGGTGGCCGGCCTGGGACGAAATCCCGGCCGGCTGATGCTGTTCGATCAGCCCTTCTTGGCGCCGATCTTCTCGTCCCAGATGCGGAAGGCTTCGACCAACTGCTTCGGCTCCAGCGGAACCTCCAGGGGATTGTTGGCGATCCAGTCGGCATATTCCGGTCGACCGAATTCCTTGAGGGTGTCCTGGCTTTCCTGCGGCGCCATGTCAATTGTGACGTCCTTGACGGCCGGACCCGGATAGAAGTAGCCGGCGTCGTAGGCGATTGCCTGCTGCTTGGGCTGCAGGACGTAGTTGAGGACGTCGATCAGCACGCCGATCTTCTCGTCGGACACGCCCTTCGGGATCACTGCGTAGTGGGCGTCGGTGACCCAGTGGAAGCCATCGAGCTTCTGCACCTTCGCTTCAGCCGGAACGATACCGAGCGCGCGCGGATTAATGTCCCACCCGGTCGTCGAGACGACGATGTCGCGGGTTCCCTCGCCAAGCTCCTTCATCACCTGGCCAGTGCCGGTCGGATAGTATTCGATGTGTTCGCCGAGTGCTGCGAGATAGTCCCACGTCTTTGACCAGCCCTTGGCAGGGTCACGCGGGTCGCTGTCGCCGAGCAGATAGGGCAAGCCCATGAGGAAGGTGCGGCCGGGGCCGGAATTGGCAGGGCGAGCGTAGATGAAGCGGTTCTTGTTGGCCTTCGCCCAGTCAAGCAACTCCTGCGCCGACTTTGGCGGCGTGGGCACCTTGTCAGGCATATATTCGATGAGGGGACCGGACGGGTAATAGGTGACGACGACGCCCTGATCCTTGGCAAGGGCCTGCATCTTGAAGGCCTGCGGCTGCAGGATTTGCTCGAGGTTGGGAAGCTCGGACTTGTGCGCTCCGAGATCGATCCAAAGTCCCTGGTCGAGGCCGGCCGAAAGTGCATCCGTGCCTGTCAGGACGAGATCGATATCGACCTTGCCGGCTGCCTGTTGCGCCTTGATCTTGCCAGGGAGTTCCGGCGCCGGTGCCTTTGTGAAGGCGAAGCTCGAGACCCATTCCGGCTTCTCCGCGGCATAGGCCTCGAACATGCCCTGCGTGAGCGCGAGGTTGCCGGCGACATCCGCGATCGTGATGGTGACTGGACTTGCCGGTTTCTTGGCCTGTGCAAAGACCTTCAACGGCAGCATGCTCGCGACGGCGGCGCCTGCGGCGGTGCCGACAAATGTTCTGCGGGTGACTTTCATATTGTTTCTCCTCCTCTTGTTGCCGGGCACCGCAAAACGTGGTGCTGCGCGTCCCCGAACCGATCGTTGCAGGGATCGGCACCTTCTCTTAGATGCGTGAAACATCTGAAATGATTGCCGAAAACACCATTCCTCCCGGTGCAGCTTGGCAGTCGCGATAAATTGATATACTAGTATTCACGAACGAGTCAATGTCAGGGCCGCACGTAATGCAGGCAACAGTTGTTTCCACTCCCGCGACCCTGCCTTCCGGGGCTGAGAGGCCGGCGAAGCTTCGTCGCGTGACGACCGCAGATGCCATCTACGACAGGCTGTACGCCGACATTCTTGCTCTGCGTATGCGACCTGGAATGCAACTGCAGGAAAAGCGCATTGCCGAAGAGTTCAACGTCAGCCGCACACCCGTGCGTGAGGCGCTGCTTCGACTGTCGGAAGGCGGGCTTGTCGATATCTATCCGCAATCGGGCACCGTCGTGTCGCGCGTGCCCGTCGCGGCCATCCCGGAGGCAGTCGTCGTTCGCAAGTCGCTTGAGGGTACCACGGTGGAACGTGCGGCCGAGATCGCGACAGCTGCCGATATCAGTCGCCTGGATGGCATCATCTCACGACAGAGATCACTGGCCGCACTCGGCGACCCCTCGGCGTTTCACGAAGAGGATGAGGCGTTCCACGAGGCGATTGCCAGCATCGCTGGATATCCTGGGATCTGGACGATCCTCAAGACGGTCAAGGTGCAGATCGACAGGGCGCGTCGGCTGACGCTGCCGGTTCTTGGCCGGATGGACAATGTCGTGCACGAACACGAACTCATTCGCGATGCTATTGCGGCCCATGATCTTCAAGCAGCGCGCGCGGCAATGATGCATCACCTCAGCGCCGTCATACCCGATGTCGCCGAGCTTCGAACGCAGTATCCAGATTACTTCTGCTGAGCCGATCAGCGGACAACGACAAGACGATCCCAAGGAGGAAGTGCATGCGCCAGGGTTGGAGATGGTTTGGGCCTGAGGCTCCGGTGACACTTGATGAGGTGCGCCAGACCGGAGCGACGAATATTGTTTCGTCCCTGCATCAGGTTCCGATCGGGCGCGCGTGGACTGAGGCTGAAGTGCGTGAGCGGCAGGCGATGATCGAAACCACGCCGGCTGGGCGCTCGAGCCTGACATGGTCCGTCGTCGAGAGCATCCCCATTCCCGATGCGGTCAAGCGCAATGGCGGGCGGGCAAAGGCGGAAATCGAGGCCTGGATTGCCAGCCTGGAAGCTGTTGCCGCCTGCGGTATTGCAATTGTTTGCTACAACTTCATGCCCGTCGTCGACTGGACGCGCACCGAACTCGACCATGTGATCGAAACCGGTGCCACCGCCATGCGCTTCGATCACGAGAAGTTTGCTGCCTTCGATCTGTTTGTACTACAGCGCGCAGGTGCCAAGGAACAGTACAGCGCCGAGGATGCGGCGCGGGCGCGCGAAGTGTTCGACACGATGAGCGAAAGCGAAATTGCGGAGATCACCCGGATCATCACATCTGCCCTGCCCGGCTCTACGACCGAGCCATTGACGATCCCGCAGTTCCGCGAAAAGCTCGCCGCCTATGCCGGGATCGATGCCTCCAGGCTGCGCCAGCACCTCATTGAATTCCTTCAAGCAGTGACACCGGCTGCCGAAGCGCGTGGCGTGAAGCTGACGCTGCACCCCGACGATCCGCCGCGCTCCCTGTTTGGCCTGCCGCGTATTGCATCTACCGCGGATGACTATGCCGCACTCTTCGATGCCGTGCCCTCTGAGGCAAATGGCATGTGCTATTGCACCGGCAGCCTCGGCGTTCGTGCAGACAACGACCTGGCCGCAATTGCCCGGCGCTTTGCCGCCCGGATCCATTTCGCGCATCTGCGGGCAACCAGGCGCGAGGGCGACGGCCGTACCTTCCATGAGAGCGCCCATCTGGAGGGTGACGTTGATATGGTCGCCGTCCTGAAGGAGCTTGTTGCGGAGGACCGACGGCGTCAGGCAGACGAAACGATCGTTTTCCGTTCCGACCATGGTCATCGCATGCTCGACGATCTCAACAAGAACGTGACGCCAGGCTACCCGGCAATCGGGCGTCTGCGCGGTCTGGCCGAGCTCCGCGGCATTCTCCATGCGCTGGGGGCGGCGCCGTCGTGACGGTGGCCGCATCGCATTGAGGATCTTTTAAGCGCTTGTTGCGGGGGTGAAACGGCGGATCGTCCGGCACGCCGCATCTCCCGCATCGGGAACAAACTTGGGCACGGCTCATTTCTCTTCTTGCAGAGAGGAGAAACGACATGACGTACGACCCCAATGATCCCAACCGCAATCCCGACACAGATCACGATCTGCGCACGCCACCGGTGCGTCGAAGCTCGAGTGCCTGGATCGGATGGGTTGCCGCGATCGCTGTGATCCTCGTTGCGGCGTTTGCTATCACGGAATGGTTCGACCGGCCGGGTACCGACATGAACCCGACGGCTTCGACGACTGAAACTCAGCCGGTGAAGCCGCCGGTAGCGCCAGCCGCGCCGTCAAGTGAGCCGGCAACACCAGCCCCGGCCAATCCTTCGACCGGCGGCACGACACCGCAATAACCATGACCGGAATCGGGAGCCTTACCGTTCCTCGGAGGCTTCCCTTTTCTGATCGCACTCTGGTCGGTTTCAGTCGGCCGCGGCTCTCCTGGCCACGGCCTGGGTCTCGACCGAGAGGGCGTGTTGTCCGGCTCCCCGGAGCCAGGTCCACGCACCATCAGTGTGTCGCTGCGCGCTTTCTGGAGGCGGCGAGGATGTAGTCGTCAGCAATATCGGCGATTGCCATTGCGATTTCCGTCGACGAAAAGCCGTCGAGTTTTTCGCCCTGGATGATCAGATAGACGGCTTGCTCGATCTTCTCCCTGCAGGCGGAAAGCCTGTCGGCGTGACTGATTACTATAGGACGTAGTTCCATTGCCCTCTCCGGTCGTTCTTGATCTGTGTTGAATGCTGACATTGGTTAAGCGGTGCACCTGTTGACAACCGAGACGCTGTCGCAGACGCCCACCCATCGCTCAGTTCAGCGAAATGGCTTTGCCGCCAATCATCTCCGCTGGAGCGATAGGCGATCGAAGCTTCAACTTAACCGTGCCTCGACCATAGTCGCAAAAGTTCAAAGCGGCTCGTGAAATCGACGTGACACGACCATAAATTGCATCGCCAAAAATATGTACCGCCCAGGGTCAGTGTTGTGCTGCATCAATACTGTTGCTTGACCGCTTTGACCTTGGTCTCATTTGCGCGACAGGGATAAATTCGCAACGGCGGGGGAAAAATTTGGGCGATCAGCAATTAGCTTCTTGAAATAATTTACTCTTGGTTGTATTTTTTCAGAGTTCAAAGATATTGCCAGTCTGACACGAGGAAACGGTGAGCGCCATGAAGGCCAAGACTCCAAACGCCATTGATGCCTATGTGGGCGAGCGTGTCAGGTTGAGGCGGAAGCTACTTGGCATGAGCCAGGTTAGCCTTTCAGAGTCGCTTGGGATTACGTTTCAACAGCTCCAGAAATACGAAAAAGGCGTCAATCGCATAGGTGCGAGCCGGCTGCAGCGGATTGCGGAGGTCCTTGGCGTGCCTATTGGCTTCTTTTTCGATGAAGAGGGGGCGCATACGGCAGGTCTGCAGTTGAGCGCTGAGACCGATGAAGTTGCGCATTTCATCGCCTCGAAGGAGGGGTTGGCGCTAACGCGCGCCTTTATCGCGATCGAAGATCCGAACATTCGTCGAAAGCTGTTGGCGCTTGCAAGGAGCCTTGGCTCCTCGCAATCGGGCACGGATTCGCATGAGGGCTGGGAACGCGCGGACGAAACACGAGGATAGGCGGTGCTGCACCTCCAGACATTTGGCGAACTGCGGCTGACAGATGAAGCGGGCAATGCAGTCGGCTATCCCGCCAAGGCACTGTTGACGATGGCGTATCTCTTCACGTGCAAGGGTCATGCGCTCACACGCCAAGAGGTGGCTTCGTTTCTGTGGTCGGATGCCGAAGCCGATCAGGCCGGTCTCAATCTGCGAAAGCTGATTTCCCGTATTCGACAAATCGATGACAGCCTTGCCGCGCCACTTCGGATCACCTCGGCCTCCGTCGAACTGCGGGCGGAACTCCTGACCGTTGATATTGAAATACTCGATGAGGCAAAATCGCCGATGGACCGGCTGAAAGCAAGTAGCGATCTGCTTCAGCGTGAATTCGTCGGCAATGTTCGCTCAGCCAGCAAAGCGGTCGACCACTGGATCGCGCGGGAGCAGCGGAGCCACAGGGCCAAGTTGCGCCAGACGCTCCTCGATGCGGGCTCGGCTGCTCAGTGTGCCGACGATTATCGCGCTGTGTCGGGCGCTGCTTTACAGCTCCTGGAACACGACCCGTCCGATGAGCAGATCCGGGCGATCCTCCGCGGGCTGCCGGGAGTAGCCGACCCGGACCTACTGCCTCGGGGCGAACGCCAAGCGAGAAGCTATTTCGTGTCAGCGGAGGCGCAGAATGCGACCACTCGTGAGGTGGAACCTCGAGCCGCTTCGAGCCTGCCGCGGCTGGTTCTGCTTCCACCAACGTCCCAGGGTAACGTCGTCGGTCTGTCGCTTGCCGCCGCGCTGATCGAAGATGTCACGATCGAGCTATGCGGCCTCCGAAACATTTCCATCGTTGCGCCTCACACTGCGGAGCAAATCCGTCGTGACTCTGACAAGGCGGCCATGATTGCCCGCCACTCGATCTCCTATCTTCTCGATACAAGATTTTCGGGCGAAGGCCTCTATGCGCAACTGGTCTATTTCCCGACGGACGAAATCATCTGGGCCGTGAGATTTCCCATGACCGCGGCAACGCTGCCAACCCAGCGACGGCTCATGGCCCAGCACTTGTCATTATCCGTCGTGGATGAGCTTGCCAGGAATGAGGAAGCCCGGCTTAGCCTGGAGGCGAACCCGCAGGCATATCACTCCTACCTTGTCGGCGCGAGCCTGATGGGCAAGCTGACCTTGCCGCACATTCGCAGGGCGAGAGCGGCCTTCAAGGAGGCGCTGAAATATAATAAGGATTTTTCACCAGCGTTTACCGGCCTGGCGCGGACTTACACCAGCGAGTGGCTGGTGACGGCGCAGGGTAACGAGGAGCTCTTGGGCCTTGCTGAACAGAGTGCGTTGAAGGCCATCGAGCGGGACGAAGCTTTCGCCGGCGGCTACCGCGAACTCGGCGTGACAAAGCTTTATCTCGGCGACGTCGATCAGAGCGTGGCGGCGCTCCGCCACGCGGAAGAATTGAGCCCTCATTTCGCCGACGTGATCTATAGCCACGCCGACACACTTGTTCATGCCTCGCGTCCCAAGGAGGCATTGGCCAAGATCGAGAAGGCGATCTCGCTGAATCCAATTTCGCCTGACAGCTATCTTTGGTGTGCCGCAGGCGCGAGCTACTTCCTCGAGCGCTACAACGACGCCATTGCCTATGTGGAAGCCATGAAGGACAAGGAGCCGGCTTACCGCATTGCTGCTGCGAGTTGTGCAATGATTGGCGATCGCAGGCGGGCCCAGTTTTATCGGCAGCGTGCGCAAGCGCTGAACCCGGTCTTCGACCTGGAAAAATGGCTTTCTGTCATTCCGTTCAAGGAACAATGGCAGAAGGATCTCTACAGAGAAGGGCTTTTGAAAGCTGGATTTTGACACCAACGAAAGGAAACGTCATGTCAAGGGCAGTAGTATTCGGCATTGCAGGGGATGCGAAACTTTGGATTGCCGACCTCGATGCGGGGACCGTCAAGCCACTCGATGGGGCAACCGGTGATCTGGCGAAGGTCGCGGATCTGCGCAAGTCAGGTGCCTCCGTCGTCAAGAAGGTGGATTTCGCAATTGCGGTTTCTTCGGCGAAAGCGGCGTTCTCCGGTCACGTCGAGCCGAACCCCTGACGAGCATCAAGCTGGCCGCCTATTCCGACCGCACGGTTCCACCCTCTGAGACGCTGGCCCGAACCGCGCCACTACTCGCGAACTTTGGTATAACACGCGTGGCGCGCCACACCGGCTTGGACAACATCGGCATCCCGGTGTGGTGCGCTTATGTCCCCAATGGGCGGTCGATCGCGATCGCCCAAGGCAAGGGTCTGACCGACGACGATGCCAAGGCTTCGGCCGTTATGGAAGCGCTTGAGCGCGTCGTTGCCAACAGGCCGGCCATTGCAACGCTTTGCGCCTCGGCGAACGATCTGCGAGAGGAGGGATTCTCTTTTGACACGCTTGCTTGCCTGATTGGTCGGCATGAGGACGACATTCGGCTCGATGAACAGATTGACTGGGCGCTTGGCAAGGATCTCCTGACCGATCGGGACGTGTATGTTCCCTTTGAGGCGGCACTTCTGGACCGCACCCGCCGCAATCGCTTCTGGATGTCTTCCGATGGTCTTGCCTCCGGCAATACGATGGAAGAGGCCACCCTGCACGGGCTCCTTGAGCGTGTCGAACGCGACGCATTTTGCCTCTGGCAGGTTGGCGCCGTTGAGGATCGGCTTTCGCGCTGCATTGATCCGGCAAGCTTCGAAGATCCATGGCTCGATGACCTCGTTCGAAAGATTGAGGCGGCCGGTCTTGTCGTTCGCCTGTTCGATATGACAAGCGATATAGCTGTGCCCTGCTTCACGACCGTCCTCGGGCCCGCGGAGCGACGGGGCGACAATATTCGCTTTGTCGAGGTGACGGGAGGAAGCGGTGCGCATCCCTCCCCTGTCCGCGCGGCCATTCGGGCAATAACAGAAGCCGTTCAGTCGAGGATAACATTCATCAGCGGCGCCCGCGACGACCTGTCGCCGGACGAGTTTCAAAGGCCTGTGCCTGCGGAGACCTTGCATGCCCTCGATGCCATCCCAGTCGCCTGGATCGCTGCTGCGCGCTACGATGACAAACCGCACCTCAACAGGATCCTCGATGCCTTGCGGGAGCGACAGATCGCGCCAGTGATAGCGCTACCACTCAGCGACCCCGCCTTGCCCTTCCATGTCGTCAAAGTCTTCGTTCCAAGCCTCGAAAACCCCGAGGGCGCGCGGGCGCGTCGCTTTGGCGCCCGCGCGATCGCAAAGGCGCTGTTTTCATGAAAGTCATCTTTGTTGGGCCAAGTCTCCCGGACGCAGCGACGCTGGCAGGAGATGGGGTCACCGTATATCCGCCCGCCGTTCAAGGTGACGTGTTGGCCGCAGTGCGGAGAGGCGCGCGAGTCATCGGCATCGTCGATGGCGGTTTCGAATACACCGCGCCCGTCTGGCACAAAGAGATCCTTTTTGCACTCTCACGGCAGGTCCGTGTGTTCGGTGGTGCAAGCATGGGGGCGCTTCGCGCGGCGGAATGTAAAGTCTTCGGAATGGTTGGCGTTGGCCGGATCTACGGCGAATATGCCTCGGGAGCGACGGTGGACGACGCCGATGTAGCGCTGCTGCATGGACCCATGGAACTTGCATATCGGGCGTTGACCGTGCCGCTGGTGAATGTCAGGTCGACACTCGATAAGCTGGAGGGCCGGCAGATGCTGACGCATGAACTTCGCGTAGCGCTCGAAGTCGCTGCTGTCGATTTGTTCTTTAAAAAGCGGACTTGGAGGGCGATTGTGGCAAATGCGGACGTTTCCGCCGATCGGCAGGAACTCCTGTCGTTGCTGCGATCGAACGAGGTCGATCAGAAACGGGCGGACGCTCTCGCTCTGCTGGACGCTGTGCGAGTGGCGGACAATGACTGCTCGCCCCCGGCTGAGTTGGCGTGGCAATTCAACGAGACCTTTGTCCGCTCGGAAGAGCGATAATTTGGAAACTGTCTGCTGTAATGCAACAATAAAGTGTGTCACGGGGTTTTCACGGGCCTTTTGCGCGCACACTGAATATTCTCCAATGGTTCGAGGGAGAATAGTTATGAGTGCAGCATCGGCAAACGGATCGGTGGTACTAGACGGCAGTGAGCGATCTTCTGAGGACTTGGATGAGCTCGTCGCACTGGCGCGTATGATCGCCTATGCGAAATATGCCGCTGGAGATGCCGATCTGGTGGGGGCTATGGACTACCTTGGTATGGCGCTGAATGAGGTTCTGCGTGAAATTGGGGACGGTCCGCATGAGGGCCTGGCGGACGTGATGGCGTCCAAAGCGGCGACATGCCTGAATTGACATGAATTGAGGGGACGGTGGGGATGGGGCCGGCGCGTTGCGTCGGCCCTATTTCAATTTCTTGGAATAGACGCAGAGCTTTTCGGAGTGTTCATAGTCGTTGCTCTTGTAGTACTCCGCAACGCCGCCCGTGCTGCGCGAGACGAGCCAAACGTGGACATAGCCCATTGTGCGCGCGTCCTCCTCCAATGTGTGCAGGAGGCGGGAGCCGATCCCGGAGCGCTGGTAGCGTGGTCTTATCGCTATTTCCGCGACGTGGATCCCGCGTCCCATGACAGAGGTGTGCGGCAGGCCGAAGGCGAAGCCGACGGGTCGTTCGGCATCGAACGCGGCCACCGCCAGGCACATCGGCGTCGTTGTCAGTTCGTCTATGCGTGAGATTGCGTTCTGAAGGCACCACTCCTCGTGCCAGGGCGGCCTCGCGTAGGCTTCGACGATGATGTCAGCATTGAGGAGTGCTTCATCCCGGGTCACGCGTCTATAAATTATCGGCATTCATACACTGTCGCCATCACCGCGCACGACACGCTTGATGGCGCCTTCCTGTTCACTCCACCCCAGAGCGTTAAAGCATAGGCCAAACGACCCGTGTTGTGACTTCATCGTGACACGCGTTTTGCGCGAACCCCAGGGCGACCTGCAAGCCAGCGCTTTGTGCCGGGTGCCGCCCGGCACAGAAAGGCGCTTCGTGAAAGACTGAGCGCCTTTTTCCTTTTGACATTTGCTGTTGCTCGCCCGAAACAGCGTATGTTGTGGCGCGAGGAGAAACCGCAGATGAACGATAATGTCATTCAATTCCGTCGACGAAAGCCGCCCCGGCCACCCCGGCCGGGCCTTCGCAAGCTCGCGATCGCCGCAGCAATTCTTGCGCTGTTCGCTGCCGCGTGGGGGTATTTCACCCTGTTCAGCCCGCCGGTCTGACATCGCGTCGCGCTGGTGCGGGTTGGCGTTTGACGCTGGCAGCACAAGAACATGGCCTGATGTGCAGGCCGCATCGTTCGGCAAAACTCTCTCATCCAGGCATTTGATCTGAGGCAAGGCGCGCTACTCTTTTAAATGGAGTGGTGCGCAAAACTCGTGCAGGCCGCATAGTTTCGCCCGAAGTGCCTTGTCATGAGAACCGCACAGATCGCGGAAGCGAGAGATTCCAATGAAATTGCCCGTAATTGACAATATCGATCGAAAGATTCTCCGATTGCTCCAGAGTGAAGGTGATCTCAGCCACGCCGCGCTGGCCGAGCGGGTCGGGGCATCGAGCGCGTCGTGCTGGCGCCGCATCAGGGCGCTTGAGGCGGCGGGAATGCTGGGGCGGACTGTCAGGCTCGTGAGCCCCGAAGCCGTTGGTCGTGGGCTGACCGTGTTCTGCCAGGTGCGAATGAAGACGCATGATCCGGCTGCAAGAGATGATTTCGAGCGCTTCGCAGAGAGCCATGAGGAAGTGCTTGAATGCTATTCGATGTCTGGTGATTGGGACTATCTGTTGCGCGTAGCCGTCGCCGATGTCCAGGACTACGAGCGTCTCCTCATGCAGGGTATTCTGACGCACCACGCAGTGGCGACATCGTCGTCGCATTTCGCCTTGAAACGGGTGAAGTACTCCACTTCGGTTCCAGTCTGAGCCGGTCGCTTTTCTCTGGTTACTCCGGCGAGGCCTGTTGTTCCCCTCAGCAATGTTCGGACCTTGGTCCTAGGAGGGCCGGACTAACGTCCGGTGGTGGTCAAGGAAAGGTCTGATGTCAACGATTGCGAATTGACGGTCGGGTCGACCCGTGGGCAAAATTGGCAAGGGTTGAGCGGCTAGCATTTGCAATGCCGCGCGGTTTATCTGGGCCCCAGCCCAAGATGGCTGACAGCGCCGGCTGGCTGGATCGCGACCAGGAAAACCATGGAATGCAAGGGAATGGTGATGCTCTCACGACGTAGCTTTGTTGTGGCTCTATGCTCGATGTCAATCGGTCTGTCGCTCGCGGCAATGCCGTTCAAGGTCGCGGTTTCGGGCGGCTCGTTCAAGCTCAGCCTCCAGACTGCCGAGGCCGCCAAAGGCGGCAACGGCAATGGAAACAGCGGCGGCAATGGCGGTAACGGCAATGGAAACGGCGGAGGCAATGGCGGCGGTGGCGGCAACGGTGGCGGAAATGGAAACGGGGGCGGAAACGGCGGTGGCAATGGTAACGGGAATGGCGGGGGAAACGGCAACGGCGGAGGGAATGGTAACGGGAACAGCGGCGGTAGGTCCAATGGCAGCGCCACGACCGGAACAGGCTCGACGGTTGATGTTGATACGGACAACTCGTCAATAGAGGTTCGCCACCGCGACGGCATGAGCGAATTCATCCGGAACGGCCGTTACATCATGAAGGACGCCCGTGGACGCACGATCGTCAATCGGCGGGCAACCTCAGCAGATGAGGCGCGCCTTGAATCCTTCATTCACTGATTGCCCCGCCCGTCGGTGGCATCGCGCAGCGCTATAGCCGCTTCCGTTCGGTTGGCGACCCCGAGCTTGGCCATGATCTGCGTCATGTGATGTTTGACGGTCTTTTCGTGCAGATCGAGCTGCCTTGCGACGTGCTTGTTGCTCAAGCCGGAAGCGACCAGCTGCAGGACCTGCAGCTCACGGGCGGTCAACGCCTCCAGGGCCGATGGTGTTTTCGGTGCGGGTGAAGAGCGGCTGGAAAGTAGCCGCGCAGACAGTGCTGGCGCGACATAGCTTTCACCAGCTGCCACGCTGCGGATAATCTCTGCAAGCGCCCTTGAACCGACCCCCTTCAACACATAGCCCTTTGCGCCGCAATTCAATGCCGCCGTGACATCATCGCTGGATTCGGAAACCGTAAGCATGACAATCTTTTGTGATGGTACGGTTGTCAGAATGGGAAGGATCGCGTTCAACCCGCCGCCAGGCATTGAAATGTCCATGAGCAGGACATCGGGATGGAGGGTCTCGGCGACCCTGATTGCATCGTCCTTCGTGCTTCCTTCCGCGACAATCTGAAATCCATCTATCTCGGACAGGCTCCGGGATACCCCTTCCCTGAACAATGGATGGTCATCTATGACGGCGACGCGAATTCCTGCTGTCATGACTGGGCAATCTCCTCGCTGCTGAGCGACATGCTGACTATGGTACCTTGTGCGGATGTTCGGAGCTGGAAGGTGCCGCCAAGGCTTTCAATCCGCTCTCGCAGTCCTGCAAGGCCAAGGCTGGCAGGGCCGACATCGTCGGGATCAAAGCCGGGGCCGCCGTCGGAAACCTCGATGCTGATGCGGTCACCTTCCATGCGTTGCACGACCCGTTGTTCTTTGCCGCCGCCGTGACGGTAACCGTTGTTCAACCCTTCCTGCACAAAGCGATATACGCAGATCTTGGCGGAGGGCGAAAGATTTTCGGGCGTCTCCGCTACCGATAGTTCAACGCTTGAGCCGGTTCGCTGCTCATGCGCGCGCACACTGCGCTCCAGTATCTCCGTTAGGGTTGCGGCTTCGATCTGCGGCAACACCAGCCCATTGCAGATGGTCCTGATCTCATGCATTGCCTCGTCCAGGCTTTCCTTGATGGCTGCAATTTCACCCTCGCGCCTGGATGCCGGTGTTGAGGGATCGACCAGCGCATTGCTGTCCAGGCGCAATGAGGCAAATGCAACAAGCTGGGCTGGTCCGTCATGGAGATCTGCACCAATGCGCCTCAGGTGGCTTTCGTTGAGGGCTGTGGCGCGTTGGGACGCACGCTGGACGCGCCTGCGCAAGGCCTGGTTCTGGGATAGCAACGCCGAAAGGTCATCCACGCGCCGCCTTAGAGCATGGCGCTGATCATCGATGGTTCGGCTGCCTCTCAACGCGATCGCCGACAACACGACAAAGAATGCAAGCGTGAAGGCGGCGACGGCCATCCAGCTGTGCAATCGCGCCTCATTGAGGCTGCGCTCGAAATCATTGGCAATTTCATAGAATTCGGACACGGCGACAACCTGTCCGGACCATGGCTGCAGAACGGGGTTGTAGATTTCGAGCAGGGGTTTGCCGCTCGCCCGCTCGACCTCGTCTTCCGCATCTTCCAGACGATTGAACTGGGCGACCATCGTGCCAGAAAAGGCCGCCTTGAGGTCGTCGCTCAACTCGAAGCGCTTTCCTTGCATGGTTTTGTCGTTTGAATAGAGAACCGTGCCGTCCGCGCGCCAAAGCCGGAAGGAGATCAGGCGGTTTCCAAGCGCCCCCTGCTCCAGCGTCTCGTCTAGCGCGCGGGAAACACTATCGTCGAGCTCTTGGGCCGTCAGCATGTCAGGCAGGAGGGGGGCAATCACACTGTCGACGTAGAGGGCGGTGGATGCCGCCGAGTTGCGGGTCACCGCGTCTTCGATCAGACTGCTCACGAATGCGCCGACCAACACCATCGCCACCAGCGACACGGCGCCTCCTGTGAACAGGAACTGCCTGGCCAATGATTGCGAATTCCATCGTTTTATGAGTTCACGGGGCCGCACGAGATGTCTCGGGATCGGCCGCCAAAATTGCGTGGCGGCACTTCAGTTGTTTCGATCGTAACCTAGCTTCATCCAGCGGCGGGTCAAACGATATCGCCTCGCAGCCCCCAGGTTTCCGACCTTTGGTCTCTTTTTGGCTAGGACCTAGGTCCTATCCGGTTAAGCAAAGGTCTGACCGCCATGGAGCCTGCGCGGGACGCAGGCTATCGTCGTTGTGATCTGGAACGCGGCATGTCCGCGTCCGGCCGGAAGGCTGGCGTCTTGCCTGCCGCGAGCAGCTTGGCTTTCCGGACATAGGAACAAAAGACGGCAAAACGGTTTTGGACCGGGAGGTTGATATGAGCATTTCAAGGATTCTTGGACGCAGCGTTATAGCGCTCACAATTGCGGTTGTACCCGCCGGTGGCGCTTTCCTGGGATTAGAGGGCATCGCCTACGCAAAGGGTGGTAACGGCAACGGAGGCGGCAACGGAGGCGGCAACGGCAACGGAGGCGGCAACGGGGGCGGCAACGGCAACGGGGGCGGCAACAGGGGCAACGGCGGCGGGGGGAACCACGCGGGCGGCAATTCCGAACACGGGAAGAAATCCGATACCGTTGGCTCACACGGCTCGCATGCAAAGAGTAAGGACGACACTCGGAGAGATCACCCGACGTTGAAGTCGTTCTTCACACACGAGAAGAAGGCGGCAACGACGACCAGGACCAGAACCGCCACAACGACAAGAACGAAGGCCGCCAAATCCGAGTTTGCCGGGCTGAACTCGCTGAACAGGAATTACCACGCCTACTTGCATTCGAACGATCCGCGAATGGCGGCGGTTTCGGCCTATGTGATGGCCTATGCAGAATTCGAGGCCGAGAATGGGCCGGATGCCATCCCTACGGACCCTGCTCTTAGCGACGAAGCCCTTCGCGAAGCACTCTCGAGCTTTACCAAGGGCGGCGAAGTGAGTGACGGGGCTCTCGAGCGAGCAAAGGACATCTTGGGCGTTGGGCCCGCCGTTGGCAAGATTGATCAGGTTCGTGACACTCTTCCAGTGGAGGAGCCTGCGCCGGAGCCCGTCGAAAGCGCGCCTGTGGAGGATGAGGCGCCGCCACCGCCGGTGACGGTCATCGTCGAGCAGCCCTGACGCTTTCAAAACTTGGCCACCGCATGGACACAACGCGCCGTGCGGTGGCCCAAAAATGCAGGTTGTACCAGCCACGGGCTCGGCAACCACAACTTAGATCGAGCCAGGGATGGCTCGGACGGGGCAGCGCCGCCGCTCTTCGCCGCCTGTTCCAAGGCGCATCGGTGCCGTCTGAACCTTCACCTTCTTGATCCGGGATTGCTTCTGTCGCGCTAAAGGCGTGTCTCTCAAGGCAGTTCTTTTCGCCGTTTGTGAACAGCTACAGGCGGAATCGATCCTTTTCACCTTCTCATGTAACTCGACGGCGGCCGGCCGCGGCACGGCTGGGTGAACCTCGTCCTCATATGTGCGGCCTCCGTCAGCCGACCACATAAGGGAGGCAGTGACGGGTTTGCCGAATCTCGCGAATCGAGCTAGTTCTGTAACTACGCAAAAAGAGCGAATTATCGCTGTAGAGCGAAACAATTATTGAATTAACTGTTCATCAACCGTATCGGCGCTTAGGCTATTGGAACGAACTGAGGAAAGAATCGTGAATCGCCACTTAAGCAGCCTCGACTTCATGCAGAGCTTTTCCACCAAATTGGAGCTCGCCCTGCAAAATCTTTCGATGGCACAGTATCCACCGGATGCGCGCCGCGAGATGCGGAAGTTTTCCTCGTCGGAAGTCGCAGCGCTCCTGGATGTCTCGGAAGCCTATATCAGGCAGATCGTTCTGAAGGACAAGGGTCCCTCGCCCGAGACGACGTCAAACGGCCGCCGCATGTACACGCTCGAGCAGATCCTCGAGCTGCGACTGATGCTGGCCGGAAAGGGTCGCAAGAAGTGGATGAACCCGCGCCGTGTCGAGGGCGAGGAATGCCAGATCATTGCGGTCACCAATTTCAAGGGCGGCTCCAGCAAGACATCCACGACCATTCATCTTGGTCACTACCTGGCGCTCAAGGGCTACCGGGTATTGGCGGTCGATCTCGACCCGCAGGCGTCGCTTACAAGCCTGCACGGCGCGCTTCCGGATTTCGATCCGCGCGAGGACGAAACGCTCTATGCGGCCATTCGCTTCTCGGATCCCAAGCCGACGAAATCGCTGGTCCACACCACGCATATTGCCGGCTTCGACGTGATCTGCGCCGGGCTCGACCTGACAGAGTTTGAAACGGCTGTTGCTCTCGAGATGCGCAAGAATGGCGGCACGAGCTTCCTTCTGCGGGTATCTCAGGCCCTCGAGCAGGTTGCGGATGACTATGACGTAATCCTGATGGATTCCGCGCCTTCCCTGAACTTCCTTACTCTGTCGTCGCTGACCGCTGCCACCGGCGTCATCATACCGGTCCCGGCACACATGCTGGACGTCGATTCGACGGGGAAATTCCTCGAGCTTGCCTCGTCCTACATGCAGATATTGAGCGAGATGGGGAGTTCGGCCCAGTGGGATTTCGCGAAGTTCCTCGTGACGAAATTCGAAGCCAACGATCACCCGCAGGCCAACATGACTGCGTTGATGCGACAGGTCTTTGGCGAAGACCTGCTGTTGAACATGGTGACGAAGTCAACGGCTGTTGCTGATGCATTGACGTGGAAGCAGAGCCTCTATGAGGTGCAGCGTTCGCGCTTCTCGGCACCGAAAACCTATGACCGCGCAATGGAATCGATCAACGCGGCCAATGCCGAGATCGAGAAGTTGCTTTGGGCAGCATGGGGGCGCGAATGAGCCGCAAGGATTCGCGTGGCATGTTTGCCAATGTGCTCGGTCAACTTGAGCAACCGAGCGCAGCGCCGGCCGCAAAGCCGACAACATCTCCACACCTTCTCAAGGTCGCCGCAGGCGTCAGGCAGATACAGGAAAAGGGCGAGGTTCTCGACAGGCTCCTCAAGGACGGCGACCATATTGTCGAGGTCGACCCCGATGACGTTGCTCCCTCCTCGATTCCCGACCGCTTCGATGGCGCTTATGACGATGCGGCCATTGATGAGATTGCGACGTCCATCAAGGAGCGTGGGCAGATTGTCCCTGGCTTGATCAGGCCGCACAAAGGTGATGGGCTGCCATACCAGATCGTGTTCGGAAGACGGCGTTTGGCTGCCGTCAAGATGCTTGGACTGAAGTTCCGCGCTATTGTCCGCGAACTCAGCGACGAAGAGGCAATCGTCTTCCAGGGTGAAGAAAACGCCAATAGGAATGACCTTTCCTTTATCGAGAAGTGTGCATTCGCACTGTCACAGGAGCAGGCGGGATATCGGCGCGACGTAATCTGCGCGTCGCTGGCGACCGGAAAGTCGCACGTGTCGGAGATGCTGCGGATTGCAACGGCTATCCCCCGGGATGTTCTGCTCGCGATCGGCTCGTCGCCCGAGATCGGCCGTCGTAGATGGATCGAGTTTGCGGATGCCTTCGCCAAGCGCCAGGACGGGGTGGCGCGCGTCAAGCAATCGCTTAGCGAGGACAAGCTCGTCGCCGGGAAAGATCGCTTCGCTGTCGCATTAGGTGCGCTGAAGGCTGAGCAAGCGCCGGCTGCCGCGCGGCCTTCCGTCACCGAAATACGTGCAAATGGCTTTCTTCTGGCGACCGTAAGCTACGCGAAGACCGGCCCGAAGATGAGCTTCACCAAGGCTGTTCCGGATAGTTTCGTAGACTTTTTGAACGATCGTATGGAGGCGCTTCACAGCGAATTCGTGCAGTCAATACAACGCAAAAGCAAAGGATAACGCCGCAAAAGAAAAAAGCTCCCGAACGTTGCCGTAACGGAAGCCCTTCTCATAGGTTAGCAGCTAGAGAATCGCATTTCCGGGAATCCCTGTCAAGTGTGGGCACCAATCTGGTGAGTGGATTTCTTTTGCCTTCAACAAGGTGAAGGTGATGGAAACAGGAAGTGTGACGACGCCCTTTGGGCAGCGTCCGATGACGCTTGGCATGCTCGCGAGCCAGAAGGCAGCAAGCGAGCTTCAGGCTGATCAATCGGTCGACAAGTGGAAAATCTACAGGTCCCTGTGTGCAGCCAAGCCCTTGCTTGGAGTGACGGATCGCGCGCTTGCCGTCCTCAATGCACTGCTCAGCTTTTATCCGAAGAACGTCCTGTCGGAGGAAAACGGCCTGGTGGTCTTTCCGTCAAACGAACAGCTTTCGCTGCGCTCACACGGCATGGCGGAGCAGACGATCCGCCGCCACCTGGCGGTCCTGGTCGAAGCGGGGTTGATCATCCGCAAGGATAGCCCAAATGGCAAACGCTATGCCCGCAGGGCGAAAGAGGGTGAGGTCGCAGAGGCATTCGGCTTTTCATTGGCGCCGCTGATCGTGCGTGCCGAGGAGATCGAACGCCTCGCATCGGAAGTGGCGGCCGAGCGGCTACATATGCAGCGACTGCGTGAGCAACTCAGCCTTTGCCGCCGCGATGTGGCCAAGCTCATTGAGACCGCGATGGAGGAGCAGCTGGCAGGAGATTGGGAAACCGCGTTCGCCTATTTCAGGGAGCTGGTAGGCTCCATACCACGCTCGGCGACGGCTGAGCAGCTTTCAACTGCACTCGAAACGATGGAAACGCTGAGAGACGACATCACTAGCAGACTGGAAACATTACTAAAAGCAAAGAAAACGAGCGGCAATCACGATCAAAATGAGCGTCACATACATAATTCAAACCCCGAGTCTACTTTTGATCTTGAACCAGCTTTCGAACCGAAGCAGGGGGCAAACTCGGAATTCATGATTGAGCCGAAAACCGTGGCGTCGACGCGGAAACAGAAAAGTGACGCTGGACGCATAGCCAGGGTTCAGAGCCAGGCGGCCAACGATCGCCCGGACCTTAAATCCTTCCCCCTCGGGCTGGTCCTCCAGGCTTGCCCCGACATGGTGAGCTACGGCCCGGGTGGTTCGATTGCAAATTGGCGAGACTTGATGGCGGCTGCGGTCGTTGTGCGGGGAATGCTCGGTGTAAGCGAGTCGGCCTACGAGGAGGCTGCTGCCACGATGGGACCGGAAAACGCCGCCACGGTCATGGCGTGCATCCTCGAACGTGGCGGGCATATCAACTCCGCGGGTGGTTATCTGCGGGACCTGACCCGTCGCGCCGAACGAGGTGAATTCTCGATCGGTCCGATGTTGATGTCGCTGGTGCGAGCACGCGGCGGCGGAACACGGCGGGCGGGATAGCACGCTCATGCAAGCCTGACATTGTTTCGCAGGGGCGCGCTGTTTCGGAAAGGGAAGCGGGTGGCGGGGGTAGAAATCCGTTCGAGGCAGCGGATTGGACCGGTCGGAAACAGCGGCGTGGGAGCGGGGAAAAAGTGGGGGGAAGAAATTTTGGGTAAGCATGTGCCTTTTCTGAAGGGGCATTACTTGGCTCCGCAATTAAAGATGATCATCTCGGTCGAGCTTCTTGGCATCGACGGCGTGTCGCAGCGTTGCGACATTGCCAAGGTCGACCGGTCTCTCGATGGGGCCTGTCTCAACGATTTTGGCCTCTCCCTCGAAGAAGCCAAGGAGATCCAGCGGCGCCTGCAACAGGAACTGACGCAGTTTCAGGCGGATCAAGCCGGCCACCGAGATCGGAAGTGCCAAGACTGTAACCGCCGTCGGTCGGTGCATGATAGTAGGTACCGTACGATCCATTCGCTCTTTGGCTCTTGCCAAGTGCGTGTGCCGCGGTGGTTGCCGCTGTGCATGGGAAGCGTCGAGACCCTGTTGAATGGCCGAGCTACCCCCGAGTTGGAGCGCATCCAAGCCGAACTGGGGTCCCGGTTGTCATTTCGAGAAGCAGCCCGTGTACTTGATATCTTTGTGCCGGCCACGCGGCCTCATAATCATCGAGCCGTGAGCAACCGGCCGGCTAAGGTTGCCGATCAGATCGAAAAGTGGGATGTCGCAGGCCCCTATCGTATCAGTCGCGCCGGCAAGTCTCCCGTTTCCGTTTTCATAAAAGAGCACGTGACAACAGTCGCAACGCGTCATAACGCCAGCGCTCGCGTGAGGTCGTCGTGTTCGAAGGCGCTGGCCATGCGGTTGATCTCGGCCGACCGGGCACCAACGGCCATGGCTGTCTCGCGCCATGTTGAAGTCACGGTCGCGACGTCTTTGATGACTACACGTGCCTGCGCCAGCGTGAGCGCGAAATATTCGGAAGCCTGTTCGAGAAGATCAAGCGAGCAGGTGCCCTCGTCGAGGTCAATGTTCGTAGTCAGCACCCGCGCTTTAAGATCCGTAGGCACCGGATTGAGATCATAGGCGGGCGAGAGCGACCATCCGGCCTTGCCAAGCCAGAGGAAGCCGTGGTTACGCAGATGATCGTCGACATTGGAAATCAGCACATTGAAGACGACCCGCCGATAGAGCGCGTGAGTGTCCCTCTTTCCCTGGGAGCCATGCCGGGCCAGGGCGTCGACAATTTCGGGGTAACTGCCACGGTCGCCGTCCTTGGCGCCCATCATCGCCATTGCGGACAGGAATGGGATGCGGATCACGCCATCGCGATCGAAGCGTCGCGATAGCATCACTGACTTGCCGGCCACTTTGACAAGTTCGTGTCGTGGAGTGGCAATGCGGGCTTGGCCGGCCAACCGCAGCGCAATCTCCTCCCAGGTTTCCATGCTGTACTCGTCCGTCTCCTTCGGAAACTTGGCGATGGAGAGATGGCCGTGTTGGTCGATGACCGACGCCTTCGGCCGCGCACCTCCGAGGGAGGAGCCGGGCGCGAAGATGAGTTGAAGGTCTTCGTCCGTTTCCTCGTCCCGGAGAATCCGCTCGGTGATCTGAAGCAGGCGGCGAAGCTCTATTAGGGTCGGCACGCCGGCTCTGACAGGCGCCTGGAAGATATCTTCGCCGACCCAGCGAAACCGCAGCGCGCCGAGCCGCGTCTCATCTGCGACCCTGAGCAGGTAGTCGCTTTCCGCGAGCGTGCGCACGGCGCGGCCCTCGCGATCGGCAAAGCGACGCTCGGCGCGCTGCATGAGGCGGCGGCCCCACGTATCTGGCGCGGAGTCGCCGATCGAGCCGAAGGTTGCTAGTCCGGTAGGAGGAGCGAAGGCGCCACGCGTCAATGCAAGTGCTGGCTCCAGCGAGAAGCGGTGCGGATCCTCAAGCCATGTATCTTCGTACTCGAAAAGAATAGTTTCCGCGCCGCGGACGCGATTGCTCCTCGCCGATCCGATCGGGCGCGTGCGACCATGCAGATCGATGTGCACCTCGAAGTCAGCCATCGTGGGGCGATCCGGTTGGCCGCTTAAGATGAACGTGCTTGGGCAGATCGGCACTGGCCAATGCCTGTCCGACACTGTCGTTGCTGATGTCGGCGATTTGCCCCAGACCTTCGAGCAGACCGAGGGCCTGAAGGACGCCAGCATAGATGCCGATGCTGACATTGGTGTCGCCGGCTTCGACCCTTTGCAGGGTTGAGCGGGATGTGAAAGCACGCTCCGCTACGACCGCCATAGGCAGTTTGCGACGGCGGCGGGCGTCGTGGATATCCGCGCCGAGCTTCCGCAGGGCGCGGCGCACGGCCGCTGGAGGGTTATGGGGAGTAGGCATTTGAAACCTTCGCGCTACAGATTAGAAGGATATGTAGCACGAAGATTACAATTTTTCTGGCCGTGATTGGAATCTGTCGTGGCGGTTCCCGGCAGTGGAAACTACCTGGGTGAGGTTGGTGGACGTCTCACCCTAATTTACAAACTGCCTGCAAGTTGATCGCCGACCACATAAACCGCTGCATTATCCGACACCTCGCGTAGCCCCTTGTAGGACGCGTGTCTCAGCTTGCCGTCATCGTCCTGGCGCGATACTCGATCTCGGCAATTAGCGTCGGCTGGACCCATAGGAGGTTCTTTCGACGCCCGTCCTATTTCACCGGCGGCGTCTTGCGCTTTATGCGATCGAGCGCCTTACGGCGTGATCAAATTGGCATCGTTCGCGATCGTCCTTCATCCGCAGACTGCCGCGCATCGAATGTGCGAAGACCTGGGCGGTGTCGACGGCAAGTGCCCTTGAGAGGAAAAGGGCGACATGCGGTGCAAATCGCGAGGTTCTGCTTGAGGCGAGCAGAGGAACGCGTCCCTGTCAGGCGAGATTGGGAGGAGATACGGGCACTCGTCTGGATCCGGAAAAAAATTGAGCAACCGCTTCATGGGCGAGGCAGTTGCCACCCGGCCCTGCCCGTGGTCTCGGGCATTCGTTGGGGCGGAAGTGGCAAGTTCCTTTGTCCTCTGGATGACCGAGCCGTGTCGTCATCGGTTCCGCGCTCCCCGTTTCGGCCCATGGCACTGCATGAGGCGGGCCTCGGCGGGGTCCGAGCTTTGCAGCGCGACTGCGACCGAACGGCACAGGCAGATAAACATATATTGCCAATATATCTTAGGATGGTTACGTCACCTTTGTCGACGGAACAAATTTTGGAGACCATGATGACGCAAACATTGACCGAGGCCACGAAGGCAATTGTCCGCGCAACAGCGCCTGCCCTCGCAAGTCACGGGACCGAAATCACGGCGGCCATGTATAAGCGGCTGTTTGAGAATGCCGAGGTCCGCAACCTGTTCAACCAGTCGAACCAGGGAGAAGGCGGGCGGCAGACGAAGGCGTTGGCGCAGGCGATCCTCGCTTACGCCCAGAACATTGACAACCTCGCCGTACTCACCTCCGCTGTTGAACGGATCGCCCAAAAACACGTCGGCCTGCACATCCGGCCCGAGCATTATCCCCATGTCGCGACGGCCCTCCTGAATGCGATCAAGGATGTCCTCGGCGAGGCGGCGACGGATGAAATCCTCAACGGATGGGGCGAGGCCTTCTGGTTTCTGGCCAATATTCTGATCGAACGTGAAGGACAGATTTATAATAGTCTTCAAGCGTCCGAAGGCGGCTGGAATGGATGGAGGCAGTTTGCCGTCGTGTCGAAGCGCCGGGAGAGCGACATCATCACATCGTTCGTGCTGCGACCGGTTGATGGCGGGGCGGTGATCAGTCATCGGCCTGGTCAGTATCTGACATTTCGGTTCGATATTCCGGGTCTTCCTCCGCAGCATCGAAACTACAGCATTTCTTCTGCGCCCAATGCCGAGAGCTACCGCATCTCGGTCAAGCGAGAGACGCATGGGCTGGTATCAAGGTTCCTTCATGATCAGGTTGAGGAAGGCGCGGTCATCGAGGTTGCCCCTCCTACGGGAGATTTCCATTTGCAGACTGGGCAGGAAAGGCCCGTCGTGTTGCTGAGCGGCGGTGTCGGTCTGACGCCGATGGTGAGCATGCTGGAGACCATTGCAAACGATGGACGCGAGGTTCCCGTGCATTACGTCCATGGTGCCGAGAACGGTCGTGTCCATGCGATGGGATCGCATGTCCGCGATATTGCCAAGGACCGGGAGCATCTCAAGACGACGATTTTCTACGGAAGCCCGCATGCGCAGGATCAGAGGGGCGTTCACTTCGACCACGATGGCCTCATCACGGTTGAATGGCTGGCAAGGAACACGCCGATCGCAGAGGCCGACTTCTATCTCTGCGGCCCGCGGCCCTTTCTCTCCGTCTTTGTGAACGGGCTCGCAAAGGCCGGTGTCCCGCAGGATCGTATTCACTACGAGTTCTTCGGTCCGGCCGACGAACTCGCTGCTGCATAGGTTTTCGGAAATGCAAGGCGACCGGCGACGGCCGCCTTGCTATTTGATATACGTTGCCGATATCTTTTATGCGATTGCGCCGATTTTTCCGGGAGGATCTGGTGATGCGTTTGACCGTTTACTCCGACTACGCGTTGCGGCTCATGATGTATCTTGCGCTCAAGGGAGAGCGGCTGTCGACGATTGCGGAAATCGCCGAAGCTTATGATATTTCAAAGGCGCATCTGATGAAGATCACCCACGAACTCGGGCAAAAGGGCCTGATCGACACTGTACGAGGTCGTCACGGCGGCATGCGGCTTGCACGTGCAGTCGAACAGATCGGCGTCGGTGAGATCGTGCGGGCCTGCGAACCCGACTTTGCGATCGTGCCGTGCATGGAAAATGGTACGGAGATTGTCTGTGTCGTGCAGCCTGCGTGCGTATTGAAGAGGGCGCTCGCTTCGGCGGCTGCGGCATTTCTCGATGTGCTCGATGGCTACACGCTTGCCGACCTGACCCGACCAGCCGTACCATTGCGCCGCCTGCTCGCGCTGCCGGAGGCGGAAGCCCACGCAGGGCACCCGGGATGACAACAGGATCGCAAGGACCGTTTGCTCGGCAGAAGCACACCGGATGATATCGCCATCGTCGGACAGGACGGCATCGCCATGGCGGCGCAAGGCTGCAATAACCCGACGACGCTAAGTAAAGACCACGTCGCCTTCATCGATGCAGTCATGGGAGCTTGTCGAGTGCCACGATGCTCAGCTGGAAGGCCCGTAGCATCACCCTCACCTTCACGGACCGCTGGGGCTCGACATCGTGAAACCTCTCCCGCGACATTGTTTCAGAGATGAAATTTAAGCCTGGCGAGATCGCGTGATCACCAGATCTTCGGCTTCTTCTTGGCTCATATTGAGCACCGTCCTGCCCGTTTCGTAGCTGAAGCCATTGCGCCCGAAGGCCGCCATTTCCTTTGCGTTGCGCTCCCGATCGGCGTCGCCACGACGAAACGGTCCGAAGCGACGCTTGCGCGCAAAATGCACGGCTGCGAGCAGTTCATCCGCCTCATCAAGTGCGGTAGTGATGACTCCTTGATCGACGCCCTTTTGTGTAAGGGTTTGAGCGATGCGCCGTTTCGACCGGCCACTGCGAACACCAGAGCGCGTGCTGATCTCGGCATAGCTGATATCGTTCAGGCCGCCATTGTCATAGGCGAAGGTCACGGCCGATTCTGCAACCGCTCTGAGCTGCATTTCGGTGATGTTTTCGAATTTGTGCTTCGCCTTCCGGATGATGGCATCGTGCAGCTGTCTTTCGGTCATCATTCGCTGCTCGAGCCGATAGATGGTGGAGTTTCGGGCCCAACTCAGCATCCGTGCACTGGGAAGGTCTGATGGTGCTTCATCATTGCTCACGATTCAGTCGCGCCCCTGGTGCTTACCTGTGAGAGAAGCCAGGCCGTGAACGCCACGCCGAGGGCATGTTCGCGCTTACCGTCTGGCATCACGACATAATAGCTGTTTTCCGTCGCCATCGGCCGGTCAAAGACGATTTGCAGCTTTCCAGCACTCAACTCTTGTTCGATGAGATAGAGCGGTAGAAGCGCGAACCCCATCGCCATCGTAGCCGCCTCGATGATCATCGAAAACTGGTCGAACCGATTGCCGCGATAGGAAGGATCTGCGTCGACGTCGCAAAATTCGAACCATTGGCGCCAGAGTCGCGGGCGTGTAGCCAGATGCAGCAGGGGCCTGCGCATGAGCTCGGCCGGGGTTGCAACAGGATCCGCTTGTAAAAGGGTTGGGCTGGCAACGGGAACGATCTTCTCGTCGCAAAGGAAGGTGCAGGTCGCCCCTGCCCAGATTGGCTGGCCGTAATGGATGGCGAGATCGACGTTTTCCTGCTCGAAATCGAAAGGCTCGGAGCGCGATGTTATGTCAACGAGGGAGCCGGGATGGGCAGCCAGGAAGTTCGGCAGCCGAGGCGTCAGCCAACGACTGCCGAACGTCGGCAAGGTCGCAATCGAAAGCGTCGCAGTCGCATCGGCGCCCGATGCTGCACGGATCATCATCTCTTCTGTCTGATGGAGGAGCCGTCTTGCCTCAGGCAGCAGCCTTCGTCCGGCTTCCGACAGGATTGCCCGCTGGCGGACGCGTTCGAAGAGAAGGACCCCCAACTGGGTTTCCAGGTCCTTGATCTGGCGGCTGATGGCGCTTTGCGTCAGATGAAGTTCAAGAGCGGCGCGCGTGAAATTGCCGTGTCGGGCGGCAGATTCAAAAGACTGCAGCGTTGTCAGGTCGGGCGTCAGCTTTCGGGGCAAAGTCATTCCAAAACCGCATCATCTAAGCTTGATTTATTGTTATTCATGTACTCCACGCGCGATATGATCGCAATCCAGAATGAACTCTTCCAACTATGGCGCGTGAGGCAATAAATGTTGACCAGAAGTTTCGTTTCCTCCTGCAGCATCCGCTCTGCATTCTCGGCGGCAATGTCGGCCATGTATCGCACCGAGGTGCCCGCTTACGGCACCCTGATGGACATTGTTGCAAAAGTGAATGAGGCCACGCTTGCAGCCGATCCAGCCCTCAGGCGCAGGTTGGAAGAAACGGATTCCCTCGAGCGTGTTTCCGAAGAGCGCCACGGCGCCATCCGTCTCGGAACTGCCGACGAACTTGCGATGATGAGACGCGTCTTTGCCGTCATGGGCATGTTCCCGGTCGGCTATTACGATCTCAGCGAGGCAGGCGTACCAGTCCATTCCACCGCTTTCCGCCCGGTCGGCGATGTAGCGCTGAAGCGCAACCCTTTCCGTGTTTTCACCTCGCTGCTGCGCCTCGACCTGATTGCCGACGAAGAACTGCGCGCGGAAGCCGAGACGGTCCTGCAGAAGCGTCATATCTTTACCGCTGGCGCCATCGAACTGACTGAAAGGGCCGAGCGCGAGGGCGGTCTAGGCGAGGACGATGCCAAGCGCTTCGTCGCAGAAGTGCTGGAGACTTTCCGCTGGCATCATCAGGCGAACGTTGATCTCGCCATGTATAGGCGCTTGCATGATGCGCACCGGCTTATAGCCGACGTTGTCTCCTTCAAGGGACCGCACATCAATCACCTGACACCCCGCACGCTTGATATCGACGACGTGCAGCGGTTGATGCCGGAATATGGCATTGCGCCGAAGGCAGTTGTCGAAGGTCCGCCGAGCCGTCGTTGCGCGATTCTGCTGCGGCAGACGTCGTTCAAGGCCCTCGAGGAAGCCGTCTCTTTCAAGGATGCGGGCGGGAACTGGCAGCAGGGCACGCATACCGCGCGTTTTGGGGAGATTGAGAGCCGCGGCATCGCCCTGACACCGAAGGGCCACGCCCTCTACGACAAGCTCTTGGCGGATTCGCGCAAGGTCGTGCGCCCCGCGGCCGATGGCTCGAACGCTGCGGCTTACGAAAAAGCACTCGCCGAGGCTTTCGCGCCTTTCCCGGACAGCTGGGCCGAAATTCGCGACCAGGGTCTTGGCTACTTCAGCTACTCACTCACGCCGAAAGGCCGGAGCGCGATTGCCTCGGCTGATGCCAGTGTCGATCAACTTGTGGCGGAAGGCCTCATCTGCTTCGACCCGATTGTCTACGAAGACTTCCTGCCCGTCAGTGCGGCGGGCATCTTCCAGTCCAACCTCGGGGACGAGGCTGCGCAGGAGTTCACTGCAAGCCCCAATCAGCAGCGCTTCGAGCGGGACCTCGGCGCCTCGGTTCTCAACGAATTCGATCACTATGCTGATATCGAGGCGCAATCAATCGCCGAATGCCGGGCCCTTCTGACCGCGGCGCAGGCGGCCGAGTAGGCCAACAGACCGAACCAGCAACCATTCAAAACGTCAAAGAGTGCACAAATGACCATCGCAGCAAGAACAGTGAATGTGGCCCAAGAAGCCGTCGGGCTCCTCGACAAAATCGGCGTCGACAAGGCGCTCTACACCGGCGGCGACCTGGCCTCCTACAGCCCGGTCACGGGCGAGCAGCTCGCGGCTTTGAAGACGGACAGCCAGGACGCGGCGGGCGCCAAGATCGACAAGGCTGCGCGCGCATTCCAGACCTGGCGCCTTGTCCCGGCGCCGAAGCGCGGTGAGCTTGTCCGCCTCCTGGGCGAAGAGTTGCGTGCCGTCAAGACGGAGCTTGGTCGACTGGTATCGATCGAAGCCGGCAAGATTCCGTCCGAAGGCCTGGGGGAAGTACAGGAGATGATCGACATCTGCGATTTCGCGGTCGGTCTTTCCCGCCAGCTCTATGGTCTGACCATCGCAACCGAACGGCCGGGGCATCGAATGATGGAAACCTGGCATCCCCTCGGTGTTGTCGGTGTCATCTCTGCCTTCAACTTTCCTGTCGCAGTCTGGGCCTGGAACGCTGCTCTGGCGCTGGTCTGCGGCAACGCGGTCGTCTGGAAGCCTTCCGAAAAGACGCCGCTGACCGCACTTGCATCGCAGGCCATCCTGCAGCGCGCCATTGCCCGCTTCGGTGATGCGCCAGAGGGTCTGAGCGAAGTGCTGATCGGCGACCGTGCGATCGGCGAGGTCCTGGTCGACCATCCGAAGGTGCCGGTGGTTTCGGCGACGGGTTCCACACGTATGGGACGGGAAGTCGGTCCTCGACTTGCTCGCCGCTTTGCCCGTTCGATCCTGGAACTCGGCGGCAACAATGCCGGCATTGTCTGCCCGTCTGCCGATCTCGACATGGCGCTGCGCGCAATTGCCTTCGGGGCAATGGGCACGGCCGGCCAGCGCTGCACGACACTTCGCCGCCTGTTCGTCCACGAGAGTGTTTATGATCAACTCGTACCGCGCCTGAAAAAGGCCTATGCCAATGTCTCTGTCGGCAATCCGCTTGAAAGCACGGCTCTGGTCGGTCCCCTGATCGACAAGCTTGCCTTCGACAATATGCAAAAGGCGATCGGCGAGGCGAAAGCCCATGGTGGCACGGTCAACGGCGGTGAGCGCGTCGCGATGCCCCACGACAAGGCCTATTACGTCAAGCCGGCGCTCGTGGAAATGCCGTCGCAGGTCGGGCCGGTGCTGGAAGAGACCTTCGCGCCGATCCTCTACGTGATGAAATACTCCGACTTCGACAGCGTTATCGAAGACCACAATGCCGTCGGCGCGGGGCTTTCCTCGTCGATCTTCACGCTGGACCTGCGTGAAGCGGAGCGCTTCCTGTCAGCCGATGGATCCGATTGCGGTATTGCAAACGTCAACATCGGAACATCAGGCGCTGAAATCGGTGGCGCATTCGGTGGCGAGAAGGAGACCGGTGGTGGCCGCGAGTCCGGGTCGGATGCGTGGAAGGCCTACATGCGCCGTGCAACAAACACGATCAACTATTCGAAGGCTCTGCCGCTGGCTCAGGGCGTTTCCTTCGAGATCGAATAGGTGTTGCCATGACGATCGATGTGAAGATTGAAGAGGCGGGCTTTCGTCCCGCCTCGAGGATATCTGCCATAGGCGTCTCGGAGATCCTGCAGATCGGGGCGCGCGCTGCTGCCATGAAACGGGACGGCAAGCCGGTCATCATCCTTGGAGCCGGTGAGCCTGATTTTGAAACGCCAGACCATGTCAAGCAGGCTGCATGGGACGCAATGCAGCGCGGCGACACAAAATACACGGCGCTCGACGGCACGCCGGCGTTGAAGGAAGCAATCCGCACCAAGTTTCAGCGCGAGAACGAAGTTTCCTTCGAGGTTGGCGAGATAACCGTTGCCACCGGCGCCAAGCAGATCCTCTTCAACGCGATGATGGCAACCGTCGATCCCGGCGACGAGATTATCATTCCCACGCCCTACTGGACGTCCTATTCCGATATCGTTCAGATCTGCGAAGGCAAGCCGGTGCTTGTCCCATGCGATGCCGAGAGCGGCTTCCGGCTGACCGCCGAAAAACTCGAAGCGGCGATCACGCCGCGGACGCGTTGGCTGCTGCTGAATTCGCCGTCCAATCCGTCCGGTGCGGCCTATAGCGCAAAGGACTATCGCCCGTTGCTGGATGTACTGCTCAGGCATCCGCATGTCTGGTTGATGGTCGACGATATGTATGAGCACATCGTCTATGACGATTTTCGGTTCGTCACGCCGTTGCAGCTGGAGCCGCGCCTGCGTGAGCGCATGCTGACGATCAACGGTGTCTCCAAGGCCTATGCCATGACCGGGTGGCGTATCGGCTATGCAGGTGGCCCGAAGGCGCTTATCAAGGCTATGGCCGTGGTACAGAGCCAGGCGACGTCCTGCCCATCTTCGATCAGCCAGGCTGCCGCCGTTGCCGCACTCAACGGGCCGCAGGATTTTCTTGCCGAGCGAACGCAGAGCTTCAAGCGGCGCCGCGATCTCGTCGTTTCCGGTCTGAACGCAATTGATGGTCTCGATTGCCGGGTTCCCGAGGGCGCCTTTTATACCTTCTCCGGATGTGGCGGCATTCTCGGCCAGACTGCCCCAGGCGGCCGCAAGATCACGTCGGACAGCGAGTTTTGCGCCTATCTGCTCGAGGAGGCGAATGTCGCTGTCGTTCCGGGCTCGGCCTTTGGCCTGTCGCCGTACTTCAGGATCTCCTACGCTTCAGCGGAAGCGGACCTGAAGGAAGCCCTGGAGCGAATCGCAGCGGCTTGCAGGCGGCTCGGCTGATTGTCTGAGCGAGACAGGGTCGCCATTTTCCCCCACAAGGCAAAGTGAATTGAGTTTGGCTTTCGTTGCCAGGCAGACAACGCAAAAGCGCCCGGATCACTTCCGGGCGCTTTTTCCTGTCCACTTTGATTGGACGATCAGCCGGCGATCTTTTCGCCGTACGCCTTCTGCGCATAGTGGTGGCCGAAGCGGCTGTCGAGGAATGCGTCGAGACCAATATCTTCCTGGCGGATGAAACCCTTGCCAGGCAACTCACCCTTGGCCAGCATGTCGAGCACGGCGCAGATGCTGCAGGCGGTGGTGATCTGGATCGCACTCATCATGCGGCCGGCGACAACAGCGCTGTAGACCTTGTTGGCATAGGTTTCCTGCACGAGACGGCCGTTCTTCCAACCGGACACAGTGACGAAGACGATGACGACGTCCTGCATCGTCGACGGCAAGGCGTGCTCGAGGATGTCCTTGAGAACTTCGCGGCGATGACGCAGTCCGAGGTCGCTCAGCAATGCCTTCATGATCGCGGCGTGGCCGGGATAGCGGATCGTACGATAGTTCAGCGTGCGAACCTTGCCCTTCAGCGTCTCACACAGCGTGCCGAGACCGCCGGAGGTATTGAAGGCCTCGTAGGTCACGCCGTCGAGGGAGAACTCTTCCCGCTCTTCCAGAGCCGGCACTTCGATGAGCTGGCCGTCGACGATCGCCTCGCAGGGCTCGATGTACTCGTTGATGACGCCGTCGGTGCTCCAGGTCAGGTTGTAGTTCAAGGCATTCGAGGGATACTGCGGCAAGGCGCCGACGCGCATGCGAACACTGTCGAGCTTGTCGAAGCGGCTCGCAAGATCGTTGGCGACGATCGAGATGAAGCCCGGCGCCAGGCCGCATTGTGGTATGAACGCGGTGGATGCACCGGCGGCAATTGCCTTGACGCGGCGGGTGGATTCGACGTCTTCGGTCAGATCGAGGTAGTGCACGCCGGCCTCGGCCGCAGCCTCGGCGATGGCAATCGTCAGATGGAACGGGGCGGCACTCAGCACGGCAAACTTGCCGGAAAGGAGTTTGACCAAGGCTGCGTGGTCGGCAATGTCCACTTCCGCTAGGCTGAGCGCGGCGTTGGTCTCCATGTGATCCAGCTGTTGCTTGCTGCGGTCGGCAAGCGTGACGTGGTAGTCGCCGGAATGGATGAGAAGACGGGCGATCGTCGAGCCGATCTTGCCAGCGCCGATGACGACAATGTTTTTCATATGCGTTCCCTCATATTGGTTCGAGAAATCTTTATGCCCCCTTTATTCCTGTCGGTTTGGTTGATTCACAGCGCGAGAATGATAAAATCGACTGGAATTCTTTGGCATATCGCCGGCTGGATTGATCAATATGACGATGAGTGACAAGGATCGGCAGCTTCTGTCGATTCTCAGCGAAAACGCCCGGATGCCGACCGCCATGCTTGCCCGCAAACTCGGCCTGTCGCGCACAACAGTGCAGGCCAAGATCGAGCGCCTGGAGCGCGACGGCGTCATAGCAGGCTATGGCGTGCGGCTGTCGGATAACTTCGAGAGCGGTCAGATAAAGGCCCACGTGCTGATCACCCTTGCTGCCAAGGCGCTCGGACGCGTCACCCAAGAGCTGCAGGCCATTGCGGACGTCCGCTCGGTCCATTCGGTCAGCGGTAGCTTCGACATGATCGCAATCGTTGCCGCCGGCTCGATCAGCGAGCTCGATACCGCCATCGACAAGATTGGTGATATCGACGGCGTCGAGAAAACCCTCTCTTCGATCATCCTGTCGACGCGCATCAACCGCTAAAGGGCACCTGCATCTCGCGGTCAGCCTGGATTGCCCGAAGCACTAGACGCGGTAGGTGACGGCCGCCCCGGTGAGACCAGCACCGGCTGCTGCAAGAAGAAGGGTTTCACCCTCCCTGAGAGGCCGCGCGGCTGCATCCAGCGACAAGGTGAGCGGGATCGTCGCGGCGGAAGAGTTTCCGAACCGGTCCAGCGAGCAGACGGTCCGTTCGGGCCCGATCCCGAGATTGGTTGCAACTGCCTGAAATATCCGGACATTGGCCTGGTGCGGTACAAATCGGGTGATCGCTGCAGCTTCCACGCCAGCCATGTCGAGCGTCCGCTGCGAGGCGGTGCTCATCATCTCGACCGCCCGGGAAAACACCTCACGCCCGTCTCGCATCGTCATCAGATAGTCCGTGGCGGCGCGCCCTGGCGCGAAGGGCTTGTTGCTGCCGCCGGCGGCAATCGAGATCAGGTCATAGTTGCTGCCCTCGGAGCAGAGTTCAGTGCCGAGAATTCCGACGGAAGGATCGCTGGAGGGCGTCAGCACGACTGCGCCCGCCGCGTCAGCAAACAATACGCAACTGGCTCGCTCGGCCGGATTGATGCGGCGACTGAGAATATTGGCGGCAACGACAAGAACCGGCCTCCCCTGGGTGCGAACGAATGCGTCTGCGAGTGTCAGGGCATAAAGAAAGCCGGAGCAGGCGCCGGCCAGGTCGATCGCGCCACAGTGCTCTAGTCCAAGCCTGTGTGCCACGAGTGGCGCCGTCGGTGGCAGCAGCTGATCCGGCGTGGAGGTTGCCAGGAGCATCAGGCCGACCTCGGATCGATTGATCCCGGCATTGTCGAGGGCCATGGCTCCGGCTTCGGTGGCGAGGCCGCTGAGGGTGTCGCCCTCTTCTGCCCAGTATCGGGTGCGGATCCCGGTGCGACGCTCGATCCAACCGGTTTCGAGCCCGAGGGATTGCTCGATTTCGGCGTTTTCGACACAGCGACCAGGAACAGCGTGCCCAAAGCCTGCGATACGCGCGGAGCGGACCTTCATCATGCTGCTGTTCCGATCAGTTCGTCCGCTGCCTCGTCTATGGCGTCATAAAGGCGATCGATTTCGGTTTCCGACACGCAATAAGGTGGCATGAGGTAGATGACGTTTCCAAGTGGGCGAATGAGGAGGTTGCGGTCGCGGAAGAAGCCGCGCAAGCGCGGTCCTATGTCGGCTAAATATCCTTCCGAGCGGACAGCCATGTCCAGCGCCGCAATGGTGCCGGTCTGGCGGACGTTCATGAAGCGCCGATCATTGGCGAAGCGTCGCAGCGCCTTCTCCTGCAGGGCAGTGAGGCGATCTATGCGCGCCTGAACCGGCTCGTTTGCCCAGATCTCCAGGTTGGCGACCGCTGCCGCGCATGCAATCGGGTTGGCAGTGTAGGAACTCGAATGGAAGAAGGTCTTGCGGCGGTCGGTGGAAACATGCGCGTCAAAGATCTCGCTTGTGCAAAGTGTGGCAGCTAGCGGCATGGCGCCCCCGGTCAGTCCTTTTGATGTGCAGAGGATATCCGGACAAATACCTGCCTGATCGCAGGCAAACAGGGTGCCTGTCCTGCCCCAGCCGGTCATCACTTCGTCTGCGATGAAAAGCACATCGTGGGAGCGGGCGATCTCCCTGAGCTTGCCGAGCAAGGATGGCTCAAACATCTTCATGCCTCCGGCGCCAAGTACCAGTGGCTCAATCAACAAAGCCGCGACCTGGCCGGAGCAACAAAGGAGGTGAAAGGCATCAAGCGTCCGTTGCTCCGAACCGGGCTCCGGAAAGGCAAGTCGATCGACGCCGAACAGCAGAGGCTCGTAGGCGGCATTGAAGACGCCCCTTTCGCCGACGGACATCGTTCCGATCGTGTCGCCATGATAACCGTGCTCCATGACGACGATCCGATCGCGGCGCCTGCCGGTGTTGTGGAAGAAGCCAAGCGCCATCTTCAACGCAACCTCGACCGCCGTCGACCCGCTGTCCGAATAGAAGACGTGCTCAAGCCCGGCCGGACTTACCTTGATCAGACCACGGGCGAGTTCTTCGGCAGGGGCATGCGTGTATTCGGCGAAGATGACCTGGTCATAACTGTCGGTCGCACGGCGGATCGCCTCCATGATCGTCGGATGCCGATGCCCGTGGGTGATGACCCACCATGAGGAGATCGCATCAAGAATGCGACTGCCGGCTTCGTCGATCAGATAGGCGCCTTCCGTCTCTATGACCTTTTTCATCGGCGGCTCGAGGCCGTGCTGTGTAAATGGATGCCATACAGGGGAACGCGTCATGACGTTGAACTCCGAAAGACCGACACGTCGAAGCCGCGATGAAAGGCTGCCATCAGGCCGTCGTGGGTAAGCGGGTTGGTCGGCTCCAGCCGTCCCAATTCCCGAGCACCACTCATGTGGATGATGATCCTCTGGGTTTCGGCGTTTTCCTTACCCATAAAGGCAATGCCGAAGATGGGCACACATCGGCGCTGCAGCGCTTCTACGGATAACAGCGTATGGTTGATGGTGCCGAGCGAGGTTCTGGCGCACAGGATGACGGGTGCCTGCCAGCGAGCGAAGATATCGGCAAACAGGATTCCTGATGTCAGTGGAACGAGAACGCCACCAGCGCCCTCAATGACAAGCGGATGTGGGAGCGCCGGGAGTTCAAGCGCGCCGGGTTCGATCGTTACGTCATCAAGCGCTGCTGCGTGGTGGGGGGATGCTGGTGTCTTTAGCCGGTAGGCCTCGGGGAGAATCCGTTCGGGCGGAACGTTGCCCAGTCGGGCGACTGTTTCTGCGTCGGTCTCCTCGTCCAGTCCCGACTGGACAGGTTTCCAGTAATGCCCTTTGAGTGCGCAGGTCAATGCGGCAGCGAAAACAGTCTTGCCGATGCCGGTGTCAGTGCCGGTGACGACGAAGCGCGACGTCATTGCTGCTCCTTTCGCATGACAACGGCCAGCCTCTCGAACAGCCGCGAAATTGTCTCCGGTTCGACGTTGAGGGTGATGGAGATGCGCAAACGCGCCGTGCCCTCCGCCACGGTTGGTGGGCGGATGGGTCTGACGTCGAAACCCTCGGCCCGCAAGCCTTCGGCGATCCGCACCGCGCGGCGATTGTCGCCGACAAGAATGGGGAGGATCTGTGAGCCGCTGGATTGCATCCCGATCGTCCTTTCCATCTCGCGATTGGCAAGAGAGACAAGTCCGGCGAGCTTGTCGCGTCGCTCCGGTTCATCGTCGAGGATCCTCAATGCCTCCCGAACTGTCGCAGCCATCAGCGGGGATGGTGCCGTTGAATAGATGAAGTTGCGGGCGCGATTGACGAGAAAATCGCAGAGGACTGTCGGTGCAAGGACAAGCGCGCCCGACGCACCAAGCGCCTTGCCGCAGGTGTGCAGCGTTATGCAGTTTTCTGGATGCCCGATCTGCTCCGCCAGGCCGCGTCCTCCCTTTCCGAAGACCCCCGTCGCATGTGCCTCATCGATGACGAGGAAACCATCATGGAGCCTCGCAAGTTCGGCCAACTCGGCAAGCGGCGCGCGATCCCCGTCCATCGAGTAGAGACTTTCGACAGCGATCCAGGGTCGACCGGTGCCGCCGGCTTTGCGCCATGATCGGATGGCGTCGGCGACGGCGTCGACATCGTTGTGTGAGGTCGCGATCGATGGCGCTCGGCTGGCAGAAATCCCTTCATGAGCGCTGGCATGGATGAGCGCATCATGAAGGATGATGTCCTGGCGCTGTGGCAAGGTTGAGAACAATGCCACATTGGCAGCATAACCGTTGGCGAAGTAGAGCGCCCGTTTTGCCCCGAAATACGCGGCAGCCTCCCGCTCCAGCGCGTCATGCTCCGGATGATTGCCACGTAGCAGGCGCGAACCCCCGGCCCCCACTGCCACGCCGCGGTCCAATGCAGACCGAAGCGCATCTCCTAGCCGCTGCGATTGCGCAAGACCAAGGTAGTCGTTCGAGGCGAAATCCGCGCCGGAAGCGGCGACAAGGCTGCGGCTCCTTCCCTTGCGATCAAGGCCAGCGAGCTTGCGCTCATAGACTGCAAGGCCCCCGGCACTCACTCTACCCGTTCCAGCTGTTCGGCCTTCAACCCCAGGCGGCGAAAGAGAGCCGCGTCATGATCCTCACCGGGATTGTCCGCTGTCAGGAGGGTTTCGCCCACAAAGATGGAATTGGCGCCCGCAAAGAAACAGAGCGCCTGCATCTCGTCCGACATATCCGTTCGTCCCGCAGACAGGCGAACGTGGGAAGCAGGCATCAGGATGCGTGCCAGTGCAACCGTCCGAACGAATTCGATTGGATCGATCGGCTTTGCATTGGCGAGCTTTGAACCCGGGATCGGGATCAGCATATTGATCGGAACGCTCTCTGGCGGCGCCGGAAGATTGGCAAGCGTGACAAGCATCGAGATCCGATCTTCCGCCGTCTCGCCCATTCCGAGAATGCCGCCGGCGCAGACCTTGATGCCGGCCTGGCGGACATTGGCAAGGGTATCAAGGCGATCTGCGAAGGTCCGGCTTGTGATGATCTCGCTATAGAAGCGCTCCGAGGTATCGATGTTGTGATTGTAATAGTCGAGGCCGGCATCCGCGAGCCTTGCCGATTGCTGCGGCGTCAGCATGCCGAGCGTCATGCAGGTCTCCATCCCGAGCGCCCGCACACCCTCGACCATCGCGACGATCGAATCCATGTCCCGGTCCTTGGGGCTGCGCCAGGCGGCGCCCATGCAATAGCGCGTTGCACCCCCTTCCCTCGCCTTTCGCGCTTCGGAAAGTACGCGGTCGACCTCCATCAGTTTTGAAGCCTTGAGGCCGGTCGGATAATGGGCCGACTGGCTGCAATAGCCGCAGTCTTCGGCGCATCCGCCGGTCTTGACGGACAGGAGACGGCTCATCTGTACGGCATTGGGATCAAAATTGGCTCGATGGATGCCGTGGGCGCGAAAGAGAAGGTCGTTGAAAGGCAAATTATAGATAATTGTGGCGTCGGATGTGGTTAGATGCCCCCTATTGCCGTTCGCCGCGGTTGGACAGTCGGTATGTGGCTGCATTTGACTAAAACCTTTGCGCTGCGGAATGTCGAGTCGTAGATAGAAATCAAAATTATCTATAATAATTTCCTGCGACGTTAGGCAAGTGCGTTTTTCAGTCCGCCGGAGGTAAATTGGGGATCCGGCTCTGGTGCTCCAGTGTCGGCTAGCGCCTGATTGGCTGACAGGCTTCGCGTTTTCGATGCCAATCTCACAAATTAGGCTGCATTCCAGCGCGCAACAGGGATTGCGATCGCTCGGCCGATGCGCGTCGCTATTGCCCGAGCTCGGAGCGCAGGCTACCGCTGAGCAGGAAACGCGCGCGGATCAAGTGGGAACGGAGGCTAGCCGACGATTGCAAATCGCTCGCGAACGGCATGCTGCATCCGCCGCGACGGGCCGCCGATCCATTGCACATGCCGCTCCAGCGCGGTTACGGCATTCTCGACCTTGCCGGCGCGAAGGAATGCGAGAATGCTGCGGTGGTCCGTATCGATTCGCGGTTCCCAGTCGGTGAGCCAGGTGGCGAACAAGAATCGAGCGCTCGCCGCATGCAGGTCGTCAATGGCGGAAAGCAGACGCGGCATTTCGCAGGGTTCGAGGATGAGCTTGTGAAACCTGCGATTGGCCTCTTCCCAGGTGCGAACGTCGCGCGCATTGTCACCGTCGATCGTTGCCTGCTCGGCCTGGTCGAGACGCGAAGGCGTCAGGTGCTCTGCCGAGTGGCGCAGTGCAAGGCCCTCGAGGGCGGCGCGCATCTTCGCGACCTCCTGCACCTCCTTTAGATCGAAGGAGGCAACACGAACGCCCCGGCGGGGTTCGCTGACCGCAAGGCCTTGCGCCTCCAGACGGCGCAGGGCCTCGCGCACGGGAACGTGCGAGGATCCGAATTCCTCGGCTATGTGGTCCTGCTTCAGTTTCGAGCCGGGCGGCAAGGCGCCCGTCACGATGCGCTCCGCGAGCGCGCGACTTATGCGGCCGGCTATCGTGTCGTCGTTATGAATAGTCATATTTTAGAGATAGTTCCTGCGCTCGATGCTGTCGAGATGCGTATCACCGACTGCTGTGGATTGGTAGGTTGGCCCTGCAGCGGTTCCTGGCGGTTTTGACGGCCATGCGGCATTGGTTGCAAAGTTCCGGCACGAAGATCGGCAATGCCAGGCCCTGATTGTTTGTCCGTTCGACACCAAGGCGGGGTCACGCCGCGTTGGTTGTCGGGCCATGACGCGGGACAATCTCTTATTCGTCCAACGCCATCTTGCAATGATTGTGTTGGATGCAGGGAGGCGCAGGACGACCGAAGGGTTCCTTGACGGATATCGGGGTCACGGTCGGGCGTTGTCGTCAGGATCCGTTCCCCACTGCGCGGTGAAGGCTTCCTCGTCGTTGGCGGTAACAGCCGCCGGCGCAAGCTTTGCGGCCTTTGCCTGTAGTCGGGGGACTCCACGCTCGGACGGTGGGCCGTGCCGGGCGGCGATGACATTTCGTCCTGGAAATAAAGACTTGGGCACGCCAGATGGCGCGCTCGTGCGTATGATGGTGGCTTCACCGTTGGGTTTGCCGAGATTTTCTTGCCGATGAGCGACGCGCGGGCCTGCGTCATCTGAATGCCGCGACATGGCGGGCTGACCTTCTGTGGTCATGTCGGCACCATGATTTGCGCGTGGAGGGTGTTGCAGCTGCTGCCGCCTGTGTGAGGGCGTCGGACTTCGCGGCTGCGCGGGCCAGGCGTGAAGGCGGCGGCGTTACCTGCAGGCGTTCGAGCGCCGGGCAGGCATGAGAGGGCTTCTCGCAAAGAGCCGAGGTGGTGAGCGACAATGCGGTCGGCGCCTTCGGTGACGGTGGGTTGGTGCATGCAGGTTGATTGAGCCTTGTCGCAGGGCTTGGCTCGGAGATGAGGGGATCGGCGACTGGACTTGCCAAGTCTCTCGGCGCTGCCTGCCTGTCTGGCGTTCGCATTGGCCGGAAGACCGTCTGGAGGGCAGCATCAGGAGATGCCCTGACCATCGGTTGCTGCCAGCCTCGCAGAGTCCGGGTTCGAGCGGAGTTCCCCGCGGGGAACAATGGGCCAGATGACGTGTCGTGCCGCTATCCACGGGCGCGAGGGGAAGTATCGGTTCGACAGGAGTCGTTTGGCGTTGTCGCAGGGCCTTGCTCGGACATGAAGGGATCTGCGAATGGCCTTGCGAAGGCGCTGGGAGCTGTCTGCCTGTCTCGCGCTCGCATTGGCCGGAAGACCGTTGGGGTGCAGCATGAGGAGATACCCTGACCATCGGTTGCTGCCAGCCTCGCAAGGTCCCGATCAAGCGAAGTTCCCCGCGGGGGACAATGGGCCAGATGACTGATCGGGCGGCTATCCACCGGCGCGAGGGGAAGTATCGGTTCGACAGGAATCGTTGGGCGTCGTCGCAGGGCTTGGCTCGGACATGAAGGGATCTGCGACCGGAGTTGCCAAGTCCCTCGGCGTTGCCTGCCTGTCTCGCGCTCGCATTGGCCGGAAGATCGTCAGGACGCAGCATCAGGAGGTGCCCTGACCATCGGGTTGCTGCCAGCCTCGCAGGGTCCCGACCATGCGGAGTTCCCCGCGGGGAACAGTAGGGTCAGATCATTTGTCGCGCCGCTGATCCACCGGCATGAGGCGCAGAATCATTTCAAAATAACTGCGGCGTGATTGGTGTGCCTTGGTGACAATTCGCCGATGATCGGGCGATTGTTGTTGACAAAGCACGGTCTTGTCCGAGATTCTGTGGGCAGGTTTCAGCATTTGCGCCGCTCGCAGGAAGCGGGGCAAGGACATTTTCTGGATGCCGCAGCCGTCATTGAGGCAATTTCAGCAGCATCCTTCGGCATTGGCTTCCCGCCCTGCAAATAGCATGTAGCGGAACCAAACGGGTCGTTGGTTGCCGTAAGTGAAAATATGTACGGTTGGTCAATGATTTAGCGGCGGCGCAACGACTGTGTCAGCAGACGCTGCGAAAGCGATCAACGCATGTGGAGAGCACTTCTTCCCCCGGTCGTTTCCACCAGTTCGCTGCCGAAAAGATTTCGACTTCCTGCGCTCCATGATAACCGGCAGCCTCGATGGAGCGTCGGATCCCCTTGAGATCGATCACGCCGTCTCCCATCATGCCGCGGTCCAGCAACAGGTCCGTGGTCGGAACCAGCCAGTCGCAGATGTGGTGTGCCAGGATCCGGCCCGACGCCCCGGCTCGGGTGATTTGCTGCTCGAGTTTCGGGTCCCACCAGACGTGATAGACGTCGATGGCCACACCGACGCCGTTGCCGAGAAGGTCACAGATATCGAGTGCCTGCTCAAGTGTGTTCACGCAGGCGCGGTCGGCGGCATACATCGGATGCAGAGGTTCGATCGCAAGTGGTATGCCGGATGCGCGTGCGTGCGGAAGGATCGCGCCGATCCCGTCTGCAACCATATCGCGCGCGTGGGCGATATCCCTGGACCCCGCAGGCAGGCCTCCGACGACGAGAACCAGGCAGTCGGCGTTGAGAGCAGCTGCCTCATCGATCGCCCTCTTGTTGTCGTCGATTGCTGCAGCTCGCCCCGCAGCATCCGCGGCGGGGAACATGCCTCCGCGGCAAAGCCCGGTCACCTGCAGTTGGTTGTCGGCGACGATCCGGGCAGCTTCCGACAAGCCGATCCTATGCACCTGATCACGCCAGGGAGCGATCGCAACAATATCCTGCTTGAGGCAGGCCTCGACCGCCTGCTTCATGTCGTACTGCTCTCGCACCGTCGCGAGGTTGATGGAAAGGCCGTTGACTGCCATTTTTGATATTCCTCCCTCACCTCGCGATGCGAAGTGCATGCCGTGATTTTCAGATGCCTGCAGTCGCCAGGATCGTCTTCATCCGGCTGACGGCGAGATCCGGATCCCGCAGGACGCGGGCCTCGTCGGCAAGTCGGAACAGTTCCGCCAGATGCACCATCGAGCGCGTGCTTTGCTGGCCACCCAGCATCTGGAAGTGATTCTGGAAACCATTGAGGTAGGCCAGGAAGACAACGCCCGTCTTGTAGAACCGCGTCGGTGCCTTGAAGATGTGCCGTGAAAGCGGCACGGTCGGCGCCAGGATCTCGTGGAATCCGGCGAGATCGTCTGCGCCAAGCTTCTGAAGGGCAGCGCTGGCCGCAGGCGCGATGGCATCAAAAATGCCGAGCAGGGCGTGTGAGTATCCTTTCTCGTCGCCGGCGATAAGCTCCGCGTAGTTGAAGTCATCGCCCGTATACATCTTGACCGCCGGATCAAGCTTTCGACGCATGACGATCTCTTTCTCCGCGGAGAGGAGGGAGATCTTCACGCCGTCCACCTTGGTTGCGTGGTCATTGATGATGGCGACGGCCGTTTCCATGGCCTGCATATCATCACGCGAACCCCAATAGCCGGCGAGCGCAGGATCAAACATATCGCCAAGCCAATGGATGATCACCGGCTGCCGGACCTGCCGCAAGATGCGATCATAGACACGCACGTAATCCTCGGGGCTCTTGGCGGCGGCCGCAAGCGCGCGGCTTGCCATGAGGATGATCCGCCCGCCCTGTCCTTCGACGTAGGCGACCTGCTCCTCATAAGCCTGGATGACATCATCGATGCTAACGCCAGGGCCTGGTGGCAGATGGTCGGTGCCGGCGCCATAGGCGATGAGGGCATCCGGGCGCCTGCGCGCTGCCGATTGGACATTGGCGATGAGTTCCTTGGCGCCAGCCCAGTCGAGCCCCATGCCGCGTTGGGCGGTGTCCATCGCCTCGGCAACGCCGAGGCCGAGATCCCAAAGATACTCCCGGAATGCAACGGTGCGTTCCCAGTCGATGTTGCGGTCGAGCCATGGATCGTTGTCTGCCAATGGATCGACGACCACATGAGCGGCCGCGTAGGCGACACGGTTGAAGGCATGGCCGCCGGCCGGGCGTTCCGGCGCGGCAAGCGGTGCGTTGGCGATGGCATAATCCTCCAGCGTGCCGCCGGAGACGGGAAGACGAAGTGACTTTGCCATGGCCGTCAGGCAACCTTGCGCACGGAGGTGTCGGCGAGCGAGGGAACATCCACCCAGCGGCGTTCCTTCCAGCTCTGGTGCGCCAGTTCCGCAAGCTGAACACCCTTGGCGCCCTCGCGCAGCGTGAACCTCCACGGCGCGTCTTCGACGACGTAGCGCAGGTAGTCTTCCCACTGCGCCTTGAAGCCGTTGTCGAAAACCTGGGTTTCCGGAACCTCGTCCCATGTCCTGTAGAAGTCGATCGTCTGCGGCTGATCGGGATTCCAGACAGGCTTCGGTGTGTTGACCCGATGCTGGGTCCAGCATTTGGTCAGACCGCAGACGGCCGAACCATGTGTTCCGTCGACCTGGAAGGTCACGAGGTCGTCACGACGCACGCGAACCGCCCAGGAGGAGTTGATGTGGGCGACGATGCCGCCCTCGAGTTCAAAAGTCGAATAGGCTGCGTCGTCGGCATCTGCCCTGTAGGTCTTGCCGTTCTCGTCGACGCGGCTCGGGATATGGGTGGACGCGTAGCAGCTGACGGCCTTGACCTCGCCAAAGAGGTTGTCCAGCACGTAGCGCCAGTGCGGCAGCATGTCGAGGATCATGCCGCCACCATCGGCCGCGCGATAGTTCCAGGATGGACGCTGAGCCTTCACGCCCCAGTCACCCTCGAATACCCAGTAGCCGAACTCGCCGCGTACCGAGAGTATCTTGCCGAAGAATCCGCTGTCCTTGAGCAGCGCGATCTTGCGCAGTCCCGGCAGGTAGAGCTTGTCCTGCACGACACCATTTTTGACGCCGCGCTGTTCGGCAAGCGTCGCAACGGAAAGCGCCTCCTCGAGCGTCTCCGAGATCGGCTTTTCACAATAGACATGCTTGCCGGCCTCGATTGCCTTTTTCAGGAGCGAGACGCGCATTTGCGTCGAGCCTGCGTCAAAAAAGATCCTGTTGTTCGGATCCGCAAGGGCGCTGTCGAGATCAGTGGTCGTGCGCGTCAGACCGTGCTTGCGGGCAATGGCCTCGATCTTGTCGGCGTTGCGTCCGACGAGGATCGGATCGGGCATCAGGCGGTCGCCGTTGGAAAGCTCAAGGCCCCCCTGCTCGCGGATCGCGAGAATGGAGCGCACCAGATGCTGGTTATAGCCCATGCGGCCGGTGATCCCATGCATGATAATGCCAAGCGAAATCGTCGCCATCTGCGTCTTCCTCCCGTAAATAACTATTTAGTTACATAAGTGCCATGTGCTCCCCATGCTGTCAACCCGGCCCGTTGCTGGCGACCAAGAAATGGCGCAGGCGCCAGCGCCCGCAAAGTTCCTGAAGCTCGCTCTTGTCTCGTTGCAACGCCCTGCGCACAATCACGCGGATGGGTCCGGACTACCGGGATGCAATCTGCTGGATATAAATGACGGAACCGCTTATGCGGTAAGCAAGGTGATTGTTTAGAACGCTCGCAAGTCAGGCCAATGAAGGCAATTTCAGGCACCAATCTCGAACAGGCAAAATCGCACAACCGACGCGTCGTGATCGAAGCGGTCCGGACGAATGGACCGTTGTCGCGGGCGGCCCTCTCCCGGTTGACGGCGCTCAGCACGCAGACGGTATCGAACATTGTCGAAGAACTCGAACGGTCCGAGTTGCTGAAGGCCGAAGCCCCCGAAAAGGCGGCGCGTGGACAGCCGATCACGCCCTACTCGATCAATCCGGACGGTGCCTACTCCATTGGCCTGGAGCTGGAGCGGGATCGTGCGGTTGGCGTGCTGACCGATCTTTCGGGACGTGTCCGTGCCAGGATCGACAAGCCCGTCGACAGGCCGACGCCGACCGAGGCGATGCCGATCCTCGGCGGTATCGCTGACGAACTGCAACGGAACTTTCGCTTCGATCGCGCCCGCCTGCTGGGTGTCGGCATCGCAATGCCGGGGCGGTATGCGGCCGAAGGTGTGACATCGCTGAGCCCGGTGACGCTTCCCGGCTGGCAGGGTTTCCCCGTGGCCCCGGAACTTGCCCGACTTGTTGGCGTCCCGGTTCTCGTCGAGAACGATGCCACCTCTGCTGCGATCGGCGAGCGGCTCCACGGCGTCGCTCGGGGCTTGAGCAGCTTTGTCTATCTGTTTCTCGGCGGGGGTATAGGGGCCGGCATGTTTCTCGACGGCCATCTCTACAAGGGAAGCCGCAACAATGCTGGCGAAATTGGCCATATGATCGTGGTGCCGGATGGGCTGGCCTGCGTGTGTGGCAAGCGTGGTTGCCTCGACCGCTATGTCTCGCTCGGCGCGGCCTACGAATATCTCGACATTGGCGACCCCAGGCAGCACGACCCTGAAACTCTTGCCGCCTTGATCGCGCAAGGGGACAGTCGGATTGATGCCTGGGCCGAGGCTGCCGCGAAGCCCATGCGTCAGACAATCGATGTTCTGGAATTGGCCTTCGATCCGCAGACGATCGTGCTTGGCGGTTCGATGCCCCCGTCACTGCTGCAGCGCCTCGCTCGAAAGCTGGATCCGTTGCATACCCCGGTCAATCCCGGGGAGGAACGAAACCTGCCGCGCATCATGATCGGTGCGACCGGCAGGGACACGGCGCTTCTGGGCGCCGCGGCACTGCCGATCTTCTCGGAAACGAACCCGCAGTTCGATGTCCTTCAAAAACCTCTGGGCTGACAACCTCACGGATAGGCGTACAGGACCGGCATCAATCCCGCGACTGCCTTGAAGCGCTCCCAGGACTTGTCCGCGGGCTTTGTCCAGGCGCTCTCGGCAAGTGCCGAGATCCGCGGAAACACCAGGCGGTCAAAGACCGCGCGATCGGTCATCGGCTCCGACCAGATGCAGGCCTGGATGCCACGCAGCTTCTTTTTCTGCTCGTCGCTCCAGCCTTCGACCGGGTCGAAATTGTAGAGCTTCTCGGGCTCCGACCACCCGGCCCAGCTGGCGCCCGGCTCGTCCCAATCGGGGCTGTTTGCCATGTCGAGATAGTAGACCTGCCCAGGGCAGACGACCATTTCGTAGCCCTGACCGGCGAGCGCCGCCGAAACTTCGACACTGCGCCAGCCGCAGAGATAGCTCTTTGCCTTGTCGATGACATTGCCATGCGCTGCCTCTTCCCAGCCGCCGGTGATGCAGCCCTGCTCGGCGAGGAACTTCTGGATCCGGGCGAGGAAAATCGACTGCAGAACCGCGGCTCCCGATCCGTCTATGTCGTCGGCGCCGTGAGTATTGGTGATGACGTTGAGCCGCTTGGCATGTGCTTTAGCCACTGCATCTCCGCCAAACTCGCGCAGACGCGCCAAGGCCTCCGGCGAACCCGACCAGGCGCCGAGGGGCACTTCATCGGCGCCGATATGGATCGTCTTGAAGGGAAAGAGCTCGATCAATTCGCGGAAGATCGTTTCCAGAACCTCGTAGGTCTTCTCGCGTGCCGGGTTCAGGCAGTTGTCGGGGAAGCCCTGAACCGAATGGTAGCTCCCGGCTTCTTGCGGGTCGCGAAGTTCCGGGATTGCCTGTTGCATGGCATAGCAATGTCCAGGGACATCGATCTCCGGCACGACCTCGATGCCGAGCTCCTTGGCGTGCGCGACGATCTCGCGTACCGCCGCCTTGGTGTAGTAACCACCGGTGCGGGCCGCGCCAGAGCCGAGAAGCGGCGGAATGKGAAGGCCGTGTCCCCGCCAGGCGCCGACTTCGGTCAGGGCAGGATAGGCGTCGATCTCGATCCGCCAGGCCTCGTCGTCCGAGAGGTGCCAATGGAAGCGGTTGACCTTGTTCCAGGCGAGGATGCTGAGCAGCTTCTTGATTTCAGCCTTGCCGTAGAACTGACGGGCAACATCGAGATGAAGGCCGCGCCATCCCATGGATGGCTCGTCGCGGATCTCGCCTTCGACCGGAAAACGGAAGGCGTGCGGATAAAGGTGCGCACCACGCCAGACCTGGCCAAGCGTGATCAGGCCATAGAGCAGGCCGGTCTGTGTGCCGGCGGAAATGTGTACGGTCTCGCTCGAGAAGGACACGCGATAGGCTTCTGGCGCCAGGCCCTCGACGACGTCAAGCATCACGGGCATTCCGCCTTCCGAGGCAGGACGAACGATCCCTTCGACCGCAAAGAGCTGTTCGACGAGGCCGGTAAAGGCAGCTGCCGCCGCAATGGCCGGGGGATTGCTGGCATTGAGCGCAAAGCCGGGAGGAACCGAGCGCTTGCCGGATACCGACACCACGTCAGGCCACGGGACGATCGCGACAGGCACAGGCGGATTGACCGGCACGGGATAGATTTCTGCGCCACGCTTCAATGGGGCATTGTTGGCAAGCGAGCGGGTCGGCTCGACAGATAGTGCAAGCGTGCCGCCGTCGGCGAACGCCACATAGGCACCGGCTGCCCCATCCGTCCAATGCTGGAACGGCCAGCTGAGAGCGGAGATGGTCAGCGTCCAGGTCTTGCCCGCCTCAAGCTCGAAATTCTCGGGCGGAAGAAATTCGGTGAAATTTGATAGCCGGCGGCCGATCGTGCCCCCCTCGATGTGAACAGCCGGATCCACCCGTCCCGGACCGCTGATGCAGAGGGTGAAGTTGGCAAGGGAATTCGATGAAAGGTTCTTGAGGTTGAGCGTGTAGGCCTGGTCTCGTTCGTCCGAAGCGGGCAGCCATGAGGTTTCGAGCCGCAGGGCGGGTTGGCGCTGTATCGACATCATCATCTCTTGATAGGGTTAGGGATTATGTTGTTCCGATTTGATCAATCAATTTGATTTAATCAGCTTGCGTTGGCGATCGTCAATCGGCAGAAGGAATTATTGCGCGCCCGGCAACGGCCCGTGTGCCAGGCGCCACGAAGGGGCCGTCACCCGCTGCAAGTGGTGAGATACAACTTGCAGCGTGTGATATCGTGATGTCGGTTAGACCGGCTTTGCCGCGTCCGGATGGGCAGCCTTGAACGCCGGCAGTGCGTTGCACGCGTCGACAATGCGAACGACGCGAGGAAACGCCGACATTTCGATACCCCAGCGACGGGCGTTGTAGACCTGCGGCACCAGGCAGAAATCCGCCATCGTCAGTGTGTCTCCAAATGTGTAGCGACCGGTCGTCGGCTCATCGAGCATCTGTTCCACCGCGTGCAGTCCGCTGCCGATGAACTTGGTCATCCACTCGGTTCGGGCGCCCTCCTCGCCAGTCAGGTGAGCGACGTGCGAGACGACATTAAGGTTGCAGATCGGATGAATATCCATGGCAACGGCATAAGACAGCGCCCTCACCCGCTGCCGCCCCACGGCAGTATCGGGCAGGAACCCGCTTTCGGGATAGGTCTCGGCAAGGTATTCGATGATGGCCAGGGATTGGGTGAGCGTGCGTCCGCCGATGCGCAAGGTGGGGACCAGACCCTGGGGATTGATTTTCAGATAGTCAGGATCCTTGTGGGCCAAGGCAAGCAGGTCGATCGGGACGGTCTCGAAGGCAAGCCCCAGCACATGAAGCGCGATGCGGACCCGGTAGCTGGCCGAGGAGCGCCAGTAGTCGTAAAGCACGATCCCGGTCATTGCCGCTCGTCCCCGGCGTAGCGTCGTACGGTCTGCTCGATCGCGCCGAAAATCGATGCACCGTGCTTGTCCTTCATCTCGATGCGAACCCTGTCGCCGAAGTGCAGGTAAGGCGTTTTGGGGCCTCCGTGCTCAATGGTCTCGATCATTCTGATCTCGGCGATGCAGGAATAGCCGTCTCCGCCTTCAACGATCGGCTTGCCGGGGCCGCCGTCACGCTTGTTGGAAACCGTGCCTGAACCGATGATCGAGCCTGCCGCCAGCGGGCGTGTTTTCGCCGCGTGCGAGACGAGCTGTCCGAAGTCGAACGTCATGTCTCTGCCGGCGTTGGCGCGGCCAAACGGAATGCCGTTCAAGCTGACGAGCAATGGAAGATGGACCCTGCCGTCCTTCCAGGCGTCGCCGAGTTCGTCCACTGTTACGGCGACGGGCGAGAAAGACGACGAGGGTTTCGACTGGAAGAAGCCGAATCCCTTGGCGAGCTCATCGGGAATGAGACCGCGCAGCGACACGTCGTTCACGAGCATCACGAGCCGGATTGCTTCATGTGCCTGCCGAGACGTTGCGCCCATCGCAACGTCATCGACGATGACGGCAACCTCGCCTTCCATATCGATGCCGAAGCGTTCATCGGCGGCAAGGATCGGGTCGCAAGGGGCGAGAAAGTTGTCGGAGCCGCCCTGGTACATCAGGGGATCGGTCCAGAATGTCGTCGGCATGTCGGCATTCCGCGCCCTTCGCACCAGCTCGACATGGTTGACGTAGGCCGATCCGTCCGCCCACTGGTAGGCGCGTGGCAGTGGGGAATGAACATGTCGCGGATCAAAGGGCTGGGATGGCACTGAGCCGGCTTCGAGGCTTTCGGCGAGGCGGGTAAGTTTTGGCGCGGTTGCCGGCCAGTCGTCCAGCGCTGCCTGCAGGGTGCGGGCGACCTCGCCCGCATCGGCAAACTGCGTCAGGTCACGGGTGACGACGATCAGTCGACCGTCGCGCGAACCGTCTTTGAGCGTGGCAAGTTTCATGTGATCCTCCGCGTTCGAGCCTACTTGATGCCAGGCGTCCCATCGAAACGGCGCTCCAGACCGTCCCAGCAATCAATATAGTCATCCTGCAGCGTCTCCAGTTCCGCAGCGTATCTTGTCAGCTGCTGCGGGAAGCGCGTCTCGAACATGAACGCCATCGTGTGATCGAGCTTGACCGGCTTCAGCTCGGCGTTGGACGCTTTCTCAAAGCCGGAGGCATCCGGCCCATGAGGCAGCATCATGTTGTGCAGGCTCATCCCGCCTGGGACGAAGCCCTTTTCCTTGGCGTCGTATTGTCCATGGATCAGCCCCATGAACTCGCTCATGATGTTGCGGTGATACCAGGGCGGTCGGAACGTGTGCTCGGCAACGAGCCAGCGGGGCGGAAAGATCACGAAGTCGACATTTGCCGTCCCTTCTTCACCACTCGGCGCTGTCAGGACCGTGAAAATCGACGGGTCCGGGTGATCGAAGAGAATGGCCCCGACCGGGGAGAAAGTCCTCAGGTCATATTTGAAGGGGATGTAGTTTCCGTGCCAGGCGACGACGTCGAGCGGCGAGTGGTCGATCTCGGTCACATAGAACTTGCCGCACCATTTCACATGCACGCGGCACGCCGTCTCCTTGTCCTCGAAGGCGGCGACCGGCGTCTTGAAGTCGCGGGCGTTCGCCAGGCAGTTGGCGCCGATCGGTCCACGATCCGGCATGGTGAACTTCGCTCCGTAGTTTTCGCAGATGTAGCCGCGCCACTCGGGCCCGTCGCCGAGACGTGAAACCTTGAACATCATCCCACGGGGGATGAGGCAGATTTCCGCCGGTTCGAGCTCCATGACGCCCATCTCGGTGAAGACGCTGATGGCGCCAAGTTGCGGAACAATGAGCAGTTCCCCGTCGGCATTGAAGAAATAGTCATCCACCATGTCCGCATTGAAGGCATAGGCATGCGCGGCCATCCCGACCTGGGTCATGACGTCGCCGGCTGCCGTCATCGTTCGGATTCCGGCAAGAAAGTCGGCGCTTACCACTGGAGCCGGGATCGGATCCCAGCGCAATTGACCAAGTGGCAGGGAGTGATCGTCGAGACATGGCGCCGATTTCCAGAAGGGGAAGCTCGCATTGGCGAAGCGGCGCGTGTGGCGAACGCTTGGCCTGATGCGATAGAGCCAGGAACGCTCGTTTGTTCCTCTCGGAGCCGTGAATGGCGAGCCGGACAGCTGCTCGGCATAAAGGCCATAGCTGCATTTTTGCGGGCTGTTCTGGCCCTGCGGCAATGCCCCTGGCAGCGCCTCCGTCTCGAAGTCGTTGCCGAACCCCGGCATGTAGGCCAGCTTGCTGGTCTCCGCCCGCGCACGGGAACCTGGTGCTTCGGTGGTGTCCATGCTTGCGTCTCCTCCGTCTATATAGTTACAAACGTAACCGTCGATTTTGTAACTATCAAGGAGCAGCCATGGAGAGTGGATTTGAGCTCGACGGCTTCATTCCCTACCGGCTCAATCGGGCGTCGGAACTCATCAGCCTGTCATTCGCGCGCCAGTACAAGCAGGAGTTCGATCTGACCCGGCCCGAATGGCGCACGCTTGCCGCACTCGGCAGTGTCGGCGTGATGACGGCAAAGGACATCGGCGCCCATTCACACATGCACAAGACCAAGGTGAGCCGGGCCGTCCATGCGCTTGAGCAGCGCCATTGGCTGAAGAGAATTCCGAGCTATACAGACCGACGTTTCGAAGAGATCGAACTGACGGCGCTCGGGCGCGAATACTACCGCAGGATCACAGTCCTTGCGCACAAGTACCAGGAGACGGTGTGCCAGAAGCTTGGCGAAGAGGCGATCCGCCACCTCGACCTTGCGCTTTCGGCGATCGAGGCTTCCGCAGGACTGCGGCGCAAATCGAAATGAATCTATGAGCCGCTGAGCGGGTAGCCTTCAAAGTGCTTCAACGTGTTGAGCACGATCGAGGTTTTCACGTGCTGGACGGATTCGTGCGGCAACAGGACGTCGTTGACGAACCGCGAAAGGCCCGACAGGCCGCGCGTCGCCACTTTCAGGTGATAGTCCATCTCGCCCGTCAGCGCATAGGCCTCCAGGACCTCTGGCAGGCCGTTGACCAATTGCTGAAAGCGACGGGCATTGTCGCGATTATGGGTTGCCAGCGTGACCGAGATGACGACCAAAAGATTGAGCCCAAGCCTGTCCGGATCGAGATTTGCCTGATAGCCGCGAATGAAGCCCTCTGCCTCCAACCGCGTTCGCCGTCGCGAGCATTGGGAGGCCGAGAGGCTGATGCGTTCGGACAGTTCGATATTGGTCAACCGTCCGTCTCTTTGAAGTTCGGCGAGGATCTTCAGGTCGAAACCATCCAGCTGCTCAGACATTGTACGATTATCTCGTCCTATGCACATTCCGTGCGGATATTTGGCCATAAGCCACCACAATGCAAGCACATTGCACAAGGACAGGTCCATAATTTGCATCCAACTGGCTACAGCCTCAGGAGGAGCAAATGGGCCCCTATCCGCACGACGCACCGCCGTCTCAGATCACTGTTGACAATCCTGCCGGCACGGACGGGTTCGAGTTCGTCGAATTCGCACATCCAGCGCCCGAGAAGCTGGCGGAACTGTTCGACCGTATGGGATATCGCGCCGTCGCCAGGCACAAGAGCAGGAACATCACGGTCTGGCGTCAGGGCGACATCAACTACATCGTCAATGCCGAGCCGGGCAGCCATGCCATGCGCTTCGTCGAGGATCATGGGCCCTGCGCGCCGTCGATGGCGTGGCGTGTCGTCGATGCCAGGCATGCCTTCGACCATGCCGTTGCCAGGGGCGCGACACCCTACGAGGGCAAGGACAAGACCCTCGACGTGCCAGCGATCGTCGGCATTGGCGGCTCGCTTCTCTACTTCGTGGAGCGCTACGGCGCGAAGGGCTCGGCTTATGATCTCGAGTTCGACTGGCTGGCCGAGCGTGATCCGCGGCCCAAGGGTGTCGGCTTCTTCTATCTCGACCACCTGACCCATAACGTCTATCGCGGCAACATGGACAAGTGGTGGGACTTCTATCGCGAACTCTTCAACTTCAAGCAGATCCACTTCTTCAATATTGACGGCCGGATCACGGGGTTGATGAGCCGTGCAATCACCTCTCCCTGTGGCAAGATCCGTATTCCGCTGAATGAATCGAAGGACGAGACCAGCCAGATCGAGGAGTATCTGAAGAAGTACAGAGGCGAAGGCATCCAGCACATTGCCGTCGGTACCGACGCCATCTACGAGGCGACCGACAAGCTTGCCGAAAACGGCCTGCGCTTCATGCCGGGTCCTCCGGAGACCTACTACGATATGTCACGCGAGCGCGTTCATGGACATGACGAGCCGATCGAACGAATGGCCAGGCATGGCATCCTGATCGACGGCGAAGGCGTGCTCGATGGCGGCACGACGAAGATCCTGCTGCAGATCTTCTCGAAGACGGTGATTGGTCCGATCTTTTTCGAGTTTATCCAGCGCAAGGGCGACGAAGGTTTCGGCGAAGGCAACTTCCGGGCGCTTTTCGAATCGATCGAAGCCGACCAGATACGCCGCGGTGTCATCAAGCCCGCTGCCGCCTAGCGGAAATGAACTTGTGAATTAGTGGCCGTCTGGGGCAACAGCCTCCGGCGGCACTGTTTCCAGCAGGTTCTTGCGATGGAAGATGAACAGGCCGGCGACGACGATGATCGTGCCGCCTGAGATCACATAGAGATCCGGAACGTCGCCGAAGAACAGATATCCGAGCGCAATCGCCCAGATCAGAAGGCTGTATTGAAGGGGCGCCAGCAAGGATGCCGGGGCGAGCTTCAGCGAACGCGTGATCAGAAGGTGCGCACAGGATGCAACGACGCCGAGGGCGAGCATGCCGGTGAGCTCGACCGGGGTTGTTGGCTGCCAGGCGCCGATGGAAAGCACCGCCCCGACGACGAGTGCGGCGACCATCTGCCAGGTAACAAGGGTCGTGTCACTGGTGTTGCGGAGGTATCGGTTGAGCACCAGGGCCATCGAAAAGGACAGGCTGCCGACAATGCCGAAAAGTGAGGGCAGCGACAGCATCGCCGAGGACGGACGCAGCGCGATCACCACGCCGCAGAAGCCGACGAAGACCGCAAGCCAACGACGCCAGCCGATCCGTTCATTGAGGAAGAAATGCGAGAGCGCGGCGACATAGATCGGTCCGGCCATGTAGAAGGTCATGACGTCAGCGAGCGGCAGGTAGGCGACGGCGGCGTAAAACAGGCCGACATCGAGTGTTGCGAAGAGCACGCGAAGAAACTGCAGCCCCTTCTGCTCTACCCTGAACAGTTGGGCTGGGCCCTGCCTGGCAATCAGGGGTCCCAGGACGATGAAGCATCCGAGCGAGCGGATCAGCAACACCTGGCCGACAGAGAAGCTTGTCACGAGCCACTTGCCCATCGCGTCATTGAGCGCGAAGAGAAAGTCCCCGAGAAGCATCAGAACAACGCCCAGTAGCACGAAGTTCTTGAGGCCCGTCGCGGTAGGCTGCGGTTGCATGTCGGAATTCCTGTTGCCGGTCGCCGCATCGCGGCAGCCGGCGGCGTCGCGCATATCAGCAGGAGTGTCAAGCCACGGCAGAGGGCTATTCGGTCTTGCCCCGCAGCATTTCGATGATTGCAGAGAAATCGCGCGCGCCATTCCCCTGCTTCTCAAAGAGCGCATAGAGCTGAGAAGCTTCGGCGCCGAGCGGCGTCGAGGCGCCGGTCGACAGTGCCGCCTCCTGCGACAGGCGCAGGTCCTTCAGCATCAGTGCGGCCGCAAAACCAGGCTTGTAGTCATTGTTCGCGGGCGATGTCGGAACCGGTCCCGGGACAGGGCAATAGGTGCTGATCGACCAGCATTGTCCCGACGAGGTCGAGGCGACGTCGAACAGCGCCTGATGCGAAAGACCGAGCTTTTCGCCAAGCGCGAAAGCTTCGCAGACGCCGATCATCGAGATGCCAAGGATCATGTTGTTGCAGATCTTCGCTGCTTGCCCTGCGCCCGCGTCCCCGCAATGGACGATTTTCCTGCCCATGGCTTCCAGGACCGGCTTTGCCTTCGCAAACGCCTCGTCCGATCCGCCGGCCATGAAGGTCAGTGTACCTGCGGCCGCCCCGCCGGTGCCGCCGGACACAGGTGCATCGAGGGAAAGGCAACCGGCATTGCTTGCCATTACGTGCGCCTTGCGGGCGCTGTCGACATCAATCGTCGAACTATCGATGACAAGCGTCCGGGTGGGGATGGAGCGAAGGATGTCAGTCCAGGCGCTGAGCACATGCTTGCCCTGCGGCAGCATCGTCACGACGATCTCGGCGTCCGAAACAGCCTGGCTGATATGGCCTGCCGCCTTCACCCCGTGCTCTTCCGCAGCCTGCAGGACGGGGGCGGCGAGGTCAAAACCGGTGACTTCATGACCAGCCTTGACGAGGTTGGCGGCCATCGGTCCGCCCATGTTGCCAAGCCCGATGAATGCAATCCGTGCCATGCCGTTCTCCTATCTGTTGTCCGCCAGGATCATCGCAGCTGCCTTTTCGGCGATCATGATCGTCGGCGAATTGGTATTGCCCGACGTGATGGCCGGCATCACGGAGGCGTCTGCAATCCGGAGCTTCGCCAACGCCCGGAACCTGAGGCGAGGATCGACGACACTTTCGCGATCGGAACCCATCCGGCATGTTCCGACAGGGTGGAAGATCGTCGTGCCAATATCCCCGGCTGCCTGCGCCAGTTCCGCGTCCCTTTGGTAATTCGGGCCAGGCCTGAACTCCTCGGGCCGGAACCGCGCAAAGGACGGCTGCGCGACGATCTTCCGTGTCATGCGTATCGCGCGAATAGCTATGTCGCGATCTCGTTCGGTCGAGAGATAGTTCGGACTGATCGTCGGCTGGAGAGCAAAATCCGGGCTCGCCACATGGACCGAACCGCGGCTTTCGGGTCTGAGGTTACAGACGCTCGCGGTGATGGCAGGAAAAGGGTGAACCGGATCGCCGAACTTGTCGAGCGACACCGGCTGCACATGGTATTGAAGGTCTGGTGTCTCCTTGTCGGGGCCGGAGCGGGTGAAGATGCCAAGCTGGCTTGGCGCCATTGCCATCGGCCCTGAACGTCTGATCAGATATTCCAGGCCGATCTGAGCCTTGCCGATGAACCTTGTTGCCTTCTCGTTCAGCGTCGCAACGCCGGTGACCTTGTAGACCATACGAAGCTGCAGGTGGTCCTGGAGGTTCTCGCCGATGCCTTTTACCTCGGCAATGACCTCCACGCCCGCGCTTTTCAGCACCTCTCCTTGGCCCAGACCGGACAGCTCCAGGATGTGTGGCGAACCGATCGCGCCCGCCGCGAGGATCGTTTCCCTCGTCGCGTAGGCGCGCTTCGTGGTGCCCGCATGCTGATAATCGACGCCCGTGACAGCGCCATCCTCGATCAGCAGCCGGCGCGCCTGCGCCTTCGTCAGAACCGTCAGATTGCCTCGCCGCATGGCCGGGCGCAGGAAGGCCTTGGTCGTATTCCAGCGGATGCCGGACCGCTGGTTGACGTCGAAGTAGCCTGATCCCTCGTTGTCGCCRGTGTTGAAGTCGGGCGTTTCCGGAATGCCGGCTTCCCTGGCGGCGGCCTGGAACGCATCGAGTACCGCCCAGCGAACGCGGGCTTTTTCCACCCGCCACTCGCCGCCTGTTCCATGCATCTCGTTCTCGCCGCGATAGTAGTCCTCCGATTTGCGGAAGAACGGAAGCACGTCGTCCCAGCCCCAGCCCGAGCATCCCATCTGCCGCCAGAGATCATAGTCGCGTGCCTGGCCGCGCATGTAGATCATGCCGTTTATCGAGGATGAGCCGCCGAGCACCTTGCCGCGCGGATAATTGAGGGCGCGCCCGTTCAATCCCTGCTGCGGAACCGTCGTGAAGCACCAATCGGTGCGCGGGTTGTTGATGCAATAGAGATAGCCGACAGGAATATGGATCCAGTGGTAATTGTCGCTGCCACCGGCCTCCAGCAGCAGAACGCGCGTGTTGTGATCCTCGGACAGCCGGTTGGCGAGAACACAGCCGGCGCTGCCGGCACCAATGATGATGTAGTCGAAGCGATCCATGCAAATGCCACCCGCAGGTTAGCGGCGGTAGACGAAGCCGAGCTTCCGACCGAGACGCGACGCATAAAACTCGCCGATGATGCCGCGGCGGAAGATCAGCACGCAAACCATGAACACCACACCTGTGATGATCGTCACCGGGAATTCCGATGTTGCCAGGTAGTTTTCCAGCGTGACGACAAGGCCCGCGCCAAACAGCGGACCGATCAGGGTACCAATACCGCCAAGCAGGGTCATCAGGATCACCTCGCCAGACATCTGCCAGGCGACATCGGTCAAGGTCGCGAACTGGAAGACGAGGGATTTTACTGCCCCGGCCAGGCCCGCGAGTGCCGCCGACATAACGAAGGCGCCCAGCTTGTAGCGCGCGACGGAATAACCGAGCGATATCGCCCGCTGCTCGTTCTCGCGGATCGATTTCAGGATCATGCCGAACGGCGAATTGATGAAGCGCCAGATAATCAGGATGCCGACGACGAAAACGGCCAGCACGAAATAATACATGTTGGTCGAACTACTGAGATCGAGGACGCCGAACAGATGACCGCGCGGCACGGACTGGATACCGTCCTCGCCATGCGTGAACGCCGCTTGCAGGCAGAAGAAGAAGAACATTTGCGAGAGGGCAAGCGTAATCATCGCGAAATAGATACCCTGACGGCGGATCGCGAAGAAACCCATGACCAGGCCGAGGATGGCAGCACCTGCGACGCCGACCAGGATGCCGAGTTCCGGCGAAAACCCCCATTCCTTCACGGCATGGGCGGTAAAATAGGCAGCCCCGCCGAAGAAGGTCGCATGACCGAACGACAGAAGGCCGGTATAGCCGAGCAGCAGGTTGAAGGCGCAGGCAAACAGCGCAAAGCACAAAAGCTTCATCAGGAAAATCGGGTAGAAGAAGAACGGCGCCAATAGCAGAAGCAGCAGGCCGATGATCAGGAATGCCGCCTGTACCGATAGCGCGGTGCGGCTTTTTTCCGGACGGATGGTTTCGGTGATCTCTGTCATCGTCATGCATCCCGGCCGAAGAGGCCCGCGGGCCTGATGAGAAGAACGATTGCCATGATGACGAAGATCACGATGTTGGACGCCTCCGGATAGAAGACCTTGGTCAGGCCTTCCGCGATGCCGAGTACATAACCGGTGATGATCGCGCCCATGATCGAGCCCATGCCACCAACCACGACGACGGCGAACACGACGATGATCATGCTGGAGCCCATCAACGGCGACACCTGATAGATCGGCGCGGCCAGTACACCCGCAAAGGCCGCAAGACCGGCTCCAAGTGCGTAGGTCAATGTCAGGAGAACCGGCACGTTGACGCCAAATGCCTGGACGAGCGTTGCATTCTCGGTGGCGGCCCTGAGATAGGCGCCGAGCTTTGTCTTCTCGATCAGGAGCCAGGTGCCGAGGCAGACCACAAGCGACACGACGACCACCCAGCCGCGATAGATCGGCAGGAACATGAAGCCGAGATTGACGGCGCCGGCGAGGGCAGCGGGTTGCGCGTAGGGTTGGCCGGATGAGCCGTAGAGGTAACGGAAGGTGCCTTCGACCGTCAGGGCCAGACCGAATGTGAAGAGCAGTCCGTAGAGTGGGTCCAGATCATAGAGCCGACGGAGGAACAAACGTTCGATCACCGCGCCGGCCAATCCGACGATCACGGGGGCAAGGATCAGCGATGGCCAGTAACCAATGCCGGCATAGGCAAGCAGAAGGTAGGCGGCGAAGGCGCCGAGCATGTATTGCGCGCCGTGCGCGAAATTGATGACGCGCAATAGGCCGAAGATGATGGCGAGCCCGAGGCTCAAGAGCGCGTAGAAAGAGCCGTTGATCAGACCGATCAGCAACTGGCCCATGAACGCCTGCAGGGGAATGCCGAAGATCATTGTCATTCAGATCACACTCCCAGAACCTTGTGCAGCGTATCCATCCGCTGGGGCAACTCGCCCACCGGGAACTCCGAAACCATCTGCCCGTGATCCATAAGATAGAAGCGATCGGCGATCCGGCTAGCGAAACGGAAATTCTGCTCGACAAGCAGGATCGTCATGCCCCGCTCCTTCAATTGCCTCAGCACTTCGCCGATGCGCTGGACGATGACGGGCGCCAGTCCCTCCGTGGGTTCGTCGAGCAAGAGCATGCGAACACCGGTGCGCAAAATGCGGGCGATTGCCAGCATTTGCTGCTCACCGCCCGACAGCTTCGTGCCCGCACTGTTGCGGCGCTCGTAAAGATTTGGAAACAGCTCGTAGATCTCCTCGACCGTCATGCCGCCCGAGGCAACGACTGGCGGCAGCATCAGATTCTCGGACACCGTCAACGTCGAGAATATGCCGCGCTCCTCCGGCACGAAGCCGATACCGCGATGCGCCGTCTTGTGTAACGGCACCTGCATCATGTCCTTACCTGCGAATGTCAGCTTGCCCTTGCGGGTGCGGACGATGCCGGTGATGGTGCGCAGCGTCGTCGTCTTTCCGACGCCGTTGCGGCCAAGAATGGTGACTGTCTCACCCTCGCCAACCCGCATGTCGACACCGTGCAGGATGTGGCTTTCGCCGTACCAGGCGTTGAGCCCCTGGACGTCCAGAAGTGTCGCCATCAGCCCTCCTCCGTGCCCATGTAGGCCTGGCGAACCCGCTCATCGGCGCTGACGGTCGCATAGTCGCCTTCGGCAAGGATTTCGCCACGCTGCAGCACGGTCACATGCTGGCAGATGTTGGCGACGACGGACAGATTGTGCTCGACCATCAGGACGGCGCGGTCGCGCGCCACCTCGCGGATCAGAGCGGAGACGACGCCGACATCCTCGTGCCCCATGCCGGCCATCGGTTCGTCGAGAAGGAGCACTCTTGGATCAAGTGCCAAGGTCGTTGCGATCTCAAGGACGCGCTTGCGGCCATAGGAAAGATCGGCGGCGATGGCGTCGCGCTCCTTGAAGAGGCCGACCTTCGCAAGCAGCTGTTCGGCGCGATCGTTCAATGCGTCGAGTGCTGATAGTGGGCGCCAGAATTGCGTTGACAGCTTGTTGGGCCGTTGCAGCGCCACCCGCACATTGTCGAGAACGCTGAGATGTGGAAACACGGCCGAGATCTGGAATGATCGCACCAACCCCATGCGCGCCACCTTGTCGGGTGCCGTTCTGGTGATATCCGTCCCCATCAGCGTGATGGTGCCCGATGTCGGCTGCAGGAACTTCGTCAGCAGGTTGAATACCGTCGTCTTTCCCGCGCCGTTGGGGCCGATCAGGGCATGCACGCTCGCGTCATGGACGTCGAGATCAACATTCTTGACGGCAGTGAAGCCGCCGAAGTCACGACGCAGGCCGCGAGCGGAAAGGACCACCCGCGGCATAGCGTTCGATTGGGTCGCGGAAACCGCCATCGCCTAGTTCACCAAGGCGCAGCCGCTCTTGGCGGGATCGATATAGGCTTCCTTGCCCGGAATGGTCGCGAGAACGTTGAAGTAGTCCCACGGTTCCTTGCTGTCGGCCGGCTTCTTGACCTGCAGCAGGTACATGTCGTGGATCATGCGGCCATTCGGGCCGACGGTGCCACCGCGAGCGAAGGCGTCGTCGACGGGCAGTTCGTGCAGCTGCTTGGCAACGGCCTCGGTGTCGTCGGTGCCGGCCTTGTCGATCGCCTTGAGATACTGGAGCACGGCCGAATAGGTACCGGCGTGGATCATGTTCGGCATCTTGCCGGTGCGGGCGAAGAACTTCTTGCCGAATTCGCGGCTCTTGTCGTCGAGGTTCCAGTAATAGCCTTCCGTCAGCGTCAGGCCTTGCGCTGCCTCGAGCCCCAGGCCGTGAACTTCGGCCAGCGTGAAGAGCAGTGCCGCCAGATGCTGGCCACCCTGAGTGATGCCGAACTCGGCAGCCTGCTTGATGGCGTTGGACGTATCAAGGCCGGCATTGGCAAGGCCGATCACCTTGGCGCCGGAGGATTGTGCCTGCAGCAGGAAGGACGAGAAATCCTGGTTCGACAGGGGATGGCGGACAGAACCGACGACCTTGCCGCCGGCGGACTTGACGAAATCGCTCGTCTGCTGCTCCAGGGAGTAGCCGAACGCGTAGTCGGCCGTCAGGAAGAACCAGCTGTCGCCGCCTTGCTTGACAAGCGCACCGCCAGTGCCGACGGCAAGCGCATGCGTGTCATAGGCCCAGTGGAAGCCGTAGGGCGAACAGGCCTTCCCGGTGAGATCCGTGGTCGCGGCCCCGGTGACGATGTTGATCTTCTTCTTTTCCTTCCCGATCGCCTGAACCGCGAGCGCCACTGACGAGGTGGTCAATTCCATGATCGCGTCCACTTGCTCCGTGTCGTACCACTGGCGGGCAATGTTGGAGGCGATGTCAGGCTTGTTCTGGTGGTCGGCGTCGACAATCTCCACCGGCACGCCAAGCACCTTGCCGCCGAAATCCTCGACCGCCATCTTGGCCGCCTCGACGGAGGACTTGCCGCCGAAATCAGCGTAGACGCCGGACTGGTCGTTCAGGATGCCGATCTTCACCTTGCCGTCGGATGCACCATCGGCGAGCACGGCAGTGCTGCTTGCAAGCAGGAATGCCAGCGACGCAATGAGATTCTTTCGCATATGTCTCTCCTCCCAGAGATTGGCCAGAATGCGGATCTGTTCAAATTTGGCCAGCCGCCCTCCTCAAGGCCGCCAGCGCATGCCCCACGATCACGGAATTGCACCAATCAGGCAAGGCCGCTTTACAACTAATTCCAAACAGTATCTGTTCGTTTTTGAACAGAACTATTGGTCTGTCGAGGTTCCCCAATGAATGCAGATCGTTAGGGCGCTTTCGTTGGAACCTAGGGCGGAAGACGACGAGGTGCAGGCCGGGGCGCATTAGACGAAAGACCAATATCGAACGGCTGGATGATGCAAGCGCCGATTGGGGGATCCGAATGAACAATCCGCCGCAATTTACCTGGGATGACCTGCAGTTCTTTCTCGCGGTTGCCCGCACCGGACAGCTGTCGACGGCGGCGCGGCAATTGCGCACCAGCCACGCCACCGTGTCGCGCCGCATCGACCGGCTGGAGTTTGCGCTCAAGGTCAAGCTCTTCGAACGCAACCCTCGCGGCTATGTGATGACGGCGATGGGCGCCCGCTTCGTCGAAACCGCCGAGAAGATGGAGCAGGAGACCGAACGGTTGCGCGCCGACCTCACCGACGGCGCAACGACCCAACGCGGCGTGGTACGCCTCAGTGCGCCCGAGGGCTTCTCCAATTTCTTCTTCGCGCGTGTGTTGCCGCAGTTCGTCGCCCGGCATCCGAATTTGTCGCTCGAACTTGTGACGATCCAGCAGATCATGTCGCTGTCGCGCAAGGAGGCCGATATCACCGTCGTTCTCGATGAGCCGAAGGGCGGACCGTATTTCTCCGACAAGCTCACCGACTACCACCTTCAGGTCTATGGCTCGCGGGACTATCTGCACCGAAGCGCGCCCATCACCTGCCGCGACGACCTCCTGGGGCACCCGTTCATCAGCTACATAGAGGAAATGATCTTCGCCCCTGGCCTCGACTATCTTGGCGACGTTCATCCGCGCATCAAGCCGCAGTTCCAGAGCTCGAGCATCTTTGCGCAGCTGACGGCGACCAGAAATGGTCTTGGGCTTTGCGTGCTTCCCTATTTCTTCGCAAGTCGCTACCCCGAACTCGAGCGGGTTCTGCCTGAAGAGGTCGATCTCAGGCGGCACTACTGGATCACCTGCCATCGCGATCTTCGCCAGTCGCCGCGGGTGCGTGCGGTAATCGATTTCCTGCGCGAGGCGGTGACCGGCGAGGACGTCAGGTTCATTCCGCCCTGGGTGAAGCGATAAGGCGCCACCGAGCAGTGTTCTTGGCGAGTTGACCCATTCGACGGCCGGGTCTATGCCCGAAGGATGTTGGTGCCAGCAGGTAAATGAGGAGAAGTGACCATGCAGCATACCCGCGAGATCTTTGATTGGGCCGATCCGTTTCGCCTTGTCGAGCAGCTGACCGACGAGGAGCGCATGGTGCAGGAGACGGCGCAGGCTTATGCACAGGACAAGCTGGCGCCGCGCGTGCTCGAAGCCTTCCGTCACGAGAAGACCGATCCGGAGATCTTTCGCGAAATGGGCGAACTCGGACTGCTCGGGCCGACGATCGCGCCGGAATATGGTGGCGCCGGCCTGGGCTACGTCGCTTACGGTCTGATTGCCCGCGAGGTTGAGCGCGTCGACAGCGGCTACCGCTCGATGATGAGCGTGCAGTCGTCCCTCGTCATGGTGCCGATCGACGCCTTCGGCTCCGAGGCGCAGAAGCAGAAGTACCTGCCGAAGCTTGCGACCGGCGAGTGGATCGGCTGCTTTGGCCTCACCGAACCCAACCACGGCTCAGATCCGGGCTCGATGGTGACGCGGGCGAAAAAGGTTGATGGCGGCTACAGCCTGACCGGCGCCAAGACCTGGATTTCCAATGCCCCGATCGCCGACGTATTTGTCGTCTGGGCCAAGACCGAAGACGGCGTCATACGCGGCTTCATCCTCGAGAAGGGCTGGAAGGGCCTGTCGGCGCCGGCGATCCACGGCAAGGTCGGCCTGCGCGCCTCGATCACCGGTGAGGTGGTGATGGATGAGGTGTTCGTACCGGAGGAGAACCTGCTGCCCAACGTCTCGGGCCTCAAGGGCCCGTTCACCTGCCTGAACTCGGCCCGCTTCGGCATTGCCTGGGGGGCGCTCGGCGCTGCCGAGGACTGCTATGCCAGGGCACGTCAATATGTGCTCGACCGCAAGCAGTTCGGCCGGCCGCTGGCTGCCAACCAGCTCATCCAGAAGAAGCTCGCCGACATGGTGACCGAAATCGCGCTCGGCCTGCAGGGCTGCATCCGGCTCGGCCGCATGAAGGAGGACGGGCACCCGCCCGTGGAACTGACCTCCATCGTCAAGCGCAATTCCTGTGGCAAGGCCCTCGACATCGCAAGGCTGGCGCGCGACATGCTCGGCGGCAATGGCATTTCCGACGAGTTCGGCATTGCCCGCCATCTCGTCAACCTCGAGGTGGTCAACACCTATGAGGGGACCCACGACGTCCACGCCCTTATCCTCGGCCGCGCCGTCACGGGCATTGCCGCCTTCGCCAATTGAAACACGTAAACCATCGCGCAAATTGAAACCTGCGCGACAATGTGCAAGCTTCCCATGACCGCGTTTAGATTGTGCGCGGCATGGGGGATTGCACATGCTTTTGCTTCTTGCATTTCTGATTGGAATTATCGCGGGTCTCAGGGCCATGACGGCGCCTGCCGCCGTTGCCTGGGCCGCTGCTCTCGGCTGGCTTGACGTTTCGCAGACGCCGCTTGCCTTCATGGGATACCGTTGGGCCCCATGGGTGTTCACCCTGCTCGCTGTGGTCGAGCTGATCACCGACCAGCTGCCCTCGACCCCGTCCCGCAAGGTTCCGATGCAATTTGCCGCTCGCTTGATCATGGGCGGGCTGGCGGGCGCCACGATCGGTGTTACCGGCGTCTCACTCATTGGCGGACTGATCGCGGGCGTCGTTGGCGCAGCGATTGGCACGTTCGGTGGAGCGGCGGCTCGTGGTAAACTCGCCGCCGCCTTCGGCAAGGATACACCGGCAGCGCTGATCGAGGATGCGGTTGCGATCATCGGCGCGCTCATCATCGTGGGAGCAGTGTGATGCCTAGTTTCGACGCCATCGTCATCGGGGCCGGCCAATCCGGTCCCTTCCTCGCCGCGCGCATGGTCGCGAAGGGCATGAAGGTGGCGTTGATCGAACGCAAGTTCCTCGGCGGCACCTGTGTCAATGCCGGCTGCATGCCCACCAAGACGCTGGTGGCAAGTGCCCGTGCCGCCCACATGGCGCGGCGCGGCGCGGACTTCGGCGTGGTGCTTCCAGGTGGCGTGGGTATCGACATGACTGTCGTGCGCAAGCGTGCCGAAACCGTGACGATGAACGCCCGCCACGGCCTGATCAACTGGTTCGCCGGAATGGACGGCATGACCGTCATCTATGGGCATGCCCGCTTCCAGGACGCCCATAGCGTGACCGTCAACGGCGAGATCCTGACGGCCCCAAAGATCTTCCTGAATGTCGGCGCGCGGCCGACCATTCCCGATATGCCCGGGATTGGCAGCATAGACTACCTGACAAGCACCTCGATCATCCATCTCGACCGTCTTCCAAGGCACCTTGCTGTCATCGGCGGCAGCTATATCGGGCTTGAGTTCGCGCAGATGTATCGCCGGTTCGGCGCTGAGGTGACGGTGATCGAGCGCGGGCCGAAGCTTGCTTCGCGTGAGGATGCCGACATTTCAGACGCGATCGCTGACATCCTGCGCTCGGAAGACATTGCCGTACATACGGATGCCGACGGGATCGGATTTGCCAATACGGCCAACGGCATCAGCGTTAGCATCGGCAATGGTCAGCCGGCCATTGAGGCGAGCCACGTGCTGGTTGCCACCGGGCGCACGCCGAACACCGACGACCTCGGTCTTGACAAGGCAGGCGTCGCCACCGACCGGCGCGGTTACATCACCGTTGACGACAAGCTTGCCACCAATGTCGAGGGGATCTTCGCGCTCGGCGATTGCAATGGCCGAGGCGCCTTCACCCACACATCCTATAATGACTTCGAGATCGCTGCCGCGAACCTTCTCGACGGCGAGGATCGCAAGGTCAGCGATCGCATTCCTGCTTATGCGCTCTATATCGACCCGCCGCTCGGTCGCGTCGGGATGACCGAGAAGGAAGCACGGGCGTCGGGCCGCACCATCATGATCTCCACACGGCCGATGAGCCGTGTTGGCCGCGCCAACGAGCGCGCCGAGACCAAGGGCTTCATGAAGGTGATCGCCGATGCCGAAACGCAGCAGATCCTGGGTGCTGCAATCCTCGGGATCGAAGGTGACGAGGCGATCCACGGTTTCATCGACGCGATGAATGCCAAGGCGCCCTATCCGGTGCTGAAATGGGCGGTGCCGATCCATCCAACCGTGTCAGAACTCATTCCGACATTGCTCGGGGATCTGAAGGCGGTCTAGCAAATCGCCGCGGCGGCCGGTCTGGGGTGAGAACCGCAATCCACGATCTCTCGCCCACTCGAAATCTTCGGTTACGTCGTCGCGGAGGGTTATTGGAGTGAGGTGCGCCACTCGATATCCCTCATGACCACAGTGGGCGCACGCCCAGCAATCAAGGCAACACCGTCCCCTGCCCGTGATCGCCTCAGGCCGCCGCGACCAGATGCCGATCGCCGATGTCCGTCAGCTGATTGTAGACCGGCTGGTATCCGAGTGGCCGGATCGGGCTTTTGATCTCGCGCGCCGCTGCGTCGTAAAGCCGGCGCTCTCGGCGTGGATCCGGAACCGGCACCGCGCTGAGCAGCTGGCGCGTATAGTTGTGCCGCGGGTTTTCGAAGATCTGCCGGCGGGTTCCCACTTCCACGAACTGGCCCATATACATCACCGCGACTCGGTGACTGATCTGTTCGACCACGGCCATGTCGTGGGAGATGAACAGATAGGCGATGCCGGTCTCGTTCTGGATATCCTGCAGTAGATCAAGAACCTGCGCCTGGATCGACACGTCGAGCGCCGAGACGCTTTCGTCCGCGATGATGACCTTCGGTGACAGCGACAAGGCGCGCGCAATCGAGATGCGCTGGCGCTGGCCGCCGGAAAATTCGTGCGGATAGCGATTGATCTGATCCGAAGACAGACCAACCCGGCGGAACAAGTACTCCACCCGGTCCTTGAGCTCGGAGCCCTTGGCAAGGCCATGGATTACCAACGGCTCGGCCACGAGATCGCCAACGCGATAGCGCGGATCGAGCGAGGCATAGGGATCCTGGAACACCATCTGCACGTCGCGGAGGATCGGCTTCATCGCCCGGCGACCGAGCCCGCTCGTCTCCTGTCCCTTAACCCGGATCGAGCCTGTCCACGGGATCAGGTTCATCAGCGCCTTGCCGGTCGTCGACTTGCCGCAGCCGCTTTCACCGACCAGCGAGAGTGTCTCGCCCTTCGCGATTTCGAAGCTCAGGCCCTCGACCGCATGGACGCGGCTCACCGGACGCTGGAGAATACCGCCCTTGATGTCGAAGCGGACGGTGAGATCCCTCACCTCCACCAGCGCCCCGTCGGTCCGTGCCGCAGCCTCCGTGGTCGCGGAGGCAGGAACGGCGGGGATCGGTTTTGCTCGCTTCGGCGTGTCGATGCCGTGCATTTCCCCGAGCGTTGGAACCGCCTCGAGCAGCATCTGCGTGTAGGGCGCGCCCGGTTTTTCGAAGATGTCGTGCACGGTGCCGTATTCCACGGCTTTGCCATTCTTCATCACCAGGACATGGTCGGCCATTTCCGCGACGACGCCCATGTCGTGGGTGATCATGATCACCGCCGTTCCGTGCTCCTTCTGCAGGTGGCGGATCAGGCTCAGGATTTGCGCCTGGACGGTTACGTCGAGCGCCGTGGTCGGTTCGTCGGCGATCAGGATATCGGGGCCTTGCGACAGCGCGATCGCGATCATCACACGTTGACGCATGCCGCCTGAAAGTTCATGCGGGTATTGGCTTAACCGCCGTGCCGCGTCTGAAATCTGCACTTGTTCCAGAAGCCGCAGGGCCTCGGCCATGGCTTCGGCATGGCTCATCGGCCGTTGCGCCGTGATCGCTTCGACGAGCTGGCGCCCGATCGTCAGGACCGGATTGAGCGAGGTCATCGGCTCCTGGAAGATCATTCCGATTTCCTTGCCGCGTAGCTTGCGCAGTCCCTCGTCGTCGAGCGCGAAGACATCACGGCCCTTGAACAGCGCAAGGCCGGAAGCGACCCGTGCCATCGGCTTCGGCAGCAGCTGGATCAGCGACAGTGCCGTCATCGACTTGCCGGAACCGCTTTCGCCGGCGATGCACAGCGTTTCGCCGCGCATGAGATCGAAACTCAGGCCGTCGACGACGGTCTTCGCGCCCAAGGGGGTCGCCACCTGTGTCACGAGATCGCGAACAGAAAGTAGCGGTTCTGAGGATGTCTTTTGCGTCGTCGTCATGGCTTGCGATCAATAAGGGTGAAAGAAGCGGAGCCGCGTCTGAAACGCGGCTCCGCATGGCTTATTCGAACACGATCCGTGGGAAGTAGAACGACACGACCCAGTTCGGCATGTCGACGATTTCGCTGATGCGCAGGTCGCCGCAGACCGAGCAGAGCATATAGGCGTCGTCGGCGGAGAGGTTGTAAAGCTTGCCGAGCAGATCGACCATGTTGGAAACGGCGGCCTTGGCCCCATCCATCAGGTCCGCTCCGATCCCGGTCGTCACCTCGTAGCCCTTGGCGTCGAGATGACGGGTCACCGGGCCGGGCGTGGTGAAGCGCGGCATGGTCAGCTTGGCGCCCTTGACGAGATCCAGCGTCACCGTGAGGTTCATCTGGCTTTCGATCGCCGTGCCGCAAACCTCGCCATCGCCCTGTGCAGCGTGCGTGTCGCCGATCGAGAACAGGCCACCAGCGACTTCAACCGGCAGGTAAAGCACAGAGCCGGAGGACAGGTCCCGAATGTCGAGGTTGCCCCCCACCCGCCGCGGCGGAACAACCGAATGACGCCCTTCTTCCGCCAGCGCCAGCCCGATCGTGCCGGCGAACGGTTTCAACGGCACGCGGCCGTTCTTGCCGAACATAGCCGGCTCCATGCTGACGGGATCGTATTTCCACACCGTCAGGGCCGGGCTGGTGAACTGATCCGCCAGAAGTCCGAAACCCGGAATGATCCCCGTCCAACCGAAGCCGGAAGGCTCGAACTCGTGGATGGTGATCTTGACCGCGTCCCCGGGCTCGGCCCCGTCGATATAGACGGGACCGGTGACCGGATTGACCTTCGAGAAATCCAGCGTCGCGACATCGGCCGCGGTGCTGTTGGCATTGAAGTGCCCGCTGCCGCTATCCATGCATTCGAAGCGGATCGTCGAGCCCGGCGCGACTTTCTCGACGGGCGGGATCGAATGATCCCACCCGAAGTGATGATGCGCGCCGTGGATGGTGTAGTTACAGTTATTGCACATCTTTGGCGTAAACCTGCTCGTAGTTGATGGGGATGTGGACCGGATCGACGAAAATCGCGTCCGGACCACCGAGCCGCTCGGAGCGGATGGTGAATCGCTGCTCGTTGAAGACAGGTGCCCACGGGGCATCCTTCATGATGTCGAGGAAGATCGACCGCCAGGCTTCCTCGCGCTCAGCCTTCTTGGCCGGATCGGTGATCGAATCGGCCGCGGTCGCGCGCTCTTCCAGTGCCTTGTTGCAGTAGTAGGACCAGTTCCAACCACCTTTGACCGCGCCCGAGCAGCCGAGGATCGGGCCGTAGAAGTTGGACGGATCCGGGAAGTCGGCGATCCAGGCCATGCCGCCCGACCAGACCATCGGCGCCTGGTCCGGCTCACCGCCGGCGGCAATGACGTTGGCCTGGGCCAACGACTTGATTTCAGCCTTGATGCCGATGGCGGCGAGATCCTGTTGGATCGCCTGGGCGATGCGAGGCTGCGGGTCGGTGTTGTAGACGTAGAGTTCGGTTTCGAATCCGTCCGCCAGACCGGCTTCCGCCAAAAGCTTCTTGGCGCCCTCCACGTCGTACTTGTAGCCTTCGTAGTCCTTGGCGAAGCCCGGCATGGTCGGCGGCAGAGGCTGGTTCGCCGGAACGGCGCGGCCGTTGATGATGCGGATGATGCGATCCTTGTTGATCGCCATGTTGACGGCCTGACGCACCTTGACGTTGTCGAAGGGCTTGATCGTCGTCTTCATGGTGACGTAGCCGGTGTGCAGCTGACCGCCCTCGACAATCAGCTTGGCATAGGTCGGGTCGTTCTTCACCTCGAGGAACTTCGCCGGCGGAATGCCGTCGCCGGCGACGTCGACCTCGCCTTTCTGCAGGCGCAGAAGCGCCACAACCGGCTCCTGGCCAACCTCAAAAGTGATCTGGTCGAGCTTCGGAAGGCCAGCGTTCCAGTAATCCTTGTTGCGCTCGAACACGAGCTTCTGGCCGAGCGTCCACTCGCCCAGCTTGAACGCGCCCGTACCGACCGGATGCTTGCCGAAATCGGCGCCCCATTTTTCGACTTCTTCCTTCGGGACGACAAAGGAGAAGTTGATCGCCATGACGTGCAGGAAGGTGGCGTCCGGACGGGTCAGTTCGAACTTGACCGTGTAGGGATCAACGACAGTGACGCCCTCCAGCGACTTGGCCGAACCGTCGGCCATCTTGTCGAAGCCCTTGATCGAGCCAAAGAAGCCGGCGCCGGGGCTCTGGGTCGCCGGGTTTGTGACGCGGTCCAGCGAGTATTTCACGTCCTCGGCAGTCATTTCGCGGCCGTTGTGGAACTTCACGCCCTTGCGCAGCTTGAAGGTGAAGGTCTTGCCGTCGTCGGAGATGGTGTAGTCCTCGGCGAGATCTTTCCGAAGTGTGGAAGTGCCGGGTTCGTAGTCCATGAGACCGTCGAACAGGCTCTTGATCATCGACCAGTTCTGCCAGTCATAGCCGATGGCCGGATCGAGCGTCGACACGTCGTCCTTGTAGGTCACGACCATCTGGCCGCCCTGCTTGATGTCATCGGCGTGTACCGCCGTCATGCCCGCTGCGGCAATGGCAAAGAACGCCACGCCTGCAAGAAGTGTCTTACGCATTTGCAATTCTCCTCTGGTTTTTTTGTACCTGTTCACGTTATCCGCCGACGATTGTCAGCGAAGCTTGATGCGCGGATCGATCATCGGGGCGATGAGGTCCGCCATGAGATTGCCGACGACGATGGCCAGGGCCGAGACCAGCGTGACTCCCATGATGATCGGAATGTCCACCCGCTGGATCGCCTGCCAGGCAAGCTGGCCGATACCGGGCCACCCGAATACGCTTTCGACCACGACTATGCCCGACATGAACATCCCGATGTCGATGCCGATCATCGCGATTACCGGCAGAATGGCGTTGGGCAGCGCGTGGCGGAAAATCACCGTGGCGCGGCCAAGCCCCTTGGAATGAGCCGTGCGGATGAAATCCTGGCGCAGCACGTCGATCATCGAGGAACGCATCATGCGCGCGTACCATCCCGCTCCCAGCACTCCGAGAGTAAGTGAGGGCAGTACAAGATGCGCGAAGGTGCCGTAGCCGCCGATCGGAAACCAGCCGAGCTGCACGGAAAAAACGTAGAGCATCAGGATGCCGATAACGAATTGCGGCGCCGAAACGCCGACGAAGGAAAGGAGCATCAGCCCGTTGTCGAGCCCCGAGCCACGGCGCAGCGCCGAGACGAGACCCATGGCGATGCCGAGAATGAGTTCGCAGGTGATCGCCCCTGCCATCAGAAGCAGGCTTGCCGGCAGGCGCGAGGCGATCAGCTCTACCACCTCGGTTTTCTGCAGGTAGGAGCGACCGAAATCGCCGTGCAGCAGTCCGGTCGCATAGCGCAGATACTGCTGGTAGAATGGCAGGTTGAGCCCGAGTTGCTGACGGATGCTTTCCACAGTCTCGGCCGTCGCGCTGCGCCCGGCGATCTGGCGGGCCGGATCGGCCGGCAAAAGGTAAAGCAGCACGAAGGTGACCAGACTGATGCCGACCAGAATGAGCGCCGATTGCAGCAGGCGGCGGGCGACGTAGGAGATCATCAGTGGTGCCCCTGCTGAGTCGGGTCGAGGATGTCACGCAGGGCATCGCCGACGAGATTGAACGCGAGCGCGAGCAAGATGATCGCAAAACCCGGAATGAAGACGAGCCAGGGCGCGCTGGTGAAATAGGTCTGGTTCTCGAAAATGATGTTGCCCCAGGAGGCCGTCGGCGGCTGGACGCCGATGCCGAGGTAGCTGAGCGTCGCCTCGAGCAGCACCGTCGTTGCAATGCCGAGCGTCGCATAGACGACGATGGTCGATACCAGATGCGGGAAAATGTGGCGGGTGAGGATGCGGAAAGTCCCTGCTCCGAGTGCCCGTTCAGCCTCTACGAAATCCCGCTCGGCAAGCGAACGCGTTTCCGTGTAGAGCACGCGGGCGATCTGCACCCAGTTGACCATGGCGATCACCATGGCAACGATCAGGAGGCTCGGGCGGAAGATCGCCGCAAGCACGATGGCAAGCAACAGCGCCGGAAATGCCATCATCAGATCGGTGAAACGCATCAGCACAGTACTCACCCAGCCCTTGAAATAGCCGGCAGTGATACCGACCGCCGAGCCGATGAGGACGGAAACGCCGTTGGCGATGACGCCAATGATCAGCGAGGTTCGCGCGCCGTAGATGATGCGGCTCAGGAGATCGCGGCCGACCAGATCGGTGCCGAACCAGAACTGCGCGTTCGGCGCGAGCGGCGCGCCCTCGAGCGTCAGTCCTTCGAAGAACTGTTCATCCGGATTGTAAGGAACGATCCATGGCGCAAACACTGCGGCGAAAACGATCAGCGCAATGACGATCAGCCCGAAAACGGCAAGTTTGCGCTTCAGGAGGCGGCGAAAGACGCCGGGTGTCGGGGCAACAGGGACGGAGATGGCGACCTCAGCCACGGCGCTTGCCCTCGTTCAACCCGGTTTTCTCCAGAATGATTTGAGCGACCTCGTCGATCGTTCGGCGTTCGTCCATCGCGCGGCGGCGAAGAAGCGCATAGGCGGCGTCGGCCGGCAGCCGCTCCTGCACCATCAGGATCGCGGTGGCCTCGGCAAGGTTTTCCCGGTTCGCCAGACGCTCGGAGAGCGTTGCGACCTCGCTTGAGAGCGACTTGCGGCGTTTAAACGCATGCGTGGCAATGACCAGCGCGCTATAGACGCCCGAGCTGCCGATCGGCTTCAGCAGCTGCGCGTCGGCGCCGTGGCTGACGGCCCAGGTGATCCGTCCCGGTGCTTCGCTGCCGATCAGGGCGATCGTGGGAATGGGCGCCTCGCCGGCGCTCCAGGGAAACTGCTCATCATAGCCCATGTCTGCGTCGAACATCAGGACGTCGAAATCCTGAAACGACTGTTCGGCCGCAAGCTCCGGCCAGACGGTCACGGCACTGACGCCGATGCGCGCGAACTGGCGTTCCAGCGCCTCGGTATTGGCGTGTTGGCGGTGCAGGATCAGCGCTCTTAGGCCTTCGAAGGAAGGCGTCATGAAGCCATTGTTCATTAGACGAGTCTCAGCTGTGGTCGGGACGGCGTCGTCGCGGTTTCGATTGCGGGAACGGCAAGCGCCGAGCGGATGAGGAAGGGATCCGGTGCGATCGCGTCGCGTCCTTGCCGGACGATATCATAACGGCCGCCGGCAGTCGCCCGAGCGACATGCGCGACCACGTGAATATGGTTGTTGGCCTGGTCGATCCGCAACGGGCCGAAGGGCGTTTCGACCGCGCGTGCCTTGACCGCTTCGAGCACATCGAGTGCCGCCGCTTCGCCTGCGACCTCGATCCCGGCAGCGATCAGCAGAACCGCCGAATAGGCCTGTGCGAAGAAGGCCGATATGCCGGCGGCGCGAGCGTCTGCTGGAAGTCCCGCGAGAAAGCGCGCGTTCTCCTGCGTCTCCAGCGTTTCGAAATAGGTGGCTGTGGTGTAGTGCCCTTCGGCCGCGGGCATGATCTTGACGATCTCGTTCTCACCGAGATTGCAGCTCAGCACCGGGCGACGGCCGGGCGCGAAATCGCCGTCGCGCTCGCCGAGCGCGCGATAGGCGCGCAGGAAAGCATAGGATGACGGTCCGATCAGCGAATTGAGGATGAAATCCGGCTTTTTGCGGTGAATTTCATCGATGATACGGTCGATATCGGCGTCGCCGAGCGGAACGTGCCTTTCGCCGAGGACCTCGCCACCGGAACGCAGGATCACATCACGAGCAATACGGCAGGTCTCCCAGCCCCAAATGTAGTTTGAGCCGAGGAGGAAACCCCGGCGGCCGAAGGCAGGAAGGGCGAATTCCAGAAGCGGTAGAATGTGCTGGTTGGCGCAGGCGCCGACATAGACAACATTCTCGTTCGCCTCGAACCCCTCGTAGACGCAGGGGTACCAGAGGAGTGCCTGTGTCTTTTCCAGGACGGGGATGACCTCTTTGCGGCTCCAGGATGTCGTGCAGCCGACAATATGTCGGACCTCGCCACCGCTCACCAGCTCGGCGGCAAGCGCAGCATAGCGATCGGTATTTCCCTTCGGATCGGCAACACTGGCCTCAAGCCGGAACGGCAGGCCGGTGCGTGCATTGACTGCGGCGATCCCAGCCATTGTGCCAGCGTAGCCCTGCTCACCCAGATCCGCGTAGGGACCGGAGTGGGAAAACAATACGCCGACCTGAACAACCGTCCGAGTGTCCAAAAAGCACCTATGAACGAAAAAACCCCACGCGGGATGTCATCCCGGTGAGGCCGAACCGCCTGATTTTTTTCGATGTTCGGAATTGATAGCGCCCTTTATATAGGGCCGTCAAGTATAGGCGAAGCAAGGATTGAAGTGACGACAACCATTCTGGGGGCCAGAAACTGTGCTCCTGGTCCGATATGCCGCTGATAGCCTCGGCGCATGTCGGCGTCATCTCTTGACCCGCCGCCCAAACGACGAAATCAATCGTGAAACGGGGCTGGAAAAGAGCCGCCCCGGCGCGTTTCCAAGCGAGCGACGATCCGATATCGTTGGGACCGAGGTCCTGCGGGAGCCCCAAAGTTTGATCGATGTCTTGGGTCACGTTTACCCTGCGGCCAAGGCGCATAGTCGCTCACGGCGCGAACGCCATGGTGGAGGAGAACGATCGTCATGAATTGCCATGCCTCGCCTGTCGATCGACCGATTTGCAGCCCCGGAAGATGTCCACTCCGGCAAAGCTGCGTTCGAGCAAGATCTTCACGCGGTGTCAGACGGATGCCGGCTTCATGAACCAGAAAGCGCCCCAACCGGGATCTCATGTTCCCGTCCTACCCAGCCTTGCCGATTTTCATCCGCTCAGCGCCGCTGAAACGAAGGTCGTGGCACATCTGCAGCTCGGAGACTTCGACCGATTGGGCGACGGTCTGCGGCCGGAACAGGAAGATCCCGAGCGGACGGTGCGGGCGGACCTGTTGCGCTATCTCATCCTTGGCGACGGTGCCTATCGTTTGCATGAAAAAGGGTTGAGGCTGAGCGGAGCCTGGATCATTGGCATTCTCGACCTGGAGGGGTGCCGGATACCGCGCGACATCGGTCTCAAGGATTGTCACTTCGACGCCTCGCCGGTGCTGCGCTCGGCGGTTATCGACAATCTGTTCCTCGACGGTTCGGCCCTGCCCGGCTTGCAGGCCGACAGGTTGGAGGCACGGGGGGTCATTTCGCTTCGCGGCGCGATTGTCACCGGTGAAATCCGCCTTCCCGGCGCGCGGATTGGCGGTAGCATTGAGGCTGATGGTGTTTCGATCGCTTCGCCCGGCGATATGGCGTTCGACGCCGAGGCATTGGAAACACGCGGTGGCATCCTGTTGCGTGGCGCCAATGTGCGTGGCGGCATCAATCTTTCGGCGGCGCGGCTGGGGGGCGACGTCAATGCGGTCGGCGCACAGGTTGAACGCCCGGGCGAAGTCGCATTGAACGCAGACGCGATCGTGGCCGGGGGCGACCTTGCCTTGCGTGGGGCGACCATCGTCGGCGAAACGCGCCTGCTCGGTGCCCGCTTCGGAGGTGACGTCAATTGCACTTCCGCATCACTTTCGCAGCCCAACGGCAATGCGCTGCGGCTCAATCGCGCCATCATCGACGGCGCATTCTTCCTGCGACAAGGTGCATCCGTCGAGGGTGCGCTCGACCTCACTGCGACGACGATCGGCGCGATCGATGACGATCAGAGCAGCTGGCCCAAGACTGGCGACCTGCTTTTGAACCGCTGCCGGTACGGTGCTTTCATTGGAGGACCAGCCGATGCGGCAAGCCGGCTCGACTGGCTATCGCGTCAGACGCCAGAACGGTGGAACGCGGACTTCTGGCCGCAGCCCTACGAGCATCTGTCAATGGTATTGCGGGAAATGGGCCATGACGAGGATGCCCGTGCGGTCTTGATCGCCAAGGAGCGACTGCAGCGACGTGCGCGCCGAGCGCGTGCCAAAAATCCAATCTTGCGGGCAAGCCTGGCGATTGTCGACGGTGTGCTCGCCGTCACCCTTCGTTACGGGCGGCAGCCTCTGCTGGTGCTGGTCTGGCTGATGCTCTTCTGGGCGATCGGCACGGGTGTCTTCGCATTCGCCTATCGCGACGGTGCAATGAAACCGAACAATCCCATCGTTCTGCGTTCCCCCGAATGGACGATGTGTGATCTCCCGCGAACCGAAATCCGCTATATGCCATCAACCGGACAGGACCTGGCTGGACGTGCCGCGGTCGGGGAAGACCAACTCACTTGCTTCCGCAATCAGCCGGAAGCGGCCAGCTACCCGGAGTTCAATGCGCCAATGTACTCGCTGGATGTACTCCTGCCTGTAGCGTCCATCGGTCAAAGGGAATACTGGCGACCGGATTCGATGAAACCAAACGGCACGTTCTCCTTGAGATATTTTTTCTTCCAGTCCGTCATCGGCTGGGCCCTCAGCCTTCTGGCTGTCGCTGGTTTCTCCGGTCTGGTGAAATCACACTAAAATAGCCGGACGCGCTCGCTATCAAGGCTGAAGATGCGTGAGTTGCTCACCAAGCTGTCGCAACGGCAGCACCTCGATTTCGTTGTTGAGAGGATAGGCCTCGGACCCTGGGTAAACGACGATGCGGCGATCGGGCTTCAGTTCCAGACAGGCGTTATGAAAGCCGCGTTCCACTTTCGGAGAGAGACTTCGCTTGATCTCGATTGCCCAACGGCGCCCGCCGGGCAGAGTGACAATGAGGTCGACCTCGGCGCCGGCAGCGGTACGATAGAAGTTCGCATGTGCGCCCACTGGCATAGCGGCATGAAGCGTTTCGATCACGAATCCTTCCCAACTGGCGCCGGCGATCGGGTGCCCGAGAATATCCTCGAGCGTTGTCAATCCAAGTAGACTGTGGAGCAGCCCGGAGTCGCGAACGTACACACGCGGCGACTTTACCATGCGTTTGCCCGCATTGTTGTGCCAGGGTTCGAGCCGACGCACCAGAAGCAGATCCACCATGAGATCGAGATAGGAAGCAACGGTCTTTCCGTCGACGCCAAGTGCGCGGGCGAAGTCTGCCGCATTGAGAAGGCCGGATTGATGGTGCGCGAGCATTGTCCAGAATCGGCGTAGCGTTTCGGCAGGGATCCTTGGTCCAAGAAGCGGAATGTCCCGTTCTAGGTACGTTCGAATGAAATCAAGGCGCCACCGCCGGCTAACAGCATCTGTCCTGGCCAGAAGACTGTCAGGAAACCCACCCCGGTTCCACAGCGTATTGAGCTCAGTCGTGTGGACCTCGAGGCCGTCAATTGGGGCAAGCTCCAAATATGCTATCCGTCCAGCCAGGCTCTCGCCGGACTGTTTCAGGAGATCGATTGAGGCCGAGCCGAGCAAAAGGAAACGGCCGCTGCGCAATCCCTTTCGCCGCCCCTTGTCGATTAGTCCACGAAGAGCCTGGAAGAGGTCCGGAAGGCGGTGGACCTCGTCGAGAATAACCAGTTTATCCTCGTGACCGGAAAGGTAGAGCTCCGGTTCGGAGAGCTTGGCTCGATCGGCGTCCGACTCCAGATCGAGATAGATCGACGGCCGCTGTTCGCCTATTTCCAATGCGAGCGTTGTCTTTCCTACCTGTCGAGGTCCCAGCAAAGCGACGGCCGGATTGGAATCGATGAGCTCAATGAGTTCTAATGTTTTTCGCCTGCGGATCATCCTTGCAATTATGGAGTTCAGATCCAGAAATGCAAGGTTAAATATCGAGATGGGAAGGGAGACATGCGATTCAGATCCCTAGGCAAGCGACAGCACGCTAACGATCTCAAGTCGTGAAGTGGCACCAGAGCGAGTCATATCCGCGGGGCGCGCGCGTCCGCTGCGCCGGGTTGCAACGTTGTAGCAGCTCGACGCCTGCTGCACCGACCGATGGCGTGATTGCTCCTCCGCCTCGGTGAGAGGACGCGATCTTCCAGATGTTCCGCTTTCAAGAACTATAGTGCGCTTTGCATCTCTCGGCAGAGAATCCCAAAGTTCAGCTTTCCTAAAGAGTTGGGATTTTCAATCCGCGGCCGCCGCAGCCGGAGGTTTGCTGTCTGGGTCGACCCGATCGACACCAAAAAGCTGACGCTTGACCGCCTCCCTGACCGTTTGAACGTATATATAGAGGAGTGGAATTATCAGGAGGCCGAGGACCGATCCGACCACCAGGCCGCCGAGAACCGTCGTGCCGATTGCCTGCCTGCTGCCTGCTCCCGCACCTGTAGCCACGACCAGCGGCACCACGCCAAGCACAGATGCCATCGCAGTCATCAGCACTGGCCTGAAGCGCTGTGACGTGCCATCGGTCGCCGCTTCCATGATGCTCAGCCCTTCCTCCCGGCGCTTCTTGGCGAACTCCACGATGAGAATCGCATTTTTGGCGGCCAGTCCGACCAGCAGCAGCAGGCCAATTTGGGCATAGATGTTGAGGTCGATACCACCAATCAGAAGGCTGCCCAACGCCCCCAGAACGGCCACTGTTACGGACAGCATCACTGCAAGCGGGACGCTCCAGCTTTCGTATTGGGCAACGAGGAAGAGGTAGGTGAAAAGGATCCCCGCAATCAGGATGATTGTTGTTTGGTTACCGGCCTGCTTCTCCTGAAGCGCCATGCCCGTCCATTCGTATCCGAAGCCGGGTGGCAGCTTTTGCGCAGCGATTGTCTCCATGGCGTCGAGGGCGGCGCCTGTACTCGTTCCCGCGGTAGCCTGTCCGTTGATCGCCGCGGACGGGAAAAGATTGTAGCGGCTGATGGAGTTGGGTCCGTAGACGGTAGAAATGGAAAGCAGCCCCTGGAGCGGAATAAGGCTCCCCGACTGGCTTCGCACTCTCAGCCGTTGAATGTCCTCGATGCGGGTTCGAAAACTCGGTTCGTCCTGAAGGCGAACCTGGTATACGCGCGAAAAAATATTGAAGTCGTCGACATATGACGATCCCAGGTGGGCTTGCAGCGTGTTGAAGATCGTGGCGGGCGAAACCCCGTAAAGCTCCGTGCGCTTCCTGTCGATATCAAGATAGACCTCGGGAACGTCGGCAGAAAAAGTACTGAAGACACTGGTCAATGTCTTCGTCTGGTTTGCTGCGATAATCAGGCCCCTCATGACTTCGGCGAGCTCCGCCTGGCTTTGCCCGGCCCGCGCCTGAAGTCGGAAGTCAAAACCCCCAGTCGTCCCGAGACCCGGAATTGCAGGCGGATTAAACGGCACGACCGAGGCGGTCGAAATCGCGGCGAACTCCGCGCGCAATCGGTCCATGAGAGCAAAGACGCTTTGATCGGCCCCCCGTTCATTCCAGGGCTTCAGCGCGGAAATGATCATTCCGGAATTGGAGCCGCCGCCACCAACCATGCTTGCGCCGGCAATTCCGATCGTATTTGCAACGCCCGGCGTGCGTTGAAGCACGGAACTGACGGCCGCAATTGTCTGCTGCGTGCGTTCGAGCGAAGCGGCGTTCGGCAATTGCACATTCATGAAGAGATAGCCCTGGTCTTCCGAAGGAACAAAGCCGGTCGGAAGGATGCGATAGAAACCGTATGTACCGCCCACGATGACAGCAAAAACCAGCGCGCTGAGGGCAAGCTTGCGGGCAAAGAGATCGAGCAACCGCAGATAAAACCGCCGTGAAGCATCCAGTCCCTGGTTCACCTTGACAAAAAACCGCGAGCGGCTCTCGGGGGTGGGGCGCAGCATCAGAACGCAAATTGCCGGACTGAACGTCAGCGCGTTGATCGTCGAGAAAGTGATCGTGACCAGGATGGTGACCGCAAATTGCCGATAGAGCTCACCGGTTATGCCGGCGAGAAAGGCGACCGGCACGAAGAGGGCGGCCAGCACCAGTGTGGTGGCGACAATCGGGCCCGTGACCTGGTCCATCGTGCGCAGTGTCGCCTCGCGGACGTCGACGCCGGTTTCGCTCATGACGCGCTGGACGTTTTCCACGACGATAATCGCGTCGTCGACGACCAGAGTGACGGCAAGGATCATGGCGAACAGCGTGATTGTATTCGCTGAATACCCCATCACGTAAAGCACGGCAAAGCCGCCTATCAGCGAAACGGGAATCGTCAACGTGGGAATGATCGTCGCACGCCAGTCCTGCAGAAAAAGGAAGACGACCGCCACGACAAGCACAAAGGTGATTGCCAGCGTAATGAAAATTTCCTCGATGGTTTGGCGAACGAAAGTGGTCGTGTCGAAAACGACCGTATATGCGACGTCGTCAGGAAACTGCTTCGACAATGTTTGCAGTTCCGCAAGGACCGCGGCTGAAACGGCGAGCGCATTTGCATCCGGAGATTGATAAACGACAACCGTGGCACTCGGCTGCCCGTTCAGGGTTGATGCCGTGTCGTATGATTGCGCTCCGAGCTCCACCCGGGCGACGTCGCGAAGGCGGACGATCGCTCCGTCTCTGTTGGTGCGGACGATTATGTTGCCGAACTCTGTTGCATCCGCAAGCCGTCCCTGGGCCTGAACCGTCAATTGCAATTGCTGGCCTGTCGGCGATGGAGGAGATCCTAGCTGGCCGGCGGATGCCTGCGCGTTCTGGCCCTGGATGGCCGTGGTCAAGTCGGATGCCGTCACCCCAAGCGCCTGCATCCGATCGGGGTTCATCCATACGCGCATACTGTAGACGGGACCAAATACGCTGGCTTCCCCGACGCCCGGCAGGCGTGCGATCGCATCTCGGATATTGACCGTCGCGTAGTTGCTGATGAACACGTCGTCCTTGGTCCCCTTTGGGGAATAGACCGCAAAACCGAGAAGCATGCTCGAGGAACGACTTCTCACCGAGACGCCTGTTTGGGAGACCGCAGCAGGAAGGCGTGGTGTCGCCATTGCGACGCGATTTTGTACGTTGACTTGGGCAATCGCCGGGTCTGTCCCTGCCGCAAATGTGACCGTCAGACTATAGCTGCCGTTGTTGGTGCTCGACGACGACATGTAGAGCATGTCTTCGACACCATTCACCTGATCTTCGATCAGTGCGCCCACACTGTCAGTCATGACACTGGCACTCGCGCCCGGATAACTTGCCGTCACCTGGACTTCGGGGGGGGTGATCTGCGGAAACTGCGCGACGGGTATCTGAAGGAGGGAGACCAGTCCTGCGATGATCATGACGATCGCAATAACCATCGCGAACCTTGGCCGGGCAATGAACGGCGCTGATATGTTCATTGCGGCGTACCGGATGGTGACAGGACGGGAGTGGCAGAGGTCAGGTTGTTGTCATCAGGGGATATCTGAGTGACGGTCACGGCCAAGCCCTCGGAGACATTCTGCAGGCCCTCGACGATCAGCGTCTCGCCGCCTTTCAAGCCGTCGTCCACCTCCCAGTTTGCACCCACTTGCTGGGAGACTTTTATGCGTCGAAGCGCGACCTCGTTCTTTTCATCGACGAGCAACACAAACTTGCCCTCGCGATCCTGCTGGACTGCTCCGAGCGGCACAACCGGGCGCAGTGTCTTTTCCCTTTCCGAAATTATCACCGTTACGAACTGGCCCGGGGTGAGCAGGCGCTCCGGATTGGGAAAAAGCGCTCGAATTGCCAGCGTTCCCGTTGATTCGTCGATCTCGTTTCCGAAAAACTCGATCTTGCCCGGTTCCTTGTACTGCTGACCGTTGGATAGTCGCAGGCCAGGCTCATACCGCTTTGCAAGATCATCCTTGCTGGCACCTCCGGCAGCCGCACGCAGTTCAAGGATCGATCGGTCGCTGACAGAGAATACAACCCGGATCGGATCCAGCTCGACAATGCGAGCCAGTGTCACCGAACTGCCGCTGACGAAGCTGCCGACCGACAACTCGGCCGCCCCTATGCGCCCCTTGATCGGTGCGGTTATCCGGGTGTAGCTGAGATTAAGTTCGGCTTGGCCCACGCGCGCCTGTGCCGACATCACGGAAGCCTGAGAGGTTTCGACCGCGGCCTGACTTTCTTCCAGCGTTGCACGCGATACGGTCTGTGTGGTCAGTGACTGATTTCGCGCAAGTCGACGCTGGGCGTCAGCCAGCGTCGCCTGCGCACTCGCAAGGGCAGCCTTCGCATCTGACACGGATATTTCCAGGGATCGAGGATCGATGAGGAAAAGGTCCTGATCCTTTTCGACGACCTGGCCTTCGTCGAAAAGGCGCTTGTCCAGGAAACCTTCGATCCGCGATCGAATATCGACGGCATTAACCGCTTCCACGCGCGCGACGAATTCGTGCTTGGGCGAAACATCTTCCACCGGAACGCTGATAACGCCAACCGATGGGGCAGTCTGTGCCACTGCACCTCGAGGCGCGGCCATCCAGGCTGCAAGCACGATCAACAGGCAGGCTGGCGGAACACGACATGACAGTTTCATCGACCAGTCTCCAGCAGAACCGAGATGGCTTCTTCAACTCCAGGCACTTAAAAGTAGGTATCAGATCGACCGCTATTCACAAATGCTACCGTTAGTCGCTGAAATCGGCAAGTCCCGGGACATCCAGGCTTGGAACGCTGATGGCGGGCTGACGACTATGTCGTCGACAACAAGCCCTTCACGCATCCCGGCTGGACCGATAACCGGCCAAAGGCGACGGCAGCTTCGGCAATCCAACGGCATTCAGCAGCAGAGATGGCGCCGTTGGGGCCAATGGTGCGGATCAGCGCACAGGACAGGATGATCGCGAACAGGAGATGACAAGCGCCTGAAGCCAGGCCCCGGCATGCTGGCTCCGGCACGCGGGTTCCCGCACACAGGCAGAGAGCCGTGCGAGGTTTCCTTCATTGAACCAAAGCGGAAAGTGCTGTGATCCGGCTTTGCCGGCGGCATAGGGCAAGCCTCCATCGGGCCGGTCCCTGTCTCGAATGCGTGGGAAGGACGGTGAAGAGCCTGGCCTGGGAGACAGCAGGCCCTTCACCAAAGGCGTGGCCCGGAGGAAGGGCTCCGTGCGTGGCCATGGCTCAAACCTGCCAATCGCGAAAAGGTTCCGTTGGTCGTAAAAAATTGTCAGCACACGACTGGCGCCCCGCCATGAAAGGGTTTCTTCAGCAGCCCGCTCCCCGCGGTCTGAGCATTGACCTGCATCCATATCCTTCGGCTCACCTTGATCTGGTCGTCCCGCAGTTCGGTTCCACAAGTGGGGCTGCCTGGCGCGGCATCGCAGGAGTATCGTGTGGGGAAAAGCACCCACATGGTTGACACTACTCACCGTTGCGGTCGATCAGATGGCGTCATTAAAGGTTTCCCGAAATCAGCAACTTTCAATATCGCCTACGTGTTTATGCAGCATAAAACTGTATTTATCGGCCTTGCTTTCGATAAATCGCGCAACAAAAGATGTTTACTGATCCCTTGACTTAGGAATTTAAATTCCAAACTATAAGCACGGTTCTAGCTTACTTCACTGATGTCCGGAGGCGATGTCGTATTACATCGGGACACGTGCAGTAACTTCGAACTAAGCCTGGGAGGAAGTTTCGTCTTAATCGAGGAACTTTCATGGCACCGAATAAGAGCCGGGTTTCGGCTATTTGCGCATCTCCGGGACTGCCCGACGTCATAGGTTCAAGTTTGTTGGGAGATTCCTCGATGTGTTTCGTTGACACGAAACGCAAGGAGGAATCATTGGTCGATTTCATCGGTCGAACCCTCCCCACTGTTGTCATTTGCGAAGTGACAAATGATGCTGACCTTGCAGTCGGCAGAGCCGTGCGTCGGCTGTCAAATGCCGAGCGGGATAGCTCGTTCAAGGTCATCTACGCGGTGGATCCCCTGATCGCGCGCCGGATCGACGAAATCTACGTCGATGGCATGCTAAACATCGTCTTCACCAACGACGACGATCAGCAGATCTATAAGGCGATATCGCTTGTTGCGCAGGGTGGCCACTACATCAGCGCGGCTGTCTTCAACAGCTTGTCGGCGCTCGATATTCGCAGTTTTCATTCCCTGATCAATAGCGGACCCGAGAGGATCGAGCGTCTTTCCGAGGGCAATCTCAGCGCCAGAGAGGAAATTGTGCTAAAGCTTTTTGCATATGGATTCAGCACGAAGGAAATTGCCGCCGAAATCCATGTGAGCACCAAAACAGTCGAGACATACAAGGCACGTGGAGCCGACAAGCTCAGCCTTTCCAGCCGGGCATCCATAGTAAAATATGGCGCATCACGAGGCTGGTTCGACATATACAATACTTAAATCGCGCGCGTAATTAGAACGTACTATAGATGCTGCCGTCTATTCTACGGATCAATACAATTGCGCCTAAATATAAAATCGTCTTTTCGCATTTTCCCTACATTTATTCTGTTTTTCCCGACTTCATTTCTTCTGTCGCGGGCATAACATTCTCTTGCGCCTGACGAGACTCGAGACTTGCCTAAAAAGCAGACGCTGCCGGATTCCGCAGCGAGAGTTTTTAGTGATCGTAAAACGGGGACATGACATGTCGAGAATAAGCATTATTGGCATCGGATATGTCGGTGCCGTTTCGGCTGCCTGTCTCGCGGAGGACGGTCACACTGTTGTCGCGGTTGACACCGATCCCTCGAAAGTGGCCAAACTCAATGCGGGTGAGCCGCCAATTGTCGAAGCTGGACTGGCGACGCTGCTGGCCCGAAACGTTAACCGTGGACGGCTCTCGGCCACGACCGATGTTTGCGCGGCAGTGGCCAATACTGACATAACGTTCATCTGTGTGGGCACACCCAGCGCCGCCGAGGGTTCAGTTGAGCTCAACTATGTCAAGCAGGCGTGCAGCGATGTTGCCGCTGCCTTGCGCAGAAAGAACTCATTCCACTCCGTTGTCCTGCGGTCCACGATTGTACCAGGGACAATGGAAGAGACCTGCATACCGATCCTCGAGATGGTTTCGGGCCTGACGGCAGGAAGGGATTTCGGGGTTGGCTATTATCCTGAATTCCTTCGTGAAGGTACAGCCATCGATGACAACTACAATCCGGGCCTTATCGTTTTTGCCACCCTCGACACCACGACTGAAAACATCCTGCGCGAGCTGAACGCTAGGCTTGCCTGCGTGTGCAGCGTCGTGCCGCTGTCGACCGCGGAAATGATCAAATATACCAGCAATTCGTGGCGCGCGGCCAAGATCACCTTCGCAAACGAAATCGGCAACATTGCCAAGAGCTGTGGGATCGACGGCCAGTTGGTCATGAAGGTTCTCTGCTCCGACAGCAAGGTGAGCATGTCGCCCTATTTCATGCGACCGGGGTTTGCTTTTGGCGGTTCCTGCCTGCCAAAGGATGTGCGCGCGCTGCGTCATGTCGCGCATAAAGGCGGTGTTGCGACGCCAATGCTGGATTCGGTCCTTGAGGCAAACACTCGCCAAATCGAGAGAGCCGAGAATCTCGTCCACAACAGCGGTGGCAGATCCGTCGGAATGGTCGGAATAAGCTTCAAGGCAGGGACGGACGATCTGCGGGAGAGCCCGCTTGCCGAGCTCGCATCACGACTGATTTCCAAGGGCTTCGGCCTGAAGGTCTACGACCCGAGCGTCCGTGTTGCCTATCAGAGCGAGCTTGGTGGATCCGGGCGCGGCGACGGCAAGGTTCCCGACCTTAAGGAACGACTGGTTGCCGGGATCGAAGAACTGATCGACGAAGCCGACGTCCTTTTGGTCGGCAATCGCTACGAAGAGACGATCGAGCCATTGGCAAGAGCTGCCGTGGCCAAAAGTCTTGTCGACCTCACGCGCCTCAGGCCGGATTTGCGGTCAGGCGGCTTCTACGAAGGCATTTGCTGGTAGGAGAGACCCGTATGCTTGTGCTTGGTCACATCCTCTACATGCTAGTTTTCGTGAGTATCGCGATTGCCGTACCGACCCACCGGCTTGCGGAGAATGCCGGCCTGGCGCTGACAATCGGCACACTGGGTATCTGGCGTTATGGCTGGGGTGCCGTGAATTTCGCAAGGGCGAAGCTCTTCATTCACTTCGCGCATCCAGCCCGACGAGCAGCTGCAGTCAGGGGATACGAGGCAAGAAACAGACCGGCTCACGCCTTCTTTGTCGTCACGACCTACAAGGTTGATGTCGCGGTAACAGTGCGTGTCTACCGCGCGATTTTTCGGGCTGCAGCCGCATCCCGGGGCGGCGCCACCGTCGTTGCCTCTGTCGTGGACGTTGCTGACGAGCGTTTGGTTCGGCGAATATTTTCGTTGATGCCGCAAAACGCTAGAGCCATTCATCTGATCGTTGACCGAATACCGGCGACCGGCAAGCGCGATGCCTTGGCTGCTTCCTTGCGGATCCTTTCGAGGCAATGCCCCACAGACGATGACATTGTGGTCTTCGTCGACGGTGACAGCTGCCCACCGGAAGATGTTGTGGAGGCATGCGCGCCCTTCTTCGTTGATGACAGCCTGGGCGCGGTTACGACCGACGAAGATTGCGAAATCAACGATTCAAAGCTCTTTCGCGACTGGTTCAATCTGCGCTTCACGCAGCGCCACATGATGATGTCTTCGATGGGCCTATCTAGGCGCGTTCTGACCTTGACCGGACGCCTGTCGATATTCCGTGCGTCTCTCGCCTGCAATGCCGATTTTATCGAGAGCATTCAGTACGATTCGCTTGAGCACTGGCGTCTTGGCAAAGTCCCCTTTGTCACTGGTGACGACAAGTCGACGTGGTTCTGGCTGTTGAAGAACGGCTATGAAATGGCCTACCTGCCCGACGTGCGCTCTGTTTCGATGGAAAGCCAGCCGAAGCCGGGCTTTGTGGGTTCCGCTGTGGCATTGATGCTGCGCTGGTTTGGCAACATGCTGCGAACCAATGGCCGAGCATTGGCTCTTGGGCCAAGACGCATTGGCTTGTTCACCTGGTGGTCGCTTCTGGACCAGCGCATCTCCATGTGGACTACCCTCTTCGGCCCGGTAGCGGTACTCATGTCGACACTCTTCGTCAGTCCGCTCGTCCTGCCGATCTATGTCGCGTGGGTCATGTTCACGCGGTACATAAACTGCTGCCTGCTGGCGACATTCCGACCGTCCTTCCCGATATCCTATCCGTTCCTTCTTTATTTCAGCCAGATCTGTGGGGCGCTCGTCAAAAGCTTCGTGTTTTTTCGTCTCGATCGACAGAGATGGACACGTCAAACAGCCGAAGCCTCACACCGCATTCCATCCGCCTCCGAGCGCCTTCGCGGGCTCTCATCGACCTACGTACACATCCTCGCAAGCGGGTGGCTGTTGTTCGCTGCCTTTATGATTTCAAACGCCAAGATCTGATTTGGAGTTTCTCATGACGACATTTGATCAACGTGAACACAATGATAGCCCGCCGCCAGCAGACGCGGAACGCGACAGTTTGCTCGATTTTGCCGATGGCAACGAACATCCGCGCGTCAAACTGCCCTTCTCGGTGACCATCGACGGGCGATCATATGAGGGCTCAGCACTGTCCATGGTCGCGGCCCGCGTGACGGGAATCGTCGGAGCAAATTGGCCGGGCGCCCACAAATTGGCGATCTTTCGCTTCAATTTTGGGAGCTTCTGGATGTCTCTTCCAATCGACGTGACGGTTTCTGCTGCTGACAGCAAGACCGGAGCAGTTACTCTTCGCTATCGCGATCCGACCGGCCAGCATATGCCGCAACTGCGTTACATCCTGAATTCCTGGCTTGCTGGCGACCACGTCGACGTTAACGGGATGCTGGTGGCCGAAAGCAGTCTGCCGAAAGGCAAAAATACCGCACACAAAGTCGCCCAGTCTGGCTCATCGCGCCTTTCGAAGCTGCTCGGCACATGCGTCGTCGCAGCCGCGTCGGCCGCGCTATTTGTCTTTGCAGCATCGGTGCTCAGTGACCGCCTTTTCGTGACGGACGTAGAGGCACCGGCCATCGCTTACAGGCAGGGTTCGACGATGACCGCAACAACGGGCGGTCAGCTTGATTTTATCGACACTCATGCCGCAGTCGGCAAGCCCGCATATTCGATCCTTGCGTCAACCGGCGTTGCGGTAACGGCTACGATGCCTTGCGACTGCGATGTTGAGACAGCCGGTCTTGCGAAGGGTGGGACCGTGATTGCCGGTCAGCCGGTTCTCTTCGTCAGCGAGCCGGGAGCGCCGATGATCGTTCGCACGTCCTTCACGGGCTCCGACTTCCGCCATGTTGCGGACGGCGCGAAAGTGACGATTGAAACCGTCGATGGCGGCTCTGTTCCTGCGAAGGTCGAAGTTGATCGCGAAGCCATTGGCGATGGCCAATCAGCATCGGTAGTTCTGGTTCCACTGCAACCCGTGTCCGGACTGCAGCCAGGATCACCTGTTGCCGTCCGTCTAGACGCTACCCCGCAATGGCTGCGAACCATTCGCAGCGGCATCTCGTTTGCGGCCGAGCAAACCGTAGGAGGTGCACAATGAAGCGCATACATCCCCTTATTCTCTGCGGCGGCTCCGGGACGCGTCTCTGGCCGCTGTCCAGGGCTCATCAGCCGAAGCAGTTTCAACCAATCAACGGCGATGGAACGCTGACGTTTTTCCAAAGCACCGTTCAGCGCCATCGTACGCAAATGTTTTCTGATCCGATCGTGTGTGTGAATGCGCGACACGTGGAAACAGTGGGCCGTCAGCTTCGCGAAATACAATGCAAAGCCAGCATCCTCACTGAGCCGGTAACTCGAAACACCGGGCCGGCCGTTCTTGCCGCGTCGCTTTACCTTATGGCCGCCGAGCCTGATGCCGTTCTCATTGTCCTCCCTTCCGATCACGTGATTCAGGGCGACCTGAATCGTGTCATCGCGCGGATGCACCGTGCGGCTTTCGATGGAATGATCGTGACCTTCGGTATCCATCCGACCTATGCGGAAAAGGGATACGGCTACATCATGGACGGCGGCGAATTTAATGATTACCCCGGCCTTCACAGGGTTGAACGCTTTATCGAAAAGCCGAGCGTCAATGTTGCCCAGTCGCTGATTGACACCGGCTTTGCGTACTGGGCTTCCGGTATCAGCATGTTCCGGGCCGATAAACTTGTCGATGAATATCGACGGTACGACCCAGCCACACTTGATGCAGTCACCCGCGCATTGACGGCGGCTTCGCCGTTGGCCGCTGAAACCGGGCTGCTTCTGGAAGAGCATTTCTTTGCGCAGGCCGTCAGCCAGCCAACGGAAATGGCTGTGTTCGAAAAATGCAGGGATATCGCACTTGCCCCAACTGTAATCGAATGGGACGACGTAGGAGGATGGACCTCCATCCATTCGATCGGCTTGAAGAACGAGAGCGGCAACGTCACATCGGGCGATGTTGTCTTGCTGGACACCCGCGGCTCCCTGGTTCGCGGCAGTGATCGCCTGGTTGCCGTGGTTGGCATGAATGACGTCGTCGTCGTTGATACCGATGACGCCCTGCTGGTCACCAACAGGGCCAGTGCGCAGGATGTCAAGAAGATCGTTGAACATCTCGTTTCGCTCAAGCGTCGCGAGGCAGAAAGCCACCGCAGTCAGGTCACGGAATGGGGCGGCATGAAGACCATGCAGGCGGGTGCGGGTTTTGCAATGGATCTGCTGACGATTGATCCAGGAAAGCAGGTGACCCTGATTGGGGAAGAAGGCGTGTCGCGGGTGCTCGTGGTGATCCGCGGCAGCGTCAGCGTGAATGGCAACCGGTCTCAGGAACAGCTCACCGCCGGCTTGTCGGCGATGATCGATTCGGCAACGGGCGTAACGCTTTTCAACCATGCAGATGGTGCTGCGGAAATCGTCGAGATCAGCTGTGGAACGGTGATGGCCGGTGTCGTCGCGCCCTCTCTGACACAGTTCGCGACCGGCGTAAGGATGGCCGACTATGCCTAGCTGGTTGAGGGTAGCCTTGATGTTCAGCGCCATAGGTGCGGCAACGTCGTCATCGGCGACGGACGGCGGACCTGCACAGAAGCAGCAACCGCTCCTGGCCCTGGTACAGGACGCCCGTGACCTCTCCGTCGCGGCGCCTGATGTCTTCCAGCGCGCTGCGGCTTTTGGCGAGGTTCACGCGCTCCCAGCACTCAAACAGCCAGACAGCGTCCCTGCTTCAAGTCGCCAGAAGAGGATCAGCCGATCTGCCGTCGACATTCTTGTGCGCCGCATCGGTCCATCAGCCGGCGCCGGTTTCATGGAGACGGTTCTGGCTGCGCAGCCGCCTGACGGGATCGGTGCGGTCGTCATCGAGAGCGGCTCGTTCCGGCTTGGCGATGTCAGGCGTGAACTGGAAGCGCTTGGCCACGCCGGACATCTCGAAGCAACGCCCGGTGGATACATTGCACACACGCCAATCTTCATCTGGAATGGCGCAGAGTTGAAGATAACGCCCGGCGAAATTCTCAAGATGGACAATGCCAAGGGCGCGTTCATGGTGAACGCCGGTTCGCTCACGGTTGATCATGCAACATTGCAAGGCATTGGCCGGGGCGCGTCGACATTTCGGGCCTTCGTCCTGACCACCTTCGGCGGCACCACAACAATTGATCGCAGCAATCTCGTCAGCCTTGGCTTCGACGCGTCAGCTGAAACCGCAGGCATTGCATTTGCCCGACAGCAATTTGCGAATGCCGCCAGGCCTTCGATCGTGCAAGGCAGTCTGTTCCAGGATGTCGCGGGCCTCAGCCTGATCGACGTCAACGGCTTGAATATTCTGGGTAATCGCTTCATTGACAGCCCAACGACGGCAATCATCCTGAGAACTGCGCGCGACGTGCACATCGCTGGAAACATTATTGTCGGCGACCGCGGCTCGCATGGCATCAAGGTGATGAGCAGTTCGAGCGGCGTCACGATCAATGACAATCTCGTCGTGGGCGGTGCAGGCAACGGAATTTTTGTGACCGACGGCGCGACGTCGGTCGCGATCTCCAACAACATCGTTGCCCTGTCGGCACTGACCGGCATCGGTGTTGATACAGCAGCCTGCGTCACAGTGCAGCAAAACGCCGTCATCAACAATGGTTCCAAGGGCGTTGCCATGCGCACGGCGCTTCACAGCCACGTTCGTCAAAACCACTTCGTAGGCAATGGCTTTGCAGGCCTTTCGGTCGACGACCAGTATCACGGCATGCCGCTCGAAGTATCCCGCAATGCGTTCAGAGAAAACCGAGCGGGCCTGGCTGGATCAGGGGTCGGATCCGTGGTTCTGGTGGGAAATGATTTCGACAGGCAAATGCCGCGCCTCGGCGTCGGTGAATTTGCCGGTAGCGTCGGCCAATTGCTGGCTTTCGACGCGTCAAGGCAGCCTGGCGAATTTCGTCTTGCGGGAAAAACAATCGACAACCAGCCAGCTCTCGCGGCGTTTTCCGCTGTCGACCTTGCTGCCTGCGCAGGAAAGGGGGGATGAATCAAAATGGTATTCTCCTCCGAAGTCTTCCTGTTTCTCTTTCTGCCAGTTTTCCTGGCGGTCTATTATTTGACGCCCATGCGGGGCCGCTCCGTCACGATCCTTTTGGGATCCTATGTCTTCTACGCGTGGTGGCGTATGGACTTCCTTGTTCTTTTGTTCGGAACGACCGTCTGGGTTTACACCTTTGCGATCCTGGTCGAGCGCAATCTCGGTAGCCGCCATGCCAAGCTCTTCCTAACCATTGGGATTGCCGGGTGCCTGGCTGTGCTCGGCATCTTCAAATACCTTAATTTCTTTATCGACAGCTTCGCCGAGTTGATGGGAACCGATGCGCACGGCCTTGGCGTTCACTGGCGCCTCATCCTTCCGATCGGTATCTCTTTCTATATCTTCCAGTCGATCAGCTATCTGGTCGACGTCTATCGGCGTGACACGCCTGCAACCCGCAATTTCATCGACCTCGCCGCATACAAGGCCCTCTTTCCGCAGCTGATAGCAGGCCCCATCTTGCGCTTCAGGGATCTCGCCGGCCAGTTCCAGTCGAGGCAGCATACGCTCGAGAAGTTCACGGACGGCACGTCCCTGTTCGTCATAGGCCTTGCAAAGAAGGTGCTGCTTGCCGATCCCATCGCGCCCATTGCCAACACCGTTTTTGCAAGCTCGCATCCGACCATGGCGGAGGCCTGGCTCGGCGCGATCGCCTACGCGATGCAGCTGTATTTTGACTTTTCGGGATATAGCGACATGGCAATCGGCCTCGGGCTGATGATCGGTTTCCAGTTCCGACCAAACTTTGACAACCCCTACATCAGCCGCAGCATAACCGAATTCTGGCGTCGCTGGCACATCAGCCTGTCGAGCTGGCTTCGTGACTACCTTTACATTCCGTTGGGCGGTAGTCGGCTCGGCCCGACGCGCACCTATATCAATCTGGTTCTGGTCATGCTGCTTGGCGGCCTGTGGCATGGAGCAAACTGGACGTTCGTGCTTTGGGGTGGATGGCACGGCGGATGGCTTGCGCTTGAGCGTGCGACTGGCTGGAACAGGATCGCCGACACCAGGTGGATCGCCCTGCCAGGGACCTTGCTGGTCGTGTTGCTAGGCTGGGTGATGTTTCGCGCCGACAGCGTGGCCGATGCTTTTGCCCTTTATGGCGGCATGCTCGGTCAAAACGGGCTGGGAATTCGTGCCGACACGCTTCTCGATGTCACGCATGAGGCAATGTTGACGCTGGCCGTTGCGTGTTTCGTGGTGGCCATCGAGCCGATGATGGGATCGCTCAGGCAAACAAACATTGCAGCACCGGCAGGTGACGGCGCCGCCGTGATGCGCCAGTCGATCGTCATGCCACTGCTGCTTTCCTTGCTCGCCACGGTCACCATTCTGAAGCTCGCGGAATCCAGCCAGACTCCCTTCCTCTATTTTCAATTCTGAGGGTGGTGCCATGTTTGAACGCGCAATACCGATTACAAAATTCCTGCTTCCCGCCTTGCTGTTCGGCTATGCGGCCTTCGCCAATGTCGACATCCGAGATAAGATTGCCGGCGCCTTTTCACGGCTGCCAACCGATGGCGGCTCCCTGAGCCACGGCATGCTCGGAGACGGGCTCGACGCGCTCTACAAGACTGAGCTTCCCCACCGGGAACTCGCGTTCGATCTGATCGGTGCAGCCAGGTACATGGTCCTTGGGGAGGGCCGCCGCGGCGTTATCGTCGGAAAGGAAGGATGGCTGTTTTCGGACGAGGAATTTCGCGGTGCCGCGAGCGCTGAAGCCGGTATCAGCGACGCCACAAGGGAAATAGCCAAGATCGCGGCGACGTTGCGCTCACACGGCGTACGCCTGATTGTTGTTCCGCTTCCAGCCAAGAACGATGTCTATCGCGAGCACCTTGCAGATCCTCGTTACGCCGAGATTTCCCGGGATCGCTATCTGGACTTCACCCGTGCCATGGCTTCGGCGAATATTGAGTTTGTAGACGCAAGAGCGGCGCTTCTTGAGATGAAGTCGAGGGGATCGGTTTTTCTGAAGACCGACACGCATTGGACGCCGCTTGGTGCCAAGGCCGTCGCCGACGCTACCGGGGCCAGGGCGGGTGTTTCCCCCATGGCGCAATATGCACTGAATGATGCCCCAGCCGAGGACGTGCGGGGCGACCTGGTCAAATTCGTCACCGGTAGGGCGCTTGCGGCTGCGATCGGGCTGGCTGATGAAAGCATCACGCCGCAAACAGCGTCGCAAACCGGGTCCGACGCGCTAAATGACATTCTGGCAGACGAGAGCTTTCCAACGGTTCTGGTCGGGACAAGTTACAGTGCCAACGAGGCTTGGTCATTCGCTTCTTATCTTGAAGCGGCACTGGGATCGAACGTCCTCAATGTCGCCGAGGTCGGTCGAGGACCGGTTTTTCCAATGCACAAGTTCTTGTCCAACGCAAACGGCACGAGTTGGCCAGAGACCGTCATATGGGAATTTCCGATCCGCTACTTGACCGATCCGGCGTTGTGGAAGTCGGACGATCTCAAGACGAAGGAGTAACAGGATGCTCAGGACCGCGAGTCTGATCGCTCTTGGCATCGCGATATGCATCGCTGGCAGCGACGCTGGCGCGGTTACCCAGTCGGGCGCGGTTACCCAACCCAAGAACACCAAGGTCGAGACCAGGAAATCGAAAGCCGACGAACGCCGTTATCGACGCGGATTTAATCAGGGAGTAACGCGCACCGATCAGCTCAACAGCGCCCAGCTTCAGGGAATTCGCAAGCGCATGATAGGCCACCGAAAAGTGTCCTACAGGGAGCTTCAATTGTTGGCGGATCGTGGCGATGGCCTGGCAGCGCTTTACGTCGCAAAACGGCTCTCGACAAATCCCGCCCATAACGCGGATACCATCCACTACTATACAATCGCCTGCACCACCGGCAGGGCGGGTGCGGTTGCGCCGCTTGCAAGACAGCTCAAGAGCGCCAGCGATGGTGTCAGCAAGGTCCGCCTTGACCAGGCAGAGGCGACACTGCTTCAGCACGCCGCGCGCAGGAACCCCGTCGCAATCGACGCGCTTGTCAAATTCTATGCCGCCGGGGAGCCGTTCGGCACCAACCCGCAGGAAGCCGAACGACTGCGACGCGAGGCCGCAAAAGGTGGCGACAGCAAAGTCGCGCTTGATCTAGCCATCGCGATGATCTCGGAAGGTCTGCTGGACGAAGACGAAAAATCCGAGGCCCGCAGATATCTGGAAATCGCCGAAAAGTCACCTGAACTGAGTGTCAAGACAGTGGCCGCGGCAGTGCTCCGGCAACTCGACGCTGCGCCCGTCAATCCGATCGAGGTAAGTCAATGAGGCATCCTCTGACAAAATCGTCGCGGTGGCCCTGCGTTGTCCTATGTGCACTGGGCGTCTTGGTGCTGGCCCAGACAGCCAAAGCGGAATCAAACTTCGGCTGTGCGAACCTTGAGACCGACAAGCAACTGAGCGTCGTGGAAGGCAGTCAGGGGTATTTCTATCGGACGATCGCGGATCTGCGAATGGAGCAGCAACTTTCCGAGCATACGGCCAGTCAAATGGCCGCACTCTCGGAGGCTCTGGAAGCAGGTGGAACGACGCTCGTTTATGTGCCAATTCCGACAAAAAGTCTGGTGATGCCCGAGTATCTGCCGCGCGAGGCGGGCGACTATGGTTTTGACTACGACGTGGCAAAGCGCGTCTATGACGATGTCATCAAGCGCCTTCGCGACCACGGGGTGGTAACGGTCGATGTTCTCGGTGCGATGAAGCGCGCAGGAGGTCAGGAGCCACCGTTCTTTCAAGCGGACTTTCACTGGACCTCTTCAGGAGCTCGCGCAGCGGCAGATGGGATTGCGGCCGTGATCCAGCAACTTCCGGGTGTCAATGATCTCGCGAAGGCTTCATTCGAGACCAAACCCGCAGGGCGCCAAGCAATCATCTCAACGATGCGCCGCCTGTTGCAGGCGAATTGCAAACAGGCCCTGCCATTGCCGGAAACCGATGCGTTTACGACGACAGAGGTGGCAGCCGGAGATGCCGGGCTCGATATCTTTGGAGACGGCGCCTCGAAGGGCGCTGTAGCGCTGGTGGGAACGAGTTACTCGGATCTGGCTGCGTCCAACTTTGCGGGCTTCCTCTCGCAAGCGCTCTCCTCCCCGGTTACGAATTATTCGATCTCGGGCGGCAATCAGTTCGGATCAATTACATCCTATCTGACGTCGAAAAACTTCGCAGAGTCGCGACCGCGCTTTCTCATCTGGGAAAACCCGATCTACAACAGTCTCGGAAAATTTGGTGATGCGCCCCTGCTCGAGTTGAGGACGGCGGCTGGCCAGAGTTGCCACGAGATCGAGCCCGACGAGATTTCCACCGTTGGCGACAGTACGCTCGAAATCGCCCTTCAGGATGGCAGCAAAATTCCGGATTCGGCAGTAATATACGTGTATTCCGGCGATGACCGCAGTCGACAGGCAACCCTACGCTTCCGATTGAATGACGGCCACATGTTCGAGAGCAGCATTCGGCGTGCGGACAGGATGATTTCCACCGGGCGGTATTACTTTCCTGTGCGCTACTTTGGAGTACAGGCATCGCAAAAACTGAACCTTGAGTTTGATCGCATGTCGGCGAAGGAAGTGTCGGTCGGCATCTGCAACACAAGAGGAGGATAATCTGATGGATAGGGCTCGTGCCTTTGGAATATTCGCCGCAGGAACTCTTCTGGTTGCCTCAACCTATTCAGCGGGGCTAGCCCAGGACTCTGGCCTCTACGGCAAGCCGATGGATCCGAATTCCTCCTTCATTCGAGTTCTTGACGCAAGTGCCTCTTCAGCCATCATTGCGGGGGCATCCATCGAGAATTTTAGCGATGGCGTCTCACCCTACGTCAACGTGAAGCCGGGCGAAGTGGAGATGTCCCTGGGGGCCAAGACAGCCAAGGTGACGGCCGAACCCGGAAAATACTACACATACGCCGCCCTGGCAGATGGGCAGACGAAGCTTTACACGGATGCGGTCAAGGACGATCCGTCGAAGGCACAGGTTTATCTCTACAATCTGAGCGATTTGAAAGCGGTGGATCTCGTGGTTCCGGCTGCCAAGGCCACCGCACTGAAGGCAGTGGCGCAGGGAGAGGCTCAAAGCGTATCGCTGAGAGCACCACTGAGCTTGAGCTTTGCCATCCAGGAAGGCGGGAAGACTGTAGCGGAAACCAGCAAGGTGGATCTCAAGAGGCGCTCGGGCTTCACGATTGTTCTTTCCGGCAGCGCCGGCAACTACCGCGTCATCGCATTAGAAAATTACCTGAATCAATAGGAGATCCAATCGTGACCGGGCGTTTGCGTTTCTCAGTTCTGTGGATCAGCCATCTCGGTGTGGCAGCGGGCGTGGTTGCCGTTTTGGGGGCCGCATCCGCTGCTGCAAAGCCGGTTGCCGTTGAGTTTCTGCCTCCGGCGATTGAGTTGAAACCCATTTGCGAACAGCGCTCACAGGACAGCGATGTCGTCGGTCGCTGGCTTGCCTGGGACAGAAAGGCGCTGCCGAAGCAACAGCCTTGGCTTGTTCTGAGGGAGGCTCAGCGCCTGCGCGACATCGACCCGCAACAGTATTTTCCGATCATAAAACGGATGATCGAACTTCTGCCCACGATCGACCCCGGAATGAAGGCAGACGATGTTGCCGCTGAGGAGATTACACTCTACCTGCGCGCCGGAAAGACTGACGAGCTGCGTCAGAGCAAGATGGTTGAACAGCTGATCAGTCGCGCAGAGGCGAACACCCCGAAGAGCCTCTATCTTGCTGCTGAACTGATGCTTGATGGTGTAAGCGCAAAGCAGGATGAGAAGAAGGCCCTTTCATATCTCGTGGCAGCCGCCTACGGCGGCAACCCGAACGCCCTTCTGGAGCTGGCCAAGAGAAATCTCGAGGGTCAGCAGATCCAGGGCTGGAGTGTCGATCCGTCGCTGGCCGTAACGATGGCCTTTGGCGCGATGGTTGGTAAGCTCGACAACGGAATATGTGACCGCGTCACGCGCATCGCCCGGGAGTACGAAAAGGGAGAAGTGGTCGCCGCCGATCGCCGTATTTCTGAGGCGTGGTTGCGGTTTGCCGCCGATCTTGGAGATGGAAACGCAGCCTGGAATGTTGCCCGTTACCATCTCGACAGCTCCGAGATTACCAAGGACAACAATCTGCTGATCCACTATCTCCAATTTGCCGCTGACAAGGGCGTGGTTGCCGCGCAGTCTGAACTCGGGCACCTCTATGAGGTTGGGGCGATTGTTCCAAAGGATCTGGCCAAGTCCGAGTATTACTATCAGCTTGCCGTCGCCGCGGGTCATCGAAACAGCCTGATCAAACTTGCAAATCTCTACGAAGACTCCGATCAGCAAGGCGCGCGCGAAAAATACCGCCACGCATTGAATGAACTCGCTGCACTCCCGGACCCACCAGGCTGGGCTTTTGCCAAGCTTGGCAATCTCGCCATCGAGGAAAGCGGCTACTGGCGGGCAGAGAAAACAGCGACGGACTTTTTCGTGAAGGGCGCCGAGCGCCGGGACATGACATCAATCCGCAGTTTGGCTCTGATCCGTCTTCAACACAGTGCCACCGACGGTCAGTTCGACGAGGGCATAAATCTGCTCCTCGAATTGCTCGATAGCTATGGCCGGACGGACACGATGGCCGACCTTCGAGATGCCTACCTTTGCCATGCCCCCGACGGTCCGCAGATCGAGAAGGCCCAATACTGGTCGGCGACCGCAAAGGAGGCACTCAATGCCGGGTGGTCTGTCAAGACCATCGGAGATCTTGTCGAGCATCCCAGCACCGCCGAAACGGYGAGCCTGCAGTCGGGCGCCTTGAACGGGCAGTCCAATTTCATTGCGGGGTATCTCTGGTATCTCAAGACGTCGAAGGCTACCCCGGAGGCGATCGGCGAATGGGAAAAACGCGTTGCGCAAAATCCCGACGCGAAGACCGCCTACGCAGTTCTAATGCTGCAGGCGGACGACGGCGTAGACAACAAGAAGGTTGCCTTGAAAATGCTGCTGGAAGCGGCGCAAGCCGGCGGCCGGGGTGCAAAGACAGCCGCCGCCGATCTTATCCTGACCTCTTTTGGTCAAGACGCGAAACTGGTTAAGACGGCGGGAGATTTCCTTCATGCCGAAGCGGCAGGCGGATCGGGAGCCGCCCTGCAGCTTCTTGCAACAAAGTCGGGCCCGTCGACATCGGCTGCCGACGTCTACCGGGACTATAGCGACGCTATCGAAGCTCGTGGTGATACGGAGGCAATGATCTTCGCGGCCGGACAGGTTTCCGACGTCGAACAAAAACGGAGCTATCTTGCCCGGGCGGCGGGTAGAATCGATTGCTCTTTCGACTCGGCACTTTCGATGGCCAGCGCCTATTTCTCCTTCAATCAGGCGGCGGATGCCGTCAAATGGATGACGGTTGCAGAGGCGTTTTCTGCAGGAAAGCCGTGGAGATCAAGGCTGCTCGGCGAGACGTTCCAGCGGATCCCACAGCCCGATATGCAGGCCAATGCCATGCGGCTGTTTGAAGTCGCGGCCTTGGGCGGCGACGCAAAGGCCCAGCAGTATCTGCTGAAGGCCTACCTGGACGCCGCGGGCCCCAATTACTCCCAGGAAAAAGCGGTCGACCTGATGGTTGCCACGATCAGCAAGGCCTCGCCTGCGCAGATTCTTGACAGCTTGTCGCGGCTTGAGAGGTCACACAAGGCCATACAGCAGCAGGTGTTGGCGCGCGTGAACCTGGCGACACTGTTTCACGATGCTGCTGCAGCTGGCGATCCCGTCGGCATGAGGGAATTTGGCAAGCTCCAGCTTGCCAGGATGGACGGTCCCGAAGACGCGGTGGTCGCCCAGGATATGTTCCAAAAGGCAGCCGGCAAGGGTGACGTCGAAGCAATGGTGCTGCTTTCCAGAAACTACGCGTTCGGTATTGGCACCACCCCATCCCTCTCGCTGGCCAGGACGTGGCTCGAAAAGGCGGCAAGCCTGGGCAACAAGGAGGCCAAGGAAATGCTCGTTGTCATGACAATGAAGGCCAATTGACATGCAGACCATTCGGTTTTGGACACCATGCGAAGGTCACGTCGATCGGCGCCGAAAGTGGCAGTTGCCATCTATCATCATGACAATGGGCCTGCTTGCTGCACCGCCCTACGCGCTGGCGGCCGTAAAGTGCCCCAGCGTCGGAAAACCTGTGGTCAGCCTGGAGTTGGGCAGCCGATATGAAAGCAATGACAAGTCTCGTTCCGACATCGACGAGAATGCAGATGCGGCCGTCGACAAGGCGTTGAAGCCGATCGACGTCTATGTCAGGAGCCTGGCAAATCTTTCCGACCAGTCGCCGAAGGCTTCGACGCGGGACGAAACGAACCGCTGTTTGTATCGTGCGCTGTCGACTTGGGCGGATGCCGGCGCCCTTTCCGACCTCGGCACGCTCAATGCCAAGCTTGCGATCTCGCCGCGACTGGCGGGAATGGCAATATCCTACCACGACGCGAAGGCCGTCACGCCGCCCGACGACGAACAGAAGAAGGCAATCGAAACCTGGCTTCAGTCTCTCGGCGTGGAGCTCATGACATTCTTCGACGAAGACGCGCCGAAAATGGCTTCGCGAAACAATTTGCGGGCCTGGGCAGGCCTCGCCGTCGGCCAGATCGGAGTTGCGACAGACAATGACCAGCTTTCCAGTTGGGGCGCAAAGACGAATGAGATGGTCATATGCTCGGCAGACGATGACGGCGGACTGCCCTTGGAGATGAAGCGGGGCGACAAGGCGCTCCATTACCAGCTTCATGCGGTGGGTCCTCTTGTCGTCAATGCGGCACTCCTGAATGCGAAGTTCAACGACAGTTTCAACGTATGCCAGGGCAAGCTCGACCGGATCGTTGATTTCACGCTGTCCGCACTCCAGAAGCCAGAGCTGGCTGCGGCCAAGGCAGGCACTGAACAGACATTTTCGACTGGCAAGGAAAAACTCGAACCCTTCCAGATCGCATGGCTGGAGCCCTATCTGAAGTTTCGGCAAAGTGAGAAAGCGACACGGCTCGCCGAACGCTACCGGCCGCTGTCCAATTCGAACCTCGGCGGAAACTTGACCAGTCAGTATTCCGCGAAGTCGAAAAAATGAGTGCAGGATAGCTGGAACGCCCTGCTTGACCACGACTGACGGCCAAAGGCGAGCTTGCAACCTATCCTCAACAACCAATCAATAGGGAGGTCGCGTTGAAAAGGCACCTGGTATTTGGGATCGCGTTCAGTGCCGTGGCCGCACTCACCTTTAATCCGGTTCTTGCTGCTCCGCCCACTGCCCCGCAACAACAAAGCGGATATGTTGCGCCTGACAGTCAATCCAGGCTCAGTCCGAAGGCCTGCGCAAAGCTGATAGCAAAAGCGAAAAACTCAGGCAAAAGCAACGAAATCATACTGAGAAGAAAGATGCGGCTTGAGGCACGAGGCTGCGTTTTCTGACGTCGGCCAGCGGCCATGTTTTCCGCGATCTGCGGTGTGAGTATCCAGCGGCCGGCCTCTGTCAGCAAGGCGTCCGGGGGCGCCCGCCGACGCGCCAGCATCCCCTCATGTGGACCTGACGGTGCCAACGGCGTAAGATGGCGCCAATGCTGAGGGGCTCTCCGAAGGACGCACGCACGTGGCTATCTTCATGGACCGGCATGATCTTGCGGGGACATCCGCCGAAGACATTGCCGAGGCGCATCGCAAGGATCTGGCTGTCGAGGATCGGTATGGGGTAAAGTTCCTCACCTATTGGTATGACCAGCGGCGCGGAACGGCGTTCTGCCTGATCGATGCGCCGGACGCCGAGACCGCGCAATGCGTGCATCGCGAGGCACATGGATTTATCGCCGGTGAAGTGGTCGAGGTGGCGTTGTCGGCGGTCGAGGCATTCCTTGGGCGCATTCACGAGCCCGAGCAGAAGGCCGGCCAGCCCGATGCCGAAAGGGATGCCGGGCACAGGGCGATCCTGTTTACCGATATCGTGGGCTCGACGGAGATGACATCACGCCTTGGCGACCGCATGGCTGCGGAACTGGTGCGAGCGCATGATGCGATCGTGCGCCGTTGCCTGGCACAATGCGAGGGTCGGGAAGTGAAGCATACCGGCGACGGGATCATGGCCTCGTTTGTTTCGACGCACGCCGCCGTTGGCTGTGCCATGAGCATCCAGCGCGAATTCACCAGCTATAACAGCGGAACGCCGGAACCCATTCACGTTCGTATCGGACTTGATTGCGGCGAGCCGATCGAAGACAGCCACGATCTCTTCGGCTCGACGGTGCAGCTCGCCGCTCGGCTCTGCGCGGCAGCCGGAGTCGATCAGATACTCGTATCGGAGAATATCTTCAGGGAGCACGGAGCCTCCGATCTTTTCGCCAACGCAGCGCGCCGACGTCTCAAGGGCTTTTCGAAGCCGGTGCTGGCATTCGAATGCGCCTGGAGCGACGCCGAGGGAGTTCTGTCGCAGTAGGCAAATCGCAATATCGGTGTCGGCGCCGCAGGCAGGTTCGCGCCGAATGAACGCAACAGAGCCTGCGAAGCGCCCTACCCCATCACGATCTGCAGCTTCACGTCACTCGGACGCGCTTCGACGGCGCGATGGAAGGCGGCAATGGAATCCTCGAAGCTGAACGTCTCCGAGATCAGCGGCTTGAGATCGACACGGCCGGAGCCGAGCAGCGCAATCGAACGCTCGTATTGGTGTGCGTAGCGGAACACGGTCTCAATGCGGATTTCCTTTGTCGAGGCCGTCGAGACATCGAAGCCGATCGGATTGACCGGCAGACCGACGGCGACGATGACGCCGCCCGGACGGGGCAGTTCCATGATGGTTTCCCAGGCCTTTGGCGAGCCGGAGCATTCGAAGATCACATCAGCGCCCCAGCCATCCGTCAGGCGTGCCACTTCTTCGACGAGGTTCCTCTCGCGGATATTGACCGGGATGACACCCTGATATTGGGCGGCAATGTCGAGCTTTGGTTGGGCCAGATCAGCAACGACAGCGCGAGCACAGCCGCCGGCAAGAGCGGCAATCGCCACCATCGTGCCGATCGGGCCGGCACCAAGCACGACGGCCGTATCGCCAGGGCTGATCTTCGCCTTGGCTGCGGCCTGCATCCCGACCGCGAAGGGCTCGACCATGGCGCCTTCTGCGAAGCTGACGCCATCAGGAAGCTTGTAGGTATAATTGGCCGGATGGACGACTTCTGATGTCAGCACCCCGTGGACCGGCGGAGTGGCCCAGAAGGTAACGGCCGGGTCGACATTGTACATTCCAAGGCGACTCGCCTTGGAATTGGGGTCGGGGATACCGGGCTCCATGCAGACGCGGTCGCCGACTTTCAGATGCGTGACGCCGGCGCCGACCTCAATGACAGTGCCGGCCGCTTCGTGTCCGAGCACCATCGGTTCGTTGACGATAAAGGGACCGATCTTGCCATGGGTGTAGTAATGTACATCGGAGCCGCAAACCCCGACCGTGTGGATCCTGATCTTCACCTGTCCCGGGCCTGTCTCCATTGGCAAATCGATGTCGCGAAGCGCGAGTTCATGCTGGCGCTCGAGCACCAGCGCGCGGACTTTGGCCATTTGTGTGTTTCCTTCCCGGTTGGCGCCCGCTCTTGTCTGGGAGCGGCGGCTTTGGACGGACTATATGATCCGAAGCCTTCGCATTCAATCGGATCTAGAAGGCTTTTGCTCAATAAAAGTTCAAATGCTCATTTGTTTGAGGTCGGATCAGCCGGGCCGGACGAGATTTATCGCTGACGATGGTACGGGAACCGCCGATCAATTCATTTCTAGAAACTGGGCACTGGCCTGAATTTTCCTCGATCAGTGGTTGGAAGCTTGGGTGATCTTTATGCGGTGCTTATATTTGTAGTCGTTTATCACGCTCGAACCTTTATCCCGTCTGAGCCTATGAACGCGGGGCAAGGCGACCCACGAAACCGGCTGGCGACAGCGACAGTCCTGGCCGATCCCCGGACCCGCACGCACGAACGACAAGAGAGACTTCATGGACCTTTCGATGATCATCCGTCCCGAGCACACCTTCATAGGCGTGTCGGTGGCGACGAAATGGAAGGCGCTGGCGAATATTGCTGAGAAAGCCGCCATCGCCTTCCATGTCGAGGAGAGGAAGATACTCCAGGCTCTGGAGAGCCGTGAGAGCCTTGGATCGACGGGGATCGGCAATGGTGTCGCGGTTCCGCACGCTGTCGTCGAAGGGCTGACACATCCGCGTGGCTTGCTCGTGCGCTTTGCGCGGCCACTCGATTTCGAGGCCGTCGACGACGTGCCGACAGACATTGCCTTCGCGCTTCTGTTTGGCGAGGCCAACCGCGGCGAGTATCTGAACGTGCTGGCGGCTATAGCGCGTCAGCTGCAGGCGCCGGGGGTTCTTGCAGCCATGCGCAAGGCCAGGACCGTCGAAGAACTCTATTCTGATTTCCTGGCGGATTCGCGTCTTTGACGAACCGGTAGATCGCTCCGATTTGGCTCGGTGTGCCAACGCCGCAGGCCCGGCTGCCGCCCGGACCCGGCAGACAGGATCGCACCGAATGCCTCTCGACCATTCGGTGGCCCCCCGCCGGTGCATCCGACCCGATTCAGGCAATATCGATGAGGATAAGCGACCGCAGACGGGCCGTGTTCCGGTGGTGCACTTGAAGGTTCGGCGTGTCCGAGGGAGCAAGTCCATTTCCAAAGTGGCTTCCAAATGGGATGCCATTCCAGAGTTGAGGGAGGAACAGAAACATTCTTCGTTTCATTATACGACTGACTTGGTAGAGTTTCGGCCATCAACGAAGGAGGTTTCCATGCAGTCCACAAGGATCACACGGCTTCTCGCGGCTGTGGCGCTGGCAGGCAGCGTCGCTATCGGGTCTGTCGCTCCCGCACTCGCGGATCAGACGCTTCTCAACGCATCCTACGATCCGACGAGAGAACTGTATAAGGATTTCAACGCCGCCTTCGCTGCGAAGTGGCAGAAGGACACCGGTGAAGCGGTCACCGTCAAGGCTTCTCATGGTGGGTCCGGCGCACAGGCGCGTTCTGTCATCGACGGGCTTGATGCCGATGTCGTAACCCTCGCCCTCGAGGGCGATATCGACGCGATTGCCAAGAAGACTGGAAAGATCCCTGCCGACTGGAAGACCAAGTTCCCGAATAACTCGACGCCGTACACCTCCACGATCGTCTTCCTTGTGCGCAAGGGCAATCCGAAGGGCGTCAAGGACTGGGCTGATCTGGTGAAGGATGATGTCCAGGTCATCACGCCCAACCCGAAGACGTCGGGGGGCGCGCGCTGGAACTTCCTGGCCGCCTGGGCATGGGCCAAGCAGGCCAATGGCGGCGATGACGCCAAGGCACAGGAATATGTAACAAAGCTCCTGCAGCATGTCCCGGTACTCGACACCGGTGCGCGCGGCGCAACAACGACCTTCGTGCAGCGCGGCCTCGGCGACGTCCTCCTTGCCTGGGAGAACGAGGCCTATCTCTCCCTGGAAGAACTCGGTCCTGACCAGTTCGAGATCGTCACCCCGGCGTTCTCGATCCGCGCGGACCCGCCGGTCGCCGTCGTTGACGGCAACGTCGACAAGAAGGGCACCCGCAAGCTCGCTGAAGCCTATCTGAATTATCTCTATTCGGACGAAGGCCAGAAGATTGCTGCCAAGCACTTCTACCGGCCGATCAAGCCCGAAGTTGCCGACAAGGCAGACATTGCGCGCTTCCCGAACCTGAAGCTGGCGACAATCGATGATTTCGGCGGCTGGAAGGACGCGCAGCCGAAATTCTTCGGCGATGGCGGCGTATTTGACCAAATCTACAAGCCGGCACAATAATACGTCGCATGAAAGCATATAGCCCCACGCGGTGGCGGTTCAGACGGCCGAGCGTCATTCCAGGCTTTGGAATGGCGCTCGGCCTTACCTTGACCTGGCTCACCCTTCTGATCCTCGTTCCGCTTTCGGGCCTTGCCTGGCGGTCGAGCGAGCTCGGCTGGACAGAATTCCTGGCCATTGCCTTCAATCCTCGTACGCTGAGTGCTCTTCGCATCAGCTTTGGAGCCGCCTTTGCAGCCGCCTGCCTCAATGCCGCCTTCGGCGTCGTTCTGGCCTGGGTGCTCGTGCGCTACCGCTTCCCTGGCAAACGCATCATAGATGCCATGGTCGATTTGCCGTTTGCATTGCCGACCGCCGTGGCCGGTATTGCGCTCGCAACACTTTATGCGCCGAATGGCTGGATCGGCCAGTTCCTGACACCACTCGGCATCAAGATCGCCTTCACGCCGCTTGGTATCGTCATTGCCCTGGTGTTCGTCGGCCTTCCCTTCGTCGTGCGGACGGTCCAGCCCGTCATGGAGGAGATCGACAAGGAGGTGGAAGAAGCTGCCGCAACGCTTGGCGCCACGCGCCTGCAGACGATCTTCCGCGTTTTGCTGCCGGGCCTAGCCCCACCTGTCCTGACGGGTTTTGCGCTCGCCTTCGCCCGCGGCGTCGGCGAGTATGGCTCGGTGATCTTTATTGCCGGCAATCTTCCGTTCCGTTCGGAGATTGCGCCGCTTCTGATCGTCATCAAGCTCGAAGAATATAATTATGCAGCTGCCACGGGCATTGCGGCCGTGATGCTGGTCATTTCGTTTGCCATGCTGCTGATCATCAACCTCATCCAGAGCTGGAGCAGACGGAGATATGGTTATGGCACTTGATACCAGCGCTCCGACAAAGGTGGGCTCCGCCGTTACCGAACACCGGTTCGCACGGCGGACGCTGATCTTTGTCTCGCTCCTTTTCTTGACGCTGATCCTGCTTCTGCCCCTGGCAGCCGTTTTCGTCGAAGCCTTCCGCAAGGGGGCGGGACCGTTCATCGAGGCGCTGCAGGACGAGGAGACCTTTTCCGCCATTCGCCTGACCCTCATCGTCGCGGGTGTCAGCGTGCCTCTCAACCTGTCTTTTGGAGTGGCGGCCGCCTGGGCGATTGCCAAGTTCGAGTTCAAGGGCAAGGCTCTTCTGACGACGTTGATCGACCTGCCCTTTTCGGTCTCGCCGGTCATTTCGGGACTGGTCTTCGTCCTGCTGCTTGGTGCCAATACCTATCTTGGTCATTGGCTGAGCGCCTACAATATCAAGATCCTGTTTGCCGTTCCGGGGCTCATTCTCGCGACCATGTTCGTCACCTTTCCCTTCGTGGCGCGCGAGCTGATCCCCCTGATGCAGGAACAGGGGACGGGTGACGAAGAGGCGGCGATATCGCTCGGGGCCAGTGGCTGGCAGACCTTCTGGCATGTGACCTTGCCGAACATCAAATGGGGTCTGCTCTACGGCGTACTGCTCTGCAACGCCCGCGCCATGGGTGAGTTCGGCGCCGTTTCTGTGGTCTCCGGTCACATCCGGGGACAGACGAACACCATGCCGCTGCAGGTGGAAATTCTCTATAACGAATACAATTTCACCGGCGCGTTTGCCGTCGCCACCCTGCTTGCCTTGCTTGCGCTCGTGACCCTTGTTTTAAAGACGCTGCTCGAGCTGCGATACAGTGAAGAAATCGCCGCCAGCCGACGGCACTGAAGGAATTGGAATGGAAGTTCGCGTACAAAACCTGCGCAAGGAATTCGAACGCTTTCCCGCGCTGCACGACGTCTCGCTCGACATACACTCCGGTGAACTGATTGCGCTGCTGGGACCCTCCGGTTCCGGCAAGACGACCTTGCTGCGTCTTATTGCCGGTCTCGAGAGCCCGACGGGAGGGTCGATCTATTTCGGCGACGAGGATGCATCGAAAAAAACCGTGCAGCAGCGCAATATCGGCTTCGTGTTCCAGCATTATGCCCTCTTCCGGCATATGACCGTGCTCGACAATGTCTCCTTCGGCCTGAAAGTGCGCGATGGTGCGCGGCGTCCGCCCAAGGCTGAGATCCGCAGGCGGGCTCTGGAGCTTCTCGACCTCGTTCAACTCTCCGGCCTGGAGAAGCGCTATCCGGCCCAGCTTTCCGGCGGCCAGCGTCAGCGCGTGGCGCTTGCGCGCGCCATGGCGGTTGAGCCGACCGTTCTTCTGCTTGACGAGCCCTTCGGCGCGCTCGACGCCCAGGTGCGCAGGGATCTGCGCAAATGGCTGCGCGAGATCCATGATCGCACCGGCCACACCACCGTCTTCGTCACGCACGACCAGGACGAGGCAATGGAGCTTGCCGACCGCGTGGTTGTCATGAGCCAGGGCGCGATCGAGCAGATCGGAACACCCGACGAGGTGTACGACAACCCAAACTCTCCCTTCGTCTTTGGCTTTGTCGGACAGTCGAACTGTCTCGACGTGCGGGTCAATGGCGGCGAGATCTGGTTCGAGGACCGGCCGCTCGGGCTGAAGGTCGAGAGCGAAGCAGATGGAGACGCCCAGCTTTACTTCCGGCCGCACGATATCGAGTTGCGGGACGGCTGCGGCGGTTGCATCGCCGGTCTGCTGACGACAAGCCGGCGCGTTGCCGGCACGCGCCATATCGAGGTCGACATCGGCAAGGGACATCCGCCCATCGAACTCGAACTGTCGCCTTCGCAGGCAGGGACGCTCGATCGGACGCGGATCGCCTTCAGACCGACACGGTGGAAGTTGTTCCGGCCGGCTTCATAGTGACGGGTCCACGCGGTCGATAACGGTACGAATCAGCATGCCGCGCGGGCCGATTTCGGTGGTTGCATCCGCCTGGCGGTCATTACCGGCGATGGAAGATCTCTTTGTTTTCGGTGGGCGGCAGCAGTGCGAATCACCCTGCGCAGCCGGGCGAAAGGCGCCCAAATCAAATTGTGATACTAATTGGGTTTGAAATTTACCCGAAACGCAGGTAAGAAAGCGATCACTTAATCGAGAAGGGCTTACTACTCTAAATAGGGGGCACCTGACATTGAGGGCGCATACATCGTTGGGAAAATCTCTCGCCGGGATTTTGCTCGCGGGCGTGGCTGCTGCAGGCTGCACGACCGCACAGCAACCGGCTTCGAAGGTGGTGAGCGAAGCCACCAAGCCCAGGAATGCGGCGCACGCGGCGCAATCAACCAAAGTTACCTTCAATTATACGGCCAAGGATCGCGATTGCCTGAAGCGGGCAATGTACTTCGAATCCGAGCATTCTGATCGCGACGGCTACATGGCGGTCGGAACCGTGGTCATGAACCGTCTGACGTCGGGCGCCTATCCCGATTCAATCTGCGGTGTTGTTGCCCAACAGAGGCAGTTTGCACCTGGCGTGATGACGCGCGAGGTCGAGCCTGTCGCCGAGGTTGAACTGGCAGACGCCGCTGACGCAATCTTGCGTGGCGAACGGCATCCGGGCGTCAAGGACGCGATGTTCTTTCACACGGACGGTCTGTCATTTCCATATCGCAACATGCACTACGTGACGATTGCCGGCGGCAATGCGTTCTACGAGAAGCGTGGCCGGGACGGCGCGCTGCAGACGCCAGCACCCTTGCCCGCATATGAAGTTGCAATGAACTATCTGCCGGGCCGCAGCAGGATGCCGGCGCAGTTCGAGGCGCTTGTTCCAACGACGGTCCCTGTGCCGATCCCGATGCCCGGGACCGTGGCGACCTTGGGAACGGAACCGGCTCCTCCGGCACCGACGGAAGCTGTCGTACCTGTCAGCACCGACGCGGCGATACCAGTCGCCATTCCGACGCCGAGGCCGGACTTCGATAACGCCGTTCTGCGCGGCAGCCTCGCCCACGGCTGAGGCTGTTCGCCCTACTTCGCCCTGGTTCCATCGGCATCGAAGACGTGCAGATGCTGCGCGGGGAACGAGACGTTGATTGTCGGGCCGGATGTCAACGCGGCCCGGTCGAGCGTGAAGATCTTGAATGGCAGGCCGTGCAGCGACAGGTGCAGGATGATGCCGAAGCCGGTCGGCTCGACCAATTCGACGTTCGCGGTCAGACCGCCCTCGCTGGCAATCACAACATGCTCCGGACGAATGCCGAGCGTGACTTTAGCACCGCTTGTCAGCGATAGCGGCGCAGCGAGCGGGACAACCGTTCCGTCCTTCAGGCGGACCCCGCCGTCTGTATAGGTCGCGTCCAGGAAATTCATGCCTGGCGAGCCGATGAAGCCGGCGACGAAGAGGTTGGCGGGAGTATCGTAGAGTTCGAGCGGGCTGCCGACCTGCTGCACGACACCGCCATGCATGGCAACGATCCTGTCGGCGAGCGTCATCGCCTCGATCTGGTCGTGGGTGACATAGATCGACGTCGCCTTCAGGTCGCCATGCAGTTTCTTGATTTCCGCGCGCATCTGTTCGCGCAGGCGCGCGTCGAGGTTCGACAGCGGCTCATCGAAGAGGAAGGCTTTCGGCTGGCGCACGATGGCACGGCCCATGGCGACGCGCTGGCGCTGGCCGCCCGAAAGCGCCTTCGGCCGGCGTTCGAGCAGCGGGTCGAGGCCGAGCTTGGAGGCGGCAGCACCGACGGCGCTGGCGATCTTTTCCTTTGCGGTTTTGCGAAGCTTCAGGCTGTAGCTCATGTTGCCGGCAACATTCATGTGCGGATAGAGCGCATAGGACTGGAACACCATGGCGATGTCGCGGTCCTTCGGATGCAGCTCGTTGACGCGATTGCCGGCAATGCGGATCTCGCCGCCGGTAACGTCCTCAAGGCCAGCGATCATGCGCAGCAGCGTGGACTTGCCGCAGCCCGACGGGCCGACAAGCACGACGAACTCGCCGTCCTTGATCCTGAGGTCGACGTCATGCAGCACTTTGACGGGGCCATAGGCCTTCTTGACGTTCTGGATATCGATCGATGCCATTTTGATTAACCCTTGACCGCGCCGGCCGTCAGGCCCTGGACGAGATAACGCTGGATGAGCAGGAAGAAGAGACCGGCCGGGATGAGCGCGAGCACGCCCGCCGCCATCATCTGCCCGAAATCCACGGAGAATTTGGAAACGAAGGTCAAAAGCCCGACCGGGAAGGTCGCCGCGTCGTTGCCGTTGATCAGCATGAGAGCAAAGAGCAGTTCGCTCCACGCAGCGGTGAAGACAAAGCCGAGCGTTGCGGCGATGCCGGGCAACGTCAGCGGCAGGATGATTTGCCGGAAGGCCGTAAACTGCGTTGCGCCGTCAATCATCGCTGCCTCCTCGAGATCCTTCGGAATGCCGTCGAAGAACGACTGCATCAGGAAGGTGGCAAAGGGCACGTTGAAGGCGGTGTAGACGACGACGAGGCCGGTGAGGCTGTTTGTCAGGTGCAGTGGCGTCAGGATCTTGAAGATCGGCGCAACCAGCATGACAAGCGGGAACATCTGCGTCAGCAGCATCAAGGCGACGATCCAGTACTTCGCCCGGAAGTTGAAGCGCGACAGCGCATAGCCCGAAAGCGAAGCGCAGATTGTCACGACGACGGCGGTCGAGGCCGACACGATCAGGCTGTTCTTGAAGAAGGTCGGGAAGGCACTGTGCTGGATGACGAAGGAATAATGCTCAAAGGTCGTCCGTGAAGGCCACATCCGGACGCCTTCCGTATAGAGCAGGTCGTTCGGCGTCACCGACACCTTGAGGAGCCAGAACAGCGGAAACAGCGCAAAGACGATGTAGCAGAGAATGGCCAGGCGATGCGCGATGGTGGGGAGAAGGGATCGCTTCATGGCATCAATCCTTGTTCAGCAGGGTCTGCCGCAGCAGGATGATCAGCATCGAGTAGGCGAGCAGCAGGACGAGCAGCACCAGTGCGATTGCCGAGGCATAGCCGAAGTCCAGGCGCTTGAAGGCCTGCGTGAAGATGTAGCTCGCGACGATCTGCGTCCGGTCGGCCGGCCCGCCGCCGGTCATGACGACGATCAGGTCGGCGAAGTTGGAGACCCAGACGGTGCGCAGCAGCACGGTGATGGCAATCGTCGGCGCGAGGAAGGGCAAGGTGATCGAACGAAACCGCTGGAACCAGCCGGCGCCGTCGATGGAGGCTGCCTCATAGAGATCGCGCGGAATCGCCTGCAATGCGGCAAGCAGGGTGATCGCAAAGAACGGGATGCCCCACCAGACATTGGCGATAATCGGTCCCCACATCGCATGTTGCGGATCGGAGAGGATGTTGGCAGGCTCGCTCATCAGCCCCAGCGCAAACAGCCAGTGCGGGATTGGGCCGATCACGGGATTGAAGAGCCAGGCCCAGTTCAGACCGGCGAGGAAGGATGGGACAGCCCAGGGCAGAAAGACCAGAGCCTGCACGACACCCCTGCCCCAGAACGGCTTGTCGAGCAGAAGCGCGAGGATGAGGCCGAAGACGAACTGCAGCAGGACGGAGGCGCCCGTCCACAACAGCGTATTCTTCAAGGCACCGTAAAAAGCGGCATCTTGCGAGAGTGCACGGAAATGGTCGAGCCCGATGAAGCCGCCCGAAAAGGGATTGAGCAGCTGGATGTCACGAAACGCGTAGGACACCCCGATCACCAGTGGCACCAGCATCACCGCAATGATCAGGACCAGCGATGGCGCACTGTAGAGATAGGGTTCGGAGGCATCGGCGACGCGCTTCAGCCAGGGGCGCCTGTCCTGGTGCCTTTCCAGCGTATCGGCAGTCATGGTCATCAGACAAAATCCGTTTTGCGGCGCTTGTTGCGCCGTCGCAAGACAGGGAAGGAGGCGGCGGACAGGTCCGCCGCCGGTGGTCCGTTACTTCTTGGCGAGGAACTTCTGCTGTGCCTTGGTCAGATAATCTGCCCACTGGTCAGCCAGTTCCTTCGGCGTGATGTCGCCGAGAAGCGCCTGCTGGGTCGTCTTGATCGCGAGCGAATCCTTGAAGAAGGCGAACTCTTCGAGGTAGGTCGGCATCACGGTCGGAACGATATTCGGATCGGCCAGCTCCTCGAACCAACCCTTGAACTGATCGCCCGCATAGAAGGGATCCTTCTCGGCCGAGGTATGGACCGGAAGTGCGCCCGTCCGCTTGTTCCACTCGATGTTGCCCTCAGGCGATTCAAGTGTCTCGATCAGCTTCCAGGAGAGATCCTTGTTCTGGCTGGTGGTGAACATCGACCAGCCGGCAAAGCCGATTGTCGTGAAGCCCTTGCCGCTCGGGCCGACCGGCATCTTGGTGACGCCGAAATCTTCCGGCTTCATGCGCTGGGCAACCGCGATCAGCGCGTCCGGATCCTGGTCGAGCATCGCGCAGGTGCCTGAATAGAAACCGGCGACGGTTTCATTGAAGCCCCAGTTGACGCTGTCCTTCGGCGTCAGGCCCTTCTTGTAGAGATCGACAACCCATTCGAGGCCCTTTGCCCAGCCTTCGCTGTTCATCGTCGAGGTGCCGTCCTCGTTGAAGAACTTGTTGGAGCCCGCCATCGTCGCGCCGAACATCACCCAGCCGTTCAGGCCACCCGGACCACCGCGCAGGCAGTAACCGGACTTGCCCGGAAGCTTGGAGACCTTTTCGGAAGCTGCGACGAAATCGTCAAGCGTCTTCGGTGGCTCGGAAACGCCCGCTTCCTTGAAGAGGTTCTTGTTGTAGAACAGCGCACGCAGGTAGAAGCCGTAGGGCAGCATGTAGGCGGTGTTCTTGACGTCGCGGCCGAGTTCAAGGGCGCGCGGCGTCAGGCCCTTGGTGTGCTCCCACTTGGCAAGGTAGGGCTCGAGGCTTTCGAGCATGCCGTTGTTGGCGTAGAGCGAAAGCCAGGTGTCGGGCATTTCCATCACGTCCGGCGTGTCGCCGGCCGAGACCATTGTCGCGAACTTCTGGAAGGCTTCGTTCCAGGGCAGCGAGATGATGTCGACCTTGGTGCCGGGGTTTGCGGCCTCGAACTTGCCGACGATCGATTTCAGGGTCTCGGTTCGTTCGGGGCTGGTGATGACCTCGACCAGTTTCAGCGTGGTATCGGCGAGCGCCGTACCGGCCATCATCGTGGCGAGTAGAGTGGCGGTGATCAGTCTTTTCATGCTTGCTCCCCCTTTTCAGGTTTTTCAGGTTGTCAACTCAAGAGGCGACCGCCAATGCCGCCTCGATGTCCTTCCACAGCGCCTCAGTTCCTTCGAGGCCGACGTGAAGGCGTACTGACCGCGCATGGATCCCGAAGGTATGCGCGGAATTCGGTTGCGCCTTCTGCTGAAGGACGACCTCGCCTGGTACGATCAGGCTTTCATGCCCACCCCAGCTCACTCCCAGTTTGAAGAGCTTGAGGTGATCGGCGAAGGCGCGGATATCGACGCCCTCGCGGAATATGAAGGAAAACAGGCCCGACGTGCCGTTGAGGCCAGCCGGAAGCCGGTTGGCAAGGCCCGGATGGCAGACCGTCTCCACCACGTCGAGTTCCTGCAGGCGCCTGGCGATCGTCATCGCGGCCGCCTCATGCGCCCGCATGCGGATCGGCAATGTGCGCAGGCCACGGATCAGAAGCCATGCGTCAAACGGCGAGAGCTTGCCGCCGAGATAGGGGTAGGCCTCTGCCTTGATGCGGGCGATCATCTCCTTCGAGCCGGCAACGACACCGGCCACGACGTCGCTGTGGCCGCCGAGGTATTTCGAGGCCGAATGGATGACGATATCGACGCCAAGTGAAATCGGCTGCTGGAAGTATGGGCTCGCCCAGCTATTGTCGATCATGGTGACGACGCCATGCTTCCTGGCAAGGGCCGCGAGCGCGCCGACATCATGGGCTTCCATCACCCAACTGGTCGGGCTTTCCATGTAGAAGACCTTGGCGCCGGGCAGCGCCTTGGCTACCGCCTCTTCATCGCGACCATCGACATAGGTCACCTCGACCTTCATGCGCTTCAGGATCGTGCCGAACAGGCGGAAAGCATCGGGATAGACGTGCTTGACGGCAACGATCCGGTCGCCCGGCTCGACGAAGGAGAGCACCGCCGAGGAGATCGCTGCCATGCCGCTTGCAAAGCCGAGCGCATCTTCAGCGCCCTCGAGCTTTGCCAGCATTTCCTCGAACATGCGAACGGTCGGGTTGAGGCCGCGCGTATAGATCGGCCGGACCTTTTCGCCCCGATAGGAGGAGATCATGTCGTCATAGTCGGAAAAGGTGAAAAGCGACGTCTGAAAGATCGGTGGCACGACGGCTTCGGCGAAGTTTCCTTCGTCGTGTGCTGTGATGAGCGAGGCAAGATCGAACGCGTCTGCGCCATTGTTCATTTCGACATTTCCTTGATATCTTCCTCGACAACCCCGAGGATCTTCAGTGTCTCTTCACGCGCGGCCTCGGCGTCCCGGGCAGCGATCGCGTTGAAGAGCGTGCGGTGAAAGGGAAACGAGCGGCGGGCGAAGTCCTCGCGCTCGAAGGGATGCTCCCAGAACTGCCAGAATGTCTCGCGCATCTGCTCGAGAAGCTGGCGGAAAAGCGGATTGTGGGTGGCATCGTAGATCGCCAGATGGAAGGCAAGGTCTTCAGGCCCCGACGTGCCCTTCTCTATGTGGACGCGCTCCATCTCGTTGAGGTTCTGCTCGATCAGGATGAGATCCTTGTCGGTCCGCTTGCGTGCGGCGACCATGCAGGCCTCGCACTCGATCCCGCGACGCACCTCGAGCGTTTGCAAAAGAGCGTTACGCAGATGGCCGGTATCAAGCGACAGCGGCATATGGATTGTCGCCTTCGAAACCGGTTTCAGCAGGTAAGTTCCGCTGCCCTTTCGGGTTTCGATGACGCCGAGCGCCTGGAAATGACGGATCGCTTCGCGGATCGTCGAACGGCCCACCATCAGCGCCGCCATCAGCTCGCGCTCCGCCGGCAGGCGATCGCCTGCCCTCAATTGCGCGCTCTGAACATACTCGGCCAGTGCGTCGGTCACCTGACGTGCCCGATCCATGGCCGGAAGCGGCCGGATAACCGGCCTGTCGCTGCGTGGTGCCTTCATGGTTCCCCAGAATTCTTATAGGCAGTCGAGCTTGAATTGGTCTGACATCCTAGCATTTCCAAAAAGGAGCGGAAGCGTCAAGGGCAAGTTGTCTGTCGAGCGCGGTTGGTTTTTCGGAAATCAGGCTCAAATTCTCGGAAAACACCTCCTAAGATTTTCGGAAAACGCCAGAAATGATCGAAATTAGGCATTTTCTCCTATATTTTCTCAGATCCATAAATTGCAGCGGAAAAAACGACCCCACAGAAAGAACATCACATGACCTCCGCCTATCCACTGCCGCTTCGGAAGAAGCATGCATCAAGAACATGCCGCGCGTTGACGAGGCCAAGTACATCGGCAAGGCCTTGCTCCCCGGCAAAGATCTTGCGAGTTCGGTCGCGAGCGGAAAGGGCGTACGCGCCATATTGCACGCAGCTTTCAATGTAGCGCTTCTGCTCTTCTGTCATCGGCGCGGCCTCTCGCATCCGCGTTTCCTGGTCCTTGATACTCCGTTGCTCACTTACCGAGAGCCTCTAACGAGTAAGCACGGCGAGCTTTCCGACGATGAAAGCGCGCTGGCGAAATCGGATTTGGCTATATCGTTCTACAGGCACGAACTAAAGCACTTCGCCCAAATCATCGTGCTCGAGAATGCCACACCTTCCCAGTCCGCAGGGCGGATTGCGAAGATCGAAGTATTCTCAGGCAAAGGGGGAACTGGTAGGCAGGCCTTGTTTCCAATGAGCGACTCCTGACCGCATGGGGTCTTCGGCCTTACGCGATTCGTCCGAGAGGCGGAGTGGTACTGCCTCGGCATCGACACGCCCCTACTCGCTCGTCGTACCGCGCTACCGAAGCACGTGATCTGAGCTTTTGGGCACGAGCGTCAATTCTACACTTCACGGCGGACAGGCCACCGCCAACCTTGTCCGTTGTGAGACGTCAGTGGCGCTGCGGCCCGTCCCTGGCTCGGATAGACCGGTTCATGGATGCAGTCCGGAGACCCTGGCCATGGCTCTCAACTGTCTGAAGAGGTTCTGGACAGAATAGCGTCGGCGTAGTCAGGGCGGACCTGATATCAAGCCTGGAACCGGCCTATAGAATGACGTGGTTCAACGCCGCAGGCATTGCGGCGGAAATCAACGATCACTCTCTTTACTCGTCTGCTGGCGTTTAATCTTCAGCGGTGTTTCGTCCCGTGCTTTGGGGATCACAATCCGTTTGCCGAGGGGTTCGAAATCTCCACCGAGGCCGGTGCCAAAGCTGGCCTTGTCAGACTCGTTTTCCGTGGGTGGTATGGTCGTTCCCATTGGATGCGTCTCCTTCGACGTATCGACAGCCTACAGAGATCGCTGGCTCGTGTCGAGGAAGGCAACTAGCAAGAGAGAGGTCCACGGCCCCGACTTTCGAGCAGCTTACAGTCAAGCAATCGCCTATCTCCCGGCTTGCTCGACGCCTGCGACGAGAAGATCAACGATCTCTTCGCACTCGTCGATCGAAGGCGTATTCTGGAGCCTGTTTCTCTTGCGCAGCAACTCGTGCAGCCGTCGGGCGGCGATCATGCGGTCACCGACTATAATTCGCATCCGTTGTTCCTTTGTGAAATCAGCGATCATGGAGCCCCTCATGGCTCCTCAATTGCACCGCGTGGCAATCCGCTCGTCAATACCAATTGGGACACAGGCTCCAGATTGCGAACGCGAGCGTTGCCGGAAGACATGTCTCCACTTCAAATCGCCCGCGCCATCTCTAGATTTCAATCACCAAGCTCGGATCAAACCCCGTCGCCTCCCCCGGATATCCACGTGAATTGCAGATAATCCTAGTAAAGCCGACCGTGTAGTCCACACTGTGGTGCACATGCCCGTGGACCCATAGATCGGGCTCTGCCTCCCTGATGAACGCTTCGCAATCGGATGCGTAGCACGGTGATAACGGGTCATCCCGGAAGTACCGGGAAATCGATCGTGGCGACGGCGCGTGGTGTGTAACGACAACCCTCTTCCTGACGTCCGCTCTACCCAGGCTTTCCGACAGGAATTTGATCGAGGCACCATGCCTTCGGAAAGATTCAATCGGCTTGAACTTTCTGAATGGCTTCTTGGAGAGGTTGATCCGCTTGTAGTCGTTCATCCCCTTCTCGGCCCACCACATCGATGTTTCCGGATTGCGATTGAAAAGTCGGAAATCTGTCCAAAACGTCGCGCCGGCGAAAAGCACGTCGTCGATCACGACATCACGGTCGTCAAGGAAATGGATATTCGGGTGCCGATCGCGTAGCGCGTTCGCCGCCGCAATGCTCTCGACCATGGAACTGCGATAAAATTCGTGATTTCCCGCTACAAAAATAATGGGAATACTTGGCTCTGCCATCGCCGCCAACCATTCGATACTTGGCACGACGCCTTTATCCAATACGTCGCCCGCACAAACGATGACGTCAGTACCGATAGGCGGTGCGGCCGTGAAGGGCTTGCCGAATTCGAGATGAAGGTCGGAGAACACCGAAATTCTCATGCTTCCTCCTCCATTTTGGAATCCACTTGGATATGTAGCGCCTGAAGAATGTCGGCGGCTTCGAGCTCGAAGCAATCCGATAGCCGTTCGGCCAAGCTCTGCCCTTCAGCTCGGTTCGATATGAGGATTTGCATCACCCGGTCGTATTGAGCATCAAGGCGCTGCCGAACGGCCTGACGGAGGGCTGGGTCGGACTGTCGTAGGTTCTCCATGGGGCGTCGGCCGATGCCCATGTCTGTGAGAAGCCCGTCGCCGAACGCGAAGGATCGTTCCATCATCGTGGCAATATCGGTGGCTTTGGTAAGGTCGGCCGAGGCATCGCCACCGGATGCCATAGAATGCTCGCCGAGGAGGATGCGCTCCGCGGCCATCCCGCTCAGGAGGATCGCGATGGTGTCCGTGAAGTAGGAGGCCGTTGTCATGAGTGGAGAATTACCGTCGAAAAAGGTAACGCCGATCTGGTTCCAGCCCACTTGGGCCGGCCGCCACCGATTGATCTTGACCTTTAAGAGTTGTTCCGGCCGTAATGTTGCACCAACGACAGCGTGCCCGATTTCGTGGACGGCGAGCCGAAATCGCTCCTCGTCAGTGTAGGCAGAGAGTGTCGGCATTGCGCCGAGCAGGTCGTCGTCCGTTACGGCTTTCCGTCCCGAACGCCGAGCCGTTCGCCGTGCGTCCCGGGCCAACTTCTCGATGTCGGCACCCGACCATTCCTCGGTCTGTGCAACGAATGGACTGAAATCCTGTACTGCAAGCTCCGGCAGGTGATATCTAAGGATTGCCTGCCGATCCTCTGCATCCGGTCGTTCGATTTGCACAACCTGCTCGAACCGACCGGGGCGCAGCAGGCCGGCGTCTATCGCGCTTGCGTCGTTGGTAGCGCCGACCACTACGACGCCCACTCGTCCGTCGGTAGAGTCCATGCATTCCAGAAGCCCGTTGATTACCTGGCGCTTGTAGTCGTGATAGTCGCTATTCTTATACGCTTCTCGGTCTCCGACGCTGTCGACTTCATCAATGAAGAGGACCGAGGGTCTGGCAGCGGCCGCCTCCTTGAAGGCTTTCCGCATCGCTTTCAGCATGTCGCCAAGATGCCCCGTGGCCTGCCAAGCCGCGGCTGAACTGGTGATAAGAGCGATACCGCAGGTGTTGGCGAGAGCCTTCGGAAAGGTCGACTTGCCACAGCCGCTCGGGCCAGCCAGAACGATGCCTTTGTCGACATCGGCCCACTCAATTTCCCCTGCCATCCAAGCCTTGATGTCGGCGGCCAGCTGAAGCCCCCAGATTTTGGCTGCTCCAAATCCAGCGAGATCCTCCAAGCGCGGAGACCCGCGCTCGGACAGCTCGACGTTCGGCCGCGGCTCCTCCGGGACGGCTCTCTTCAGACGATGGATGAGCTTCGGGATCGAGCGGTTTGGCCGCCAAGCCAAGCGGATGTCGCGGAGATCGCGGGTTGCGAGGTACGCTGCCTCGTCACAGGAAATCGTCTGTCCGAAGTATTTTGCTCCTTCCTCGAAGTGCTTGGGTGTTGGCAACTGCATTTCGATTTTGTGATCGATCAGTAAAGCCAGATCGGCCGAGATTTCGGTTTCGTCCGTATAGAAGAGAAGCACACGTTGGATTTTGTTGAACCTGCGTGCGAGGTCCCATCCGCTTTCCTTGATGTGTGACGCTTGGGTCGCCATTACCGCGAGCTGTCCGTCCTCGTCCATCAGGCCTTGCGGATCGAGAAGAGCGCGCGCAGCCATCTCGTATACGTACACATCGTTCAGGTTTGGCGTTCGGATCGCAAGAACGTAGTGAGATAACCGCAGAAAATGCCTGACGGTTCTGCGGACGGCCATCGGCGCGACGACTGTGACCAGGTTGACGGGTCCGGTTTCGGGTCTCCGAGATGCAAAAAGGGATGTCATGATGAGCCTCGTGGATTGGAGTGACGGCGGTAAGGCTCAGCCGCTAATTCGTCTCACCATCGTCTCCGGTCCGATCAGCTCGTCGTCGAGGTCAACCTCGAGGTAGCCTTGTAGGATAAGAGATGCAATTGCGGCCACTGGCCGAGTTTCCCGGACTGCACGGAGGCAGTCGGACAGTGACAACGGGCCGTGTTCACCCAGTAGCGACAGCAAACAAACTCGGTCACCGAGTGGAACACTGTGCCCGGCGTAGCGGAGCAGATCGTTCGCGTTCCTAAGTCTGAATCCATCGTAAATCTCGGCACGATCCACCCTCCGGTATTGAAACGAGAGTACGGACGCCGCGGCTTGGAGAATGCATTCATCGGGAGGGTTTCTCCGATCGAACACATCCAGCAGCCACTGGCGACCGTCGGCATCCTCCATCTGGAAATCGGAAACGTGTTGTCTACGACCGACCCTCAACGCAATGGCACTGCATGTCCAGGATTGGACGCCTGGATTTAGATCCAGAATGGAAGCCATGTCCCGCGCAGCGTTCGAACGGAACATCGGGCGCGGTGGTCCTTTCAACGGTGGTCGGTAGAATAGGGGTTTGTCAGTATCGGCGACGGAGCGTCTGTTCTGCTTAACGTGATCCGGAGATTGCATGCGTGACCTCTACAAGATACGAAATTGGACACCATTCCGCCCGCGCGGCTGCGTTCAAATAATTCGTATAATTCGGTTCACGGCTATCTGGCTCATGGAAAGAACATATAGCGAACATCGCTACAAAGGTCAACGCCCTTATCTAAATTAGGAGTAGCTAACCTTTCCTTTTACAACTTGTTAATCCTGGCGCGCGACCGTGTCCTATCTGATTGTGATGCGGACCGGAGGCATGACTGAAGAAATCTTCTTGCTGGATACGAATGTAATCAGCAACTCCAGTAAGACATCTCCTTTGCCAGCGGTTTCAAAATGGCTGGCGCGTCAATCGCGCTTGGCTATACCCTTCGGGGCCATACTGGAGGTCGAAACAGGAATAGCCGAGCTGTGGCCAGTCGACCCAGTCCGCGCTAGGAAGTTGACTGACTGGATAGATGGCCTGCTGAAGACGAGTTTCTATTCCCCCCCTTATACGCCCGCGGTCGCACGACTAGTTGCGAAGCTCTACTGCTGCCACCCTCTTCGCAAGCTTTGGTATCCGGAAGAAGACAAGAAACCCGGGCAGGATATCTTCATCGCGGCTTTATCGATCGTGTACGACATGCCAATCGCGACAATGAACCACGGTGACTTTGTGCAGATCAACAAATTCCAGGCGCTGCCGGGCGTCTACAATCCAAACCATCAGATTTGGGCCGTTCCTCGGTCAATAAAATACTCTGCTGTCAGCCAATCTGCCGACGCCTTGCCGTTACGGCATTCCCAGAGCAGCAGTGCGAACCACGACCAACGCCCGCAAAACGATTGGAAAGCGCCATGTGACGTGTCGCCTCGTTAGAACTGTGCTGGCTCAAAATTAGTATGGTAGCCGAATCCCAATGTGGCACGTCCACGCTGGCCGGCGCTTGGGCTCAATCTTCATCAGGGCCGCCTTGCGCCAGATACTGCCCAGCGGGTTTAGCTGAATCATCGGCAACAAATCTAACTTCGAACTTGCCACCGTTATCACGGACGATCTGCGGCTCACCTGCTTTGGCGTCATCGAAAACGTCGCGTATGCGCGCTTCCGCTTCGACCCGCGACCATTCTTCTTGGTCCCTCATCCGCACAAACTCCCAAACTAGACTCACACTATACCCTGACGCTGTCGTCGTGAAAAGCATGACCCCAGGGAATGGAGGACGCCAGATCAGGCACGAACGTCGTGCGCTTGATCTAGCCTGCCGCCTCACAGGAGAGGTCGGCACCAGTCAACGGCGAAGTTGAAGTCTATCTTTTACCGACCAAGGCAGGCATTCAACCGCCCAAGTCCTCCGGTTGGACCTTGCGATTGCTCGGGAGCAATCCTCCGTGAGCCTCCATGGACGTAGCAGTGCTATCGACGCCACCATTGATCACTGGTGTTCGACAGCGGGATGCAAGGCGTGGGGCGGATTCGGCCATACGTCGTCGAAGTCTGTCGAAACACGGTGGTGGTGTTGGGAGCACTATCCACACAACCCCGGCGACGCTCGGCCAGAGGCTGCTGAGATTGCTAACATGATCGGGCCCACCCGGCCCGACCTTAACTCGCCATAATCTTTTTGGATGGGAGCGCCCCGTTAGGAAGCAGCTGTCGCCCCATGGAATTTCGGATTTATGCCAGCGTGATAGACTTTCCGTTTCTCTTTCGTGTTGCAGGCCGAGATTTTGCACGAGTAACTTCGAAATCCTGAAAGAACGGATACTTGTGCGATAGTGCCGTCAGCTCCGCCTCGATCCGCGCAGGCCCACCCTCGATAGCCTCGTCCTGACGCCGCCTGGCCTTCCTATACGCCTTCTCCATGAGATCGGTTGGCAACCTCCCTCTGATGCGTTTGGAGATATCTGGATTCGGCCTCTTCGAGATTTTGCGCCTTCATTGATAGCGCGTGAGCGGCTGCTCCTCGATCCGGCTTGGCTGCCCCGTTCCTGATTGCCCACCCAAGGCCGAAGGCCGCCGCGATGCCAAGATATTCCCACATGTCCCCTCCAAGTGGCTCGAATGACCTATGGTTGCCACGCCGATCATCGGAAGGCGAGTCCTGTTGCCATAATTGTCCATTCAGTTTCGCGCTATTCGATTGCGCTCGACTTTTTGAAAGCCTTCCGGCACGAAGGGTTAGGGCATGAGGTGACTGAATGGACGTACCCCCTTGGGCAATTTTGGCAGGGCTTGGCGCGCTCGAGCGTAAGGAGGTAGCGGACCTCCTGGCGAACTTCGAAGCGACGACGCTGCTGAACATCTCGCGGGATAAAATCGCCGACACGCTCAGCCGTCTCCAGAACGGAAGCCGTGATAGCGAGGTGGCTTCCTTTGCGCGCCGATTGCGTGACCTCTCCGACAAGATCGTCGCATCAGAGGCTTCGACATCCACGTTGCGTCTGCGCCTCTGGACGCTTGTCATGCAGTCACTTGAAATCGACCCCAAGTTTCCACTCTCAACGAGGACGTCCACGTCTGCATGTGTGAGTCTGGCAAACGCCGCCGCGGCCGTAATCGCACAGCCTCTTTCAGAAGAAGATCATGAAGCCGGGAAATCGCTTGTCGGGAGCGCCATTCGGCGGATACGAACGATAGCGACGGGAGGAAATGTCGCGGATTTCGATATCCTGGTGAATGAGAAGGCCAAAATCGTCGCCGATACCGTCGCAAAGGCTACTCAGACAGGCGAGCTGAAGGCTTCCGACACGGCCGAGATCGAACATAGAGTGCGCGCCTATATCGAAACGCTACCCCCCGAAGCCCAGGATTCCGCGGTAAGAGACGCACTTAGAAGGGGCGACAATGCCGCCCTTCTTATGGCTGTGTCCGGAACATCCGCTCTCGCTGTAGGGGTTGGCGTGAATCTCGCTGGCTTTAGCGCCTACGTCTTAGCCGCTCAGGCGTCCGCTTTCATTCCCTTCGTGAGCGGACCGGCTGCCGTCTCGACGCTGTTCATGCTCGCGAACCCACTGTTCAGCGTACCGGCTGTCGCCGGTATCGGGTATCTGGCAAGCCGACACGTCAATGGCCAGAGCGCCAGCCGACTGGCTGCCAATGTCGTCGTTCACCTCGGCCTCAGAGGGTTGCCTGTGGGGGTCGATGGCCTCGCGTCCGTCCTCGATCAGTTTCGGATGGCGCAGTCCGATGACCTGCCCGGTTTGTCAGCTGCCGATCGCCAAGCACTTCAGACAAAAATGGTTTCGGTATCGAAGGCGGTCGGCGGCCATCTTCCCGACGCCCCTCGAGGTTATCCCGGCCAGCAGAGTGCCGACGGTTTCGCCAAATACTTCGAGGGCGCAATATCCGCGAGCCGAGGCGAGGCCTTGGAGATATCGGCCGCTGGCGCTGCGACCACGGCGAACATTGTATTCAATGCCGCCGCAATCGATCCGATCGTTTTATCCGCAGCGGATTTCTCAAGGATCGAGGACATCAGCGACATATTCAAGTTCGGGCTGTTCGCGGATCGTATTTCATCGATGACCGGCGCGGCGGCGGCTGGAGCGGGCAACAACCTTCGAGGATACGTGTCGGAACAGATCGTGGCGGCGCGGTTGGCTGAGCACGGATATGTCGTCGAATTCCCTGATACCTCCAACAATCCGGCCTTTGACCTGTTGGTCGACGGAAATCCCTTCCAGGTGAAGTGCCTGCGCGGCCTGGACGGTTTGCGCGAACACTTTGCAAAGTATCCAGACATGCCCGTGTACGCAAACGCCGAGCTTGCCGATGTGGTCTTGGCAAGCGGTGAAGCATGGGCGTCTAAGGTCTTCTACATCGACGGCTTCGATCACGAGATTGCCGACCTGATAACGCGAACTTCTCTGGAAGCTGGTGATGCGCTGGGCGACCTTCATGTCCCCTATTTCGCCATGGCTGCATCTACGGGTCGGAATCTGTATCGCTGGTGGCGTGGTCGTATGCAGCTGTGCGATTTGCCCCTGTCAGTTCTTATCGATAACGCGGTCAAGGGTGGGCTGGCGACTGTAGGTGGACTATCCGGAAAAACGATAGGGCTTCTGGCGTTCGGCCCCGCCGGCGCGCTCGTGCTCGGCAGCGTTGGTGGCCTCGGAGCACTGTTTGGAACAGGATGGACCCGGGAGCAGACAACCCGCCTTCTGTCCTCTGAATGGCTCGCCGAGCTTGATGAGGCCACCGAGCGGTTTCGCGTGGCGCTGGGCGCTGCAATCAGGTCAAAGATCGATCTGTTTCGAGAGAAACGAGCCAAGCTTTCGGTAGGCGAACATCCCGTGCGCGAATGGGTCGACTCTCGATTTTCGGACGAGATTGTCTCGCTCGGAGAAGCTGGCTACGATCTTGAGCACGGCTTCCGTAACCTGCGTCAGCCGACGAGGGCAAGGGCATGCCTTGAGCTCATGAGGGAAGCGGCCGTACACCCTGTCGCGGTCGAAGCCGAATTGACGGGCCTGCTCAACGTCCTAGCCTCGGAACCGTCAAAGACGAAGGCCGCGGGAAAGAAGGCTTCTCGGGTGTGGAACAGTTTGGCTTCCTGTATGCCAATCAAACGCAACTCCAGAGATGCTTAGACTGTGAAGTAGGCGACGTCCTAAACGAGCGCGGCCCGACGCAGCCCGCCGGAGCCACGCTGCCGGAAACTGTCGATTAGTCGCTGAGCCACTGATACTCAGCGATCGATGCTCTGCCTGTCCGCTTGTCGTAGAGGCAGATCATGTTGACCTTCGTCCTTGCCTTACCTTTACCAACCTGACCGCGCAGGAGTACGGCGATCTTGCCTACGCTGTCGTCGAATACGACCGGTGCCGATGCCTCAGGCGTATGCATCCGCGAGAGCCCGATGCAGGTGCCGTTTGCCTTTGCAAACAAAGCATTCCACGAGCCATCGCTAGAGGCCGTTGCCGCGCCGAATGACACCATAACCAAAAGCGACGCCAGAGATACCTTGGTAAACATATTGCTTCCTTTCACTTTTCGCACGGCGTGTCTCTAGGCACGCGATGGCGAAAGAATGGCCCGTTCAGGTGCGTCGCCCGTCTCATGGACCCATTTCGGGATCGAGGAGTGTGGCGTCCTGGCAATGCGAAACAGCATTGGCGTTTGTGGAGCGCCGTGTCTTGCACGATGTCGCCGCGCGGAACCAAGCGAGGTGGAGTACGACTGGAGAACTCAATCAGACAATAACTTGCATGCTCGGGTGGCTAGGGTAGCTCTGCCACGAGAATGCATCGCCAAAACCGCCAAAGACTGGCGAGCTTCCCGACGACCTGGTGCTTACGACGCTAATCGTATCCGACAAGGTTGATGCCGAGGCATTCAAGGAAATCCTGGCGGAGATTGCCAGGGCGTTAAAGACGGTCAGAGCAAGCATTGGTCGTCGACCCCTCCACTGGTTCACGGCTTTGATTTCGAACACGGAGAAGACAATGATGGAGACTGATTACCCGCCGCTGTCACCCTTCAAGACCGGAGTCCGTGGGCTATGCCCTCGTTGCGGTCAAGGGAGGTTGTTCGACGGCTTCATCGCGATGAGAAAATCGTGTGAAGTTTGCGATCTCGATTACTCCTTTGCCGACCCTGCTGACGGACCTGCGTTCTTCGTGATCTGCTTCGCCTGCATACCAAGCGTTTTGCTTGCAGTATGGCTTGAAGTCGCTCATCACGCTTCTGTTTGGACGCAGTTGCTGGTCACCGGTCCGTTTGTTGCACTGACCTGCATACCGCCGCTTAGGCCTCTTAAAGGATGGCTGGTGGCCAGCCAGTACGCTTATGATGCCCGCGAGGGACGTATCGTCCAGGCAAACTCCCTGCCTCCCACTCCAAATCGGAGCAAGAAAAGAACGAGAGCTTAGCCCTGCATTGGCACCGGTCTCGGAGCCGACCACTGTGCCGCTCCCAAGTGGATGCCCGGTGCTGGGAAGCGCTTTTTGACAATCGCGGTTTCGGAGAAGCCGGTACCAAGGTCGGACGCTTAGGAGACCGCTATGTGCCAGCCAATGACCCTTGCCGAGCTACTTGATGATCCATTGATAGCGAGTTTAAACGCTTCTGACGGAGTCGACGCCGCGAGCTTCAGGCTCCTGCTGACTCAAGCTGCAGAGAACGTCCACAGAGGTCGGAAGCCAATTTGCAATCGGATGTTCCGATCGTTCGTCCTTTCGAACGAGTCAACCCCGCCGCTAGCGAGGTAGCGCATTCAGTTGACGATCTCGCCGACTGGTCGTCGATTTTTGTAGGCGTGCATCAGCGAGATCGCTTGCTCGACAAGCATTTCAACCATCCGCAGTTCGCATTCCGAACTTTGCGCGCCCGTTATAGTGCAGGCAACTGCGTGACAGTTGGAGGCGAACTTCGCATCGCCGTCAAGTTCGGCCTCCTCAGCAAAGCCCTCCAACGAGTCAACGACGACGTCGATCATGCAAGAGCGCTCTCTCGGCGTCATTTCGGCAAGTGTCCAGCGGTGTTTCCAATTATTTTCTCCGAACGCCCCAGTGCCGGACGCCTTGGCTTTAACCAGAAGGTCTCAAGGTTCGTGTCTTCCGAGCTTATGTGACAATCGCAGTGCTTTCTCTCAATGCTCGGAGTTTCGCTCATTCATCAAATCAGCAAGGCGGATCTTGCATGGCTATCCTCGGCAACTGCTCAGTCTTAGCTTCGTCATTAGACACCCGAAAAATACAAGATCATCGATCAAGCGGCCTTTAGCGTGGTTCCAGACCAGCGATGGAACCGACAAATGCGTGACAGCGATCACTCAAGAAGCAATCCAAATGACTATTCAACAAGGTTTCCCTTGATCGTCATCGGCTCGGCAATGATCGCGATGACCGCTTACCTGGTCGTCGGTTCGGTGCTTCTTGAGAAGCCGGAGCCAAACGTGAGGGTTTACCTGCAAGTGGCCGAAACCCGGTAGAGCAGGTGTTTCCAAGACAACGTTAATCTCAAATGAAGGAGCATCACCAAGCATGCACATCACTTACCATGTTGGCCAACATGACGGTGGCTATGCCTACCGCCTCGATGACGTTTGGTCGGAGCCGTTTGCTGATCATGACTCCGCACTAAGCGCCGCCAAATTGGCCGCCGAACGCCAACGGGTCGGAGGGCGCGCCACCGAAATTGTCTACCAAGGCCGCGACGGTAAATGGCACAGCGAGCATTCGCGTGGCAACGATCGTCCGGATACAGACGTTCAGGACGATACTGCGTTTGAACCCGCAGCCGGAATTTAGCCCCATGTCGCGGGGCCTCGATGGGGACCATCGAACGAGCCTTCCGGAGGCACTTGCATTGACGACGATCCATAGCCACGGTCAGTACAATACCACCATCTACAACCTCGATGATCGGTATCGTGGTGTTTTCGGACGCCGGGATGTGGTGTTCATGTGCAAGCACGATATGGAAGCAAGGGGCATCACTGAAGGTGACAGGATTGACATCACCTCCATCAACGTGAGACCGCAGGCGGCACCTCGCACGGCGAGCGGCTTCATCGCGATCGAGTATAACATTCCTCAAGGCACCGTCGCTGGCTATTACCCCGAACTCAATCGTGTGATCGCGCTCGCTGACTACGATCCTCACTCTGGCACGCCGGCTTATAAAGGCGCTCCGGTCACCATCTCGAAAGCGCTATCATCACATCCCTGAACCGCCCGAGACGACCAGGATTTCGCCTGTGACGAAACTAGCATCCTCTGATGCGAGAAACGCCACGGCGGCAGCGATTTCCTCCGGTTTACCCGGTCGTCCGAGCGGGGTGCCCGCCACCATAAACGCCTGGAACTCCTCGGAGGCCAAACCGGCTGCGGCTACGCCTTCAGTAAGGACGTAACCGGGGTTCACACCATTGACCCTGATGCCCTGAGGCGCGAGTTCCTTGGCAAGAGATTTGATAGCCGTTGTCACCGCGCCTTTACTTGCCGCATACAGCGAGCCTCCAGGCGGGCCCATTGTACTGGCTGTCGAGCCGACGTTTACGATCGAGCCACCTGCGGTTGGGAACAACCTCAGAGCATGCTTGGACATCAGCAGCATGCCAAGCACATTCGTCTTAAAGTGCCAGTCAAAGTCGGCCTCACCGATCGTCTGCAAAGGCGTCGGTTTGAACACGCCGGCGTTGTTGACGAGTACATCAACGCGCCCAAACAAGCGATCGATCTCCCAGAGCATCTTGACGACCTTGTCCTCGTCGGCGACCGAGGCCGCCAATGCTATCGCTCGTCCGCCGGCGCTTTCGATCGCTGAGACCACCCGTGACGCGCCTTCTTGGTCGGTGTGGTAATGCACAACGACCTGCGCGCCCTCCCCTGCAAATCGGGCCGCACATGCAGCGCCAATTCCCTTCGACGCTCCCGTTACCAGTACAATCTTGTCCTCAAACCGTCTCACCGAGGGCCCCCACGGAATTATCAGATGCTTCACCTGGGCATAGCCCGCGTCCGTGGGCTCCGTCCAGCCGTCTGAGGCCACACCACCCACATGGGGCTCCGATCGTACAAGACCAGCGACAGTTTCCGACGCCTCTTGTTCGCGGGCTGAATCGCAGGATGACTTCAGAGGTAATGATGACGAACCGGGCTCTTGGACGAGATGAGGCGAATTCTTATCGAAGCGACCGCCTTGTAGCTGACGTCGCTCGTCACAAATCGGGAGAAATCAAATGAAGTTGCACTCCGACATCCGCTATGCAGATCACCATCTCGTGGACGTCTACGAACCCTCGAGTTTCGCCAAGGGCGCGATCCTCCTCTTACACGGCGGTTGGCTTAACGGCGACAAGAGCGATCTCTCGGCAGTAGGCGAAATGCTGGCGGAGAGAGGTTACACTGCTTTTGTGCCAAACTTTCGGCTGCCGCCCCACGCATTGTTCTCGGAGTCGCGCGGTGACGTCTTGCTGGCGCTGACATGGATGGCCGGGTCATCGTTCGAGTTCGATCGCACTCGTATCGCCACTTGGGGGTTTTCGGCGGGTGGGACACTGGCAACTGAAGTTGCGCTTTCCGAGAGTGTCCCGGCCGTGTCGTGGTCCGGCATGATTGATCTACAGACTTTTATGCGGGAGACTACGCTTCTGGCCGACAAGGACTACGATTTTGATCTCGCGGGGCAGACGCGTGATGTGGTCGAGCACGGCGGACGGAATGATGCCTTACTCCGGAACCTAGTTCTCCAGCTTGTATCGAACAACGCTAGCTGGCTTGCTTCTTCGACGCCACTATCTCGGGTCAGCGAGACCTCCGGCCCGATGATGATGATCAACGCTGTCAGCGAGCTGGTGTGGGCGGACGGCGCAATGGCCATGCAACGGGCCCTGACCGAGGCCGGAGTTGCGTCAACCCTCACTATCCTGCCGGGATCGTCGCACGGACAAGCAAACCTGATCGCGGCATTTGACGATGCGCTGCATTTCGTTGAACAGCAGTTTTTGCTGCGAAGTTCTGGTTCGTCGAAAGCCGCCTGAAGCCCGTCGCGTTACCTCTATAGCAAAGCTGCCTCGGTTGCAGACATTGTTGCGGATTTGCGCTCCGGAAAACAGCGCGAGAGTTTGTTCAACTCGTTTGCGATCTGTCTGCTGGATGGTACCCGGCCATTATACGGCCTACGGATGGCCGCCTGATGGGCTCCATCCAGAGTTGGCTCATCGTGCTGTCGACAGATTGCCGGGAACGTGTCCCGAACATTCCAAGTGCCCATGGTCGGGGCGCAAAAATACAATATCGCCTCCCTGGTGACCGTTAGGCTTGCTCCTGTCGAAATCTCGTAACGGAGCACAAGGTGGCAGCCGATCTATCAATTCCATTAACCCGTAGGCAGACGCTTTTCGCCGGCGCGACGACTACGCTTCTGATCGCGGCCCCGTCTCTTGCCGCGCAGAAGATCGAGAAGCTCAAACACAACGGAGAGGTGCCCATGACCGAACATTTTGTAAAGACCAAGGATGGCGTCGATATTTTCTTCAAGGATTGGGGTCCCAAGGACGCTCAGCCGATCGCTTTCCACCACGGATGGCCGCTGTCCTCGGACGACTGGGACACTCAGATGCTGTTCTTCCTCGAGCATGGTTACCGCGTTATCGCCCATGACCGTCGCGGGCACGGTCGCTCCAGCCAGGTCGCCGACGGCCATGACATGGATCACTACGCGGCTGACGCTTCCGCGGTCTATGAACACCTCAACTTGAAGAACGCCGTCCACATCGGCCATTCGACCGGTGGCGGCGAAGTCGCACGGTATGTCGCCAAGTTCGGCGAACCGCAAGGCCGCGTGGCAAAGGCAGTCCTCGTCAGCGCCGTCCCGCCGCTGATGCTGAAAACCGAAGCCAATCCCGGCGGCCTTCCGATCGATGTCTTCGACGGACTCCGCAAGGCGCTCGCTGCGAACCGCGCTCAATTCTTCCTCGACCTGCCGACAGGGCCGTTCTACGGCTTTAACCGGCCGGGCGTCACCGCCATTCCCGGCACCATCCAGAATTGGTGGCGTCAGGGGATGAGCGGCGGAGCAAAGGCACACTACGACGGCATCAAAGCCTTTTCGGAAACCGATCAGACCGAGGACCTCAAGAAGATCACCGTGCCTACGCTCGTCATGCACGGCGACGACGACCAGATCGTCCCGATCGACGATTCCGCAAAGCTTGCTGTGAAGCTGCTCGAGAACGGCACGCTGAAGGTCTATCCAGGCTATCCCCACGGCATGCTGACGACCCACGCCGACGTGATCAACCCCGATCTGCTGGCTTTCATCAAGGGCTGACATCACTACGCAAATGGCCGAGCGGGAAGTGTTTCCGCTCGGCGGACATGTTGCACCGTTTCAAGCGAGCCCCTTGATAAAAAATCGGGAGCGTTCCCGTGCAGAGGTAGCGCGAGGACCACATCCGGCAGATCTGCGGCGCTAAATACTGCGGTCGCTCTTTACGGACTCGCATTTCTATCGATTATCGGGCTAACAGCGATTTTCTCGATCCAGCCAGTCACAAATGATGTAGCGAACGTCGCTCGGGGCCGTTGCACTTCACTCACGTGGCTGCGGAGCGCGACTCGCTACCTGCAGATTGAACCTGCAATCAATTCCGAATGAAGCGTCCTCACGACGACCGTGGCCATTTCACCCCCACCTAAATCTGCTGCCCCCTAATCCAATCGACGCACGAACGAAAAAGCCCCTGCCCGCGGATGAGACACCGGGGGCAGGGGCAAAGCGCGGCATGCCTGAGGGGGAGACTGCGGCGCGAAGGTCAAAGGAGAGAAACGGCGGATGTATCTCTTCGCTGTTGACCTTCATGCGATCAAACCACGACTGGTCCATGCGGAATTGGCGAATCCGGCACTTTCGGACCTAAGAGATGAGCGCCGACATGCGTCGATCCAGAAGGCTAAATCTTACAATACCGATTTCACTTCTCCGACTACTCCGGATAACGAGCAAAGCGCCAATAGGCCTCGGACAACGGAGCGGTAAAATGCCGGAAGCAAGTGAGAACACAAATCGCCAATCGTTTGCGATCGGAAAGCACAAGATCAATCGCCTTGGTTTCGGTGCTATGCGTATCACAGGGCCCGGCGTCTGGGGTCCGCCCTCTGATCGCGCCGCAGTATTGGCAACCTTGCGTCGTTTGCCGGAAATTGGCGTGAACTTTGTCGACACGGCCGACTCCTACGGGCCCAATGTATCGGAGGAGCTAGTCAAGGAAGCTCTGCACCCCTACCCCGGAATGTTGATCGCTACAAAAGCGGGCTTGACGCGGAGTGGGCCTGGACAATGGGCGCAAAACGGCCGTCCTGAGTATTTGACCGAACAAGCTTGCGGAAGCTTGAGAAGGCTCGGCGTAGGCCGCATCGGTCTGTGGCAGTTGCATCGCATTGATCAACGCGTACCCGCCTCTGAACAGTTCGACGCCATAGCGCGGCTCATCAAGGAGGGGATCATCGAAAACGCGGGATTGAGCGAGGTCTCCGTCGCTGAAATCAAGGAAGCCTCGAAATATTTCACGGTTGCAACTGTACAGAACCGCTACAATCTAATCGATCGAGAGAGTGAAGACGTTCTCGACTACTGTGAAGCAAACAATATCGGCTTCATCCCCTGGTTTCCCCTTGCCTCGGGAGAACTTTCCAAGCCAGGCTCTGCTTTGGACGCGATTGCCCGCGCACATCACGCGACGCCGAGCCAAATCGCGCTGGCATGGATGCTCAGGCGGAGCCCGGTGATCCTCCCCATCCCCGGAACCTCGAATGTCAATCATCTTGAGGAGAATGTCGCGGCACGTAACATCGTCCTTGCCGAGGACGAGTTCGAATTGCTGAACGGGATTGCCGCATAACGGGTGATTGGGCGGGCTCATGGGAGCCTTCCGTAGTCGCGAACCAGCAGGGAGCCGTCGCCATATTATGGCAGATACAACCGTACAGACCGATCGCGCGGCCGCGGGAGCCTCCGGAGACCGCCCCGCCCCCGCTCGAGACCTCATCAAGCGGATGGTATTGCCGGTCGCGGCGGTATCCATTGCGATAGCCGGCGTCTTCTACTCCACCGTCAGATGGGATTCTTGGACTTCATTCTCTCGCTATCAAATGACCAACGACGCGTCGATCGGTGCTGACGTGAGCAATCTAAGTGCTCGCGTCTCCGGAAACATCAAATCCGTCTTGGTCGCCGATTACGCTCGTGTCAGTAAGGGCGACTTGATCGCGGAGATTGATCCCAGCGAGTACGAAGCCGCATCTGCGCTGGCGCATGCTAATCTCCTCGCGGCGAAGACAAGCCGATCGAACTTGGAGCGACAGGAAACACTTCAGCAAGCCGTGATCCAAGCTGCGGAAGCTCAACAGCGCTCCGCTGCCGCCGCCTTTGTTCAAACGGAACTCGAGTTCAAACGACAGCGTAGCCTCGGTCAAGCGAGTACCGAGCAGCGGCTTCAGCAGGCTCAGGCCGCCTTCCTGCAGGCGCAGGCAGCCGTTGAATCGACCATGGCGGCAGTTGACCAACAGAAGGCTCAGCTCGACGTGCTAGACGGCCAACGACCGTTGCTCGACGCTCAGATCGCGGCCCAGCAGGCGAACTTCGAGACCGCTGAACTTCATCGCGGGTTCACGAAGATCCTAGCGCCATTCGACGGCGTGGTTGGCAAGAAGTCTGCACATGTCGGCGACTACGTCGGCGTCGGCAGCGGAATCGTTTCGATCGTCCCCCTCCCCGACGTATACGTGACAGCGAACTTTAAAGAGACGCAGCTCGCCCATATGCAAGTTGGGCAACCTGTCATCGTAGATATCGACGCGTTCGCGAACACCTCCTTCCGCGGAAAGGTTGCCAAGCTTTCGCCGGCAAGCGGGGCGACATTCTCGCTGCTTCCGCCGGACAACGCGACTGGCAACTTCACGAAGGTCGTTCAACGGCTTCCCGTAAGGATCAAACTCGACGAAGGGCAGCCGTTCCTTGACCGGCTCTCCCCCGGGATGTCTGCTGAGGTGACGGTCGATACGGACAGCGTGAACCCATGAGTAATAACCGAGAGATGGCAAGCTCGCCGCCGGTCGCCAATCAGCGTCCGGTGTTCATTGTTGCTGCCTTGCTCCTCGCGTCGTTCGTCGTTGGGTTCGACACGCGGGTGTTTTCAGTCGGCCTTCCGGACCTGCGGGGAGCGTTCGGTCTGGATTTCGATGAGGGTGCTTGGTTCTATACGGCGGCGAACGCTCCACAGATCCTCGTCGCACCAGCCGTTGCGTGGATCATCACGGTTTACGGCGTTCGCAGGGTGATGGTGCCTCTAAGCGTGTCTTACGCGCTTCTATCCCTTTCTATCCCGCTCATCCAAAATCAAGAGCTGCTTTTCGCAGCCCATATGCTGCGCGCCACCGCGCTTGGGGTGTTCATCCCGGCCACTCTCATGATTATCTTCCGGAACCTGTCTCCGGAATATTGGATCGTCGGTCTCGCCATTTACACACTCCGCATTCCACTATCGCAGGCTTTGGGCTTCGCCTTGGTTGGCTTCTATGGAGAAGACTTGGGATGGCAGTGGCTCTACTGGCAAGACGTTGCTTTGGCACCTCTCATCGGGATCTTCCTAATTCTGGGCGCGCCAAAACTGCCGATCGACACCACGCTTCTCGAGAACGCCGATTGGGGTGGCATGTTGTTGCTGGGCGCGTCTATGACCATGCTCTACGTGGGGCTCGATCAAGGCAACCGGCTTGACTGGTTTCACTCTGGATTGATCAACTCGGTTTTCATCGCGGGCGGGATTTTGTTCGTTCTGTTTCTAGCCAACGAAGCCATGGTCTCTCGACCATGGGCCCATGCGAGCGTTTTGCGATCCAGAAATGTCGTGCTGGGCCTCGTTGCCATCGCTGTTTACACCTTGGCGAGCAGTTCAGGAAGCACGCTTGTGCCTGGCTTCATGCAGACCGTTGCAGGCATGCGCCCTTATCAGATCGGCAGCCTCTTCATATTCTATGCGGCGCTTCCCGCATTTCTCTTTGTCGCTATCACTGGCGTACTTCTCAGATATTTCGACCCGCGAGTGATCCTTGTTCTTGGCATGACCGCCACAGGGATCGCCGCGCTTATGGGGCTAAGGGTAACTTCCGATTGGTTTCCCGAGAGCTTCCGTCTGCCGACTTTGCTCAACACGGCAGGCCAGGTCATGACTTTCTTCGCTGCGTTTGTCTTTATCGTTGCAAACTCGGACCCGAAGAGGTCGACCTCCCTTTCGGCCTACATTCAAGTGTTCCGACTTGGAAGCGCAGAAGTCGCCGCGAGCTTCATGTCGACGTTCTTGCGATTTCGTGAGCAGTTCCATTCGAACGCCCTCGGTGTGCATTTGACGGCCGACACACTCCCTTTGCGTCAACATATCGGTGCGCTCAGCCACCTTTTCGGGACTGGCAACGGAGGAAGTGCCAAGGCAATCATCGCGCTATCTAGCTCCGCCAGGACCCAATCCAATGTGCTCGCATACGGCGACAGCTTCCTATCTGCGTTTTGGTTTGCCGTTATTGGATTGCTCCTAGTCGCCTTAATGACAAGGGCTCCCGCAGGACCGTTGAGCCCCAGGCCGATCGTTTTCAAAGCGCAGTGGGCTCTACGCTGCGGGAAAAGAACCATCCACCCCCGCGCAGTGAAGTAGTCTGCCACGACACACGGAGAAACCGATCTTGAATAGAGGGCCTTGTTGTGCCCCGTCCGGTTGAGCCATGGTTGAAGACTATCGTCGGATTCGGTCCCTGATGTTGAGGCTTGGCTGCAACAATTTCCAGTCGGGCGTCTGCCTGGTTGGATGGTATGAAAAACTGTTCAAGCTTCATTCATTCCCAACTTCCGGCTCTTTGCAGACTGCTTCCAGTCGGTGCCCATCAGGATCAATAATGAAGGCGGCAAAGTAGGTGGGTCCATAGTGTGTTCGCAAGCCCGGCGCTCCATTGTCGAGGCCGCCATGGTCCATAGCGGCCTTGTGGAACAAGGTGACCGCGCTTCGACTTGGAGCTGCAAACGCAAGGTGGAAACCGGGCCCCGGACAATGAGCTTCTCCACCTCGGAGCTTGATCGCAAATTTATCGCCACCACCAGGCAGACCGTAGCCTATTGCCTGGCCTGGATCGCCGGGAGCAAGGTCTTCCCAGACCCGGACATAGCCAAGGGGTTCAAAAGTGGCGTCATAAAAAGCAGCTGATCTTTCGATGTCGGCAACGCCAAATGAAATGTGATGCAGCACCGGCTCTCCCTCTTATCGCTTCACTCCCGATTAAAGCGATACTTGTTTTCCTGGCTTTTGCAACTACCGCACGATAGGCGGTTTTGCGATACCGTACATGTCTGCTGTTGGTCGCACTCGGCCCGTTATGAAGCGAAGTTGGCCCCAATTGACGAGACTGCTATGAATATTCTCGAAATCAGGCGGTTCCTTCATTTGCAACCGAACATCGCTCAGCCTCGGGACGAAGCCACTAACGAGCTCACAGGTCAACCGCTTTGACAAGCCGGGGGAACTATTCGTCGGAGCGTTCCAGAATGACCGTTTGGTAGCTGTCGGTGGATTAAATATCGACCTCTACTTGAACGACATCACCGTCGCTCGCGTGCGCGATTTGTACGTGCTTAGAAGTGTGCGCCGTATGGATCGGGCCTCGTTCGCTCTTTTGCGAGGCGCAAATATCGTTCAAAGCTGTTCGACCTTTCGCCGATACCTCGGCGATCGGTAGCCTTGAGCAATGCGCTCCATCTGACCCGGATTTTTTCACCAGGTCAGGTCAAAGTATAGGTAGTGGAAACGAGCATCACTCTCTCGCCCGCGCAACATCCTCAGGTAGCACCTTGCCCGCTTTTGCGCTGAGACGCTGAATCACATAGTTTGCCAGCGCCGCCACTTCCTGGTTCGAGTAGATCGCTTTGAACGCTGGCATCGTCCGTCCGGGCTCTTTAGTCTCGTCGGACGATCCCTGCAGGATGACGCGTATCAAGTTTGCGCCTTCTTGATCGTTCACAGCATGCGCCCCTTGGATGGAGGCGTGAGCATTTACCAGCCCGCTTCCGTCCTTCCCATGACAGCTCGAACAAGCTCCGGCGAAAATGCGAGCGCCCAAAGTGTTCGACGGCTCGGAAGGACTGGATGGCATTTCGGTTACCACTCTCGTGGCTGGGTCTGTAGCAATGGGCGGGACCGTTCTGAGGTACGCGACGATCGCTTTGATGTCCGCCGTAGGCAACTTGCTAAACGAGAGGTCCACGGCTTCGCGCATCGCACTCCCAGCTGGGCCATGGCCCTTGGCGTGCCCGGTTGACAGGAATGAGGTGATGTCCGCGTCCGTCCAAGAACCGATGCCGGTTTCAGGATCACTCGTGATGTTCCATGCCTTCCACCCGTCGACCTCGCCGCCAGACAAAGCCTCTCCCTGCTTTCGCTGGAACATCAAACCTCGAGGCGTATGACACTCACCACAGTGAGCAAGGCCTTCGACCAGGTATGCGCCTCTATTCCACTCATCCCCCCTTGAGGGGTCTGCAGCGAACTCGCTTGATGGCAGGAAAAGCAGATTCCAACCCCGCATAAGCCAGCGCTGATTGAAAGGAAACGAAAGGGAGTTTTCCGGGGCCGGCGCGGCGACCGCTGCGACAGTCCTCAGATACGCCCGGATCGCCAGAATATCGTCGGTGGAAAGAAGGGCGTACGACGTGTACGGGAATGCAGGGTAGAGGTTTTCACCATGCTGACCTACTCCCGACCGAACGGCTCTGACAAACTCGGCATCGCTCCACGAGCCAATACCATTTTCGTTGTCGGAGGTGATGTTAGAGGAATAAATCGTTCCGAATGGCAGTTTGAAAGGAAGCCCGCCGGCGAACGGCTTTCCATCTCGGGTGGTGTGACAGGCAGCACAGTCGGCAGCTATTGTTAGATACTCGCCACGTTCAACCAGTGCCGCCCCTGTCGGCTGTGTTGGACCTGGAGCGACCTCGGGAAGTGAGTGGGGCAGGAAGAAAAACAATCCGGCCCCCAAAGCACCAAGGACCGTTGCGGCCCCCAACACAGCAATAACCTTCGTGGCCCGCTTCATTGTCTTGCTCCTACCTTGTCATTCCGGTGTTCGTTTTGGGGAGGGGTGTGGCTTTGGTCCAATTTCGGTGGGCTCCATCCGCGGCTTACGATCTCGTCGTACCGGGCACGCCTCCCCAGCATTGCTTCCTGAATGACCCTCCCGATGTCGTTGAACCCGGCGACAAAGCGATCGTTGTCAGAGACTCGTTTCTCGTCGTCGACAAGCGATGCCATTCGTGCGAGACCCGCTAAATCCTGCTGGACGAAGGCACTCTTGCGCTTTTCGACTTCGTAAGGGTGCATGCCAAGAGTTTGCAGCGCCAAGCCTGCTGCCTCCACCGAGCTTCCGAATAGCTCGCGAACGATGTGATCTGCGCCTGCCGATGCAAGTCGGTAGTAGTGAATTCTGTCGTATGCCCGTGCGATGATCACGACCCGGGGGTTAGCAGCCCTTGCGCGCTGTACGATTTCCACGGTGCGTTCGGGGTCGTCGATCGCGACCACTAGAAGATCCGCTTTGGCAATCCCGGCTGACGCCAGCAGGTCCGAGCGACCGGCGTCGCCGAAATAGGACCGGACACCAAATTTTCTGAGATCGTCGACGACGTCGGCCCGGTAATCCAGGACGACCGGCTTATGGCCGCTTGCCAACAACATTCGATTGATGATTTGGCCAAAGCGCCCAAGGCCCGCCACGATAACCGTACCAGCACCAGGAACCTCTGCTTCGGCGGGGGCATTTGCAGCCTTTTCGAGTGCCGCCACGACCCGATCGACAACCATGAACAATGCCGGCGTGAGGATCATTCCCAAGGTAATGACCAATATGCCGATTGAAGCTACGGGCGCATCGAGGATGCTCATCTGCTGCCCTAGTGACAATAAGACAAATCCGAACTCCCCCGCCTGCGCCAAGCCAAGCGCGATCAACCAGGAAGCCGAGCCGCGTAGCCGGAACATCCGAGCAAGCGGCAGAAGTATTGCGACTTTGATTACTATGAGCGCGACGGTTGCCGATGCGACGTAGACCCAATTGCCAAGCAAAACAGCCAAGTCGATCTTCGCACCTATGGTGACGAAGAAGAGACCCAGCAACAATCCTTTGAACGGCTCGATATCGCTCTGTAGCTCGTGCTTATATTCGCTGTTCGCCAGCACAACCCCACCGAGGAACGCGCCAAGAGCGGGAGACAGTCCCACAACTGACATGAGGAGCGCGATCGCCACGACCACAAGGAGCGCAAAGGCGGTGAAGATGTCCCGCAAGCCATCCCGCGCGATCGCTCTCATCACCGGGCGGGAGAGATAGTGCCCACCAACGACGACCACAGCGACGGCTCCGAACGTAGCCAGCGCGGCAAGCCAACCCGGCATCGATGACAGAAGGTCCGCGCCGTGCGCGTCGGCGGAGGCGTGACTATTATTCGCCATCAGAGGCAAACCCGCGAGCATCGGGATTACGGCTAGGTCCTGGAACAGCAAGACAGCAAAGCTTGCGCGTCCTCCATCAGATTCGAGTACACCCTTCTCCTCAAGGGTTTGAAGGACGATCGCCGTGGACGACAGGGCTCCGATACAGCCGAAGAGTACCGACTGCTGCCATTCGAAATCCAAAGCCACGCCTATTAAGGTGACCGCAGCGACTGTCAGGATTACCTGAAGTCCGCCGAGGCCAAGCAGCTTTGCGCGCAACCGCCAGACCATTTTCGGATCGATCTCTAGACCGATCAGAAAGAGCATCATCACGATCCCGAGTTCAGATAAAGACTCGAGATACTCGGAACCGGTATTGGCCATATGCAGAACCGGCCCCATGAAGACGCCGGCCGCAATGTATCCCACAACCGAACCCAGGCCCAGGCGTCTCGACACGAATACCGCTCCCACGGCACAAGCAAGATAAGAGAACGCGGAGAAAACAATGGCTGTCATGCCGCGATCCTCGCCAGCATCTCAGCCACATCTTTCGTCTGGATCTCAGGGAGATCGAAGAGGGTGGAACTATCGAACGAGTCTGACGCGAGTGTCTCCAGAAAAACGGGGTACGCCTCGATGTGCATCCTCGCCTCCGTGGTTTCGATATGGTTGGCAGCATGAAGAACGAACGGCGGAAGAAACGTCATTCCGCACAGTTCCGCGGTCTGCCGTAATGGCAGCAAGAAATCCGGAAACGGATGTTTATTTCCGCCCAGCTGAGAGTAGTCGGCGGCACTGCCTCCCGTGGTCACGCTCGCGATCACGGTCTTGCCTGCCAGCCTCTTTCCCTTGGGGCCATAAGCAAATCCATATTCCAAGACGAGATCTTGCCATTGCTTCAGAAGAGCGGGCGTTGAGTACCAAAAGAGCGGGAATTGCAGCACGATGATGTCGTGCGCAAGCAGTCGCTCCTGCTCTTTCTCGATATCAATCTCAAACCGCGGATATTCTCCGTAGAGGTCAACAAGGGTTACGCTGTCGAGCTGCTTCGCCCTCGTTGCCATCGCTAGGTTGATGCTTGTGTTTCGCTGCGCTGGGTGCGCGAACACTACGAGGACTCGCTTCAAATCGCCGTTCCTTAGTAGAGACGTTAAGCCGCGTGACGGCCGTTGTGCCTCTCTATCGCAGCGGCTTGGAACGATATTGGATGATTGAGCCTCCAAGTCGTCGCGGGCAACCGCGACGACAGGATCGGACAAAAACAATGAGCGCAGGACTGCGCGATCCTTTTAAGACGCGCTGGTTACGCGCGCTCCCTGACATCGTGCGCAAAGGATGCTCTGCGCTTTACCCAGACCTGCGTCCGCCTACGCGGGCTTGGAGGGTGCAGTGACGTTCGCGAAGAGCATGTTCAGGCCTTCCGTGATCGTCGGATGCGCGAAAATCCCATCGCGAAGGGCGGTAAAGGGCAAGCCCGCCAGGATCGCGATCTGAACCACACTCATCACCTCACCTGCATTGATGCCGAGCATGCTGAAGCCCAGGATATTGTCGCTGTCTGCTGCGACAATCGCCTTCATGAACCCTTTTCGGTGAGAGAGCGTTCGGGCCCGAGGAACAACATCCATTGGAAGCTTTGCTACACGGTACGGTGTTCCATCCTTGTTCAACTCGCCCTCGTTCCTGCCGATGCGAGCGAATTCGGGATCGATGAAGACGCAGTACGGGATCATTCGGTCCGCCGTGCGGCGCGTGCCGCCGGACATCGCACTCTTGACGATGCGGTAATCGTCCAGGGATGCGTGGGTGAACATCGGTGTACCAGCCACCTCGCCCATCGCCCACACGCCGGCCGCGGATGTTCGCAGCTGCCCGTCTACCTTAATGAAGCCGCGCTCATCGGTTTCGATTCCGGCGATCTCCAGACCGATGTCGGCCGTGTTCGGCGTCCTACCCGACGCGACCAAGACGTGCGACCCAGCGAACGAACGACCATCCGCACTTCGGATAGTTACGCCTTCGCCAGATCGGCCTGAGACTTGCAGATCAAACGCACCAAGGGCAACCTCGACGCCTTCATCCGACAGAATTTTCAGAATAGCCTCGCCGACGTCAGCATCCTCGCGTGGGGCGAGACGAGCAGCGCGCTCAATTATCACCACCTCGGCACCCAGTCTTCTGAACGCCTGCCCCAGCTCCATGCCGATGTATCCGCCGCCAACCACCAGCAGCCGCGTCGGAAGATCCCCGAGCTGAAGGGCTTCGATATGGGTGATCGGGTTTGCTTCCTTGAGGCCAGGGATGTTGGGCACCAGCGCCGAGGTACCCAGGTTCACAAAAACCTGCTCGCCTTCTACGACCCGGGCACCCCGCGCTGTTTGAACCTCGATTGTCTTGGGAGCGACGAAGCGACCGCGTCCAAGCACCAAATCGAAGCCACTGGCATCAAAGCCGGCTTGGTTTGTCGCAACCATCTCAGCCACCACTCGCGCCGTGCGATCTCTGGCATGCTCAAGGTTGTTGCGAACATTGTCCGCTACCACTCCGAACTCGTGCATATTTCTCGCGAGGTGCGTGATTTCAGCGCTCCGGATCAATGTCTTGCTCGGTATGCATGCCACATTGATGCAGGAACCACCGATCATACCGGCCTCGACCACGGCCACCTTCTTGCCGGCTTTTGACTGGTCCATCGCCAGTGTCTTGCCGGCTTTACCGCCGCCAAAGATTAGGATGTCGAACTTCTCTACTTGGGTCATTTGCGCCTCGCTGCTTATCGGGGGGCATAAAGCCATCGCTCAATCGGCCGGTATTGTAAGATGCGGCTGTGCGCCGCCATTCGAAAGCTCGATCGTCAAAGATGGATGGGTTGCGTTGAAGTAACTGTCCGGTGTTCGACACCAGGAGCACGCAAATGACCCACACTATGGACATGGACAATGTCACGATGGAACTGGTCGATGGCCTGAAGATTAGGCTTATCGAGTCGGACAGGCGATTAGGCATCCCGATCTTGATGACCGCGCCCTGGCCCGAAAGCTTGTTCGCCTTCGATTTCGTCTGGGCAGAAATTGCCTCTCTCGGCTCGGTCACGGCGATCGATCTGCCTGGCTTCGGCATGTCGCAAGGACGGGCGGATCTTATGTCGCCCTCGGCAATGAGCAAGTTTCTTGTGAAAATAATGGATGCTCTGAAGCTCGAGAAAGCGCACGTCATCGCACCCGACGTCGGAACACTAGCTGCCCTTTTCGCCGCTAGCGAATTCCCCGAGCGGTTCGAGAGCATCATTGGAGGTAGCGGAGGCACCAAGATGGAACTCCTCGGAGAGCCATTGCGGCAGATCGCATCGTCGTCCAGAGCCGATTTCGACGGATCGGACGGGGGCGATCAGGTGTATCAGCTTATATCGTCGACGGCGAAAGCTCCGCTCTCCGAGTTCACCCTGCGGGACTACAAACGGTCGTCATCGGGTCAGCGCTGGAACGAGGCGGCTGATTTTGTGCGTGCTTACGAAACCGACCTGCCAAAGCTCGAAAGCCTCCTTGGCGACATTACGGTGCCCACGCTCATCATATCGGGTAAAGACGATCCGTTCGTTCCACCCGCCAACGGAGATTTTCTCAGAAAAAGCATGCCCCGTTGCCGTGCCGAGGTTCTCGACGCGGGGCATTTCGTGTGGGAAGACGCCGCCCAGGAATACGCCTCTCTGGTGATCGCCTGGATCAACGGCGACTACAGCAAGGTCTGAATGACGCGCAAAAACGCCTGATCGAGATCGTAACCGATCAGGCAATCTTTCGAAGGTCAGAGACGGTGGCGTGACCGACAATATCCTCACGCCGTTGCGTCCGGCCTTCGATATCCTTCAGGAGCCCTCCCACGCCCATTCGGGCGATCACAGCTCGGCTGACTTCTTCTCCGGCGATCACGCGATCCAGTATGAAGTCCAAACCGTTCATCGCCGGACTCCTGGCACATCCCGGCGCACCGATTATGATTGTCCCATCGACGCGTCCCACGACTGCCAGATTTCCGGGGTCCACAGGCATGCCGACCCGCTCGACCTGCCCGCCGGCAGCTCGTATCGCCGATGGAATGACATCATGTGCGTCGGAGACAGCCGACGCACCGAATACGATAATCATGTGGGGCCGATGTCGCTGGATTGTGCTCTCGGATAGAAGAGCATTCGCAAGAGGAACGACTGAATGATCGACGACGATTTCCGAAATCACTTCGCTATCTCGAACGAGCAATCGATCAGAGGTAACCCGAACGGTTTTCGCGAGCGTCTTCGGGCTCACTCCTTCTGAGACCGTCGAGACTATCGTTGCCGTGTGGGATATGAACGGTTTTACAAGAAGTGGGGCAGCGCTCGATGCGCTTCGAACGGCTTCAGCGGCCGACTGTCGGAGTACTGCAAGTGGTATGATTTTTATCGTTCCAACGAGGTCACCCGCTGCGACCTGTGAATAGTCGTTCAGGCAGGCAAAAGTAATTGCATCGTCGATCGCATTGAAATCGTCTATCAGTGGCTGGTTCGCCCGGAGAAGTCCGCTGGACGTTGAGTAAAGATTGATTCGGCCACCGACGGCCGCCCTGGCCTCAATGTCTTCTGAAACAAATGGACGGCTCACAATTTCCGCAGCGGTTGTTTCGTCGACCTCGCTTGGCTCGAGGCGGTGCACGACAATCTGGTGCACACCTTCCCCCAAAAGAAGGCGGACGTCATGGGCTGAGAGGAGATGTCCCTTCTGGAAAGTTCGCTGGCTTGTGATCAGACGATGCGCGAGCATCGCGCCCATGCCCGCTGTCGTTTCAATTCTGCCGAACATCATCCATGCTCCGAATTGGAGATCGGCGGTGAGCGATGATTTCCCCCAGGATCGCGAGCACCGATGTTAAGGCCTATCGGTGCTCGGATGCGCTCCAGTGCGCTATAGGCGTATCCACGTTCTACAAGACGGCTCGTCCTTGCAAGATGTGTTTTCAGCATTAGGCTGCCACGGCATCTGCGAAAGGAAGGGATCGCAACCGCTTCCCAGTGGCCGCAAAGATTGCGTTCCCGAGCGCGCCCGCGACACTTGCGGTTCCTGCCTCCCCCACACCGCCCGGCAACTCAGCGCTCCTTACTTGATGAACCTCGATTTTCGGAGCTTCGTTGATGCGCAGCACCCGGTACATGTCGAAGTTCGATTGATCCACCGCGCCGTCGGTAAAGGTCACGGCATTGAACATCGCACTGCTCAAGCCGAAGATGACGCCACCTTGCATCTGCGCTTCGACCGTGTCCGGATTTACCACCACGCCGCAGTCGACGGCTATGACCGAACGCAGGAGCTTGACCTCCTTTTCGGCACTTACCTCGATTTCGATGATGTGCGCGAGATATGTACCGAACGCGAATTGAAGGCTGATTCCCCGCCCTTGACCCTCGGGAAGCGGATTGCTCCAACCCGCCTTCTCTGCCGCCAGGTTCAGTACAGCTAGGGCTCTGGGGTTTTTGGTGAGCATCTTGCGCCGAAATTCGAGCGGATCTTGCTTTGTGGCGTGCGCCATCTCGTCCACGAAGCTCTCGACAACAAATACGTTATGAGTGGCCCCGACGCCTCGCCACCAGGCAGTCACGAGGCCCTCCGGTTCGAAACGCACGAACTCCGCAAGGACAGACTTTTCGTCGTATGGTGTCTCGGCCGCGCAATCGAGCGCGTCCGGATCAATGCCGTTCACGAAGGCGGGTGGAGCCCAGCGCGCCAGGACCGAGGAACCGGTAACACGATGGGTGCGTCCGACAAGGTTACCGTCCTTGTCGAGGCCGGCGGCGACCCGGTCGTAGTAGTAAGGCCTGAAGAAGTCGTGGGTCATGTCCTCTTCACGAGTCCACACAAGCTTCACCGGATACCGTATGTCCTTGAGTAGCTTCGCGCCGATCTCGATCGTGTCGATGTCGAGCCGGCGACCGAATGCTCCGCCGATGAGAAGGTTGTTCACCTTGACTTTTTCCGGCGGAAGACCCGTTGCACCCGCAACGGCGTTTTGGGCGCGAACGGGCACTTGGGTTCCCACCCACAACTCCGCGCTGTCGTCCTGGATATGCAATGTGCAGTTCATTGGCTCGAGCGCCGAGTGCGACAGGAAAGGCGACTGATATACAGCCTCCAATTTTACCGCTGCGCCAGCGATGGCGGCCTCGGCGTTGTCGACGTTTCGGACAACCACGCCCTTCTCGTGCGAAGCTTTTTCCATCTTGCCCACGATGGTGTCCAGCGTCACCGATGCATTTGCGCCGGCATTCCATTCTATGGAGAGCGCGTCCAAGCCTTGCTTGGCAGCCCACATATGATCTGCAATAACCGCGATAGCGTCATCGGTCTTCACGACCTCTTTGACGCCGCTGATGGCAAGTGCCGCCGCCTCATCGAACTTCGCCAGCTTCCCGCCGAGAACAGGCGGCATGGCGAGGGTCGCGATCTTCATTCCCGGGAGCTTCACGTCGATGCCGTAGACAAGCGACCCGTTCACCTTTTCCGGGGTATCGATACGCTTCGCTCTTGTTCCGATGATCTTGAATTGCGACGGCTCCTTGAGCGGCGGATCCTTGGGTAGCGGAATCGCCGCTGCCATGGGAGCCAAGTCGGCGTAGGTCAGCGACCTAGCAGTGCCATCGTGAAGCACCTTGCCTCCATCGACGCGACATTCGTCTACCGGTACGCCCCATTCCTTTGCGGCCGCCTCGATGAGCATCGTGCGGGCCGCAGCCCCAGCTTGACGCAGGCGCACCCAATCGGCCCGCGTCGAGGTCGAGCCCCCGGTCGCCTGGTCGTAGAGCAATGGATCCATGTACTTGGACAGGTCTGGCGGAGCTGCTTCAACTTTCACCTGGTCGAGACCGACTTCCAGTTCCTCCGCCATCAACATGGCGCTCGAGGTGTAGATGCCTTGGCCGACCTCGGTATGGGGCATGATGAGAGTGATGCCAGCGGTGTCGATCTTGACAAAGGCGTTGGGGACGAAGGGGCTCTGATTTGCTGCTGCGGCGCTAGCCGCGCCCTTGCTGGATCGCGGCATCTGCACCGCGAGCAGGAGGCCGGCGGTGCCAAGGACGGTGCCTTTTAGGAAACCGCGTCTCGAATGGAGGTTCTCGATCATTTCAGTGCCTCATGCGGTAACGGAGTGGATGGCTTCGCGGATGCGGACGTAGGTGCCGCATCTGCAGATATTTCCAGACATGGCCTCATCGATCTCGGCGTCCGTCGGCTTGGGATTAGATGCCAGGAGCGACGTTGCGGACATGATCTGGCCAGACTGACAGTAACCACACTGCACGACTTCCTTGTCGAGCCACGCCGCCTGCACTTTCGCGCCGATTTCCGTCGCGCCGACCCCTTCGATCGTGGTGATCTTCTGGCCGTCGATCATGTCCATGGTCGTTTGACAGGCCCTTACAGCCATGTCGTCAAGATGGATGGTGCAAGCGCCACACTGGGCAATGCCACAGCCGAACTTCGTACCCGTCATCCCGAGAATATCCCTGAGAACCCAGAGCAAGGGCATGTCATCGGGAACGTCTACCTGATGGCTTTGACCGTTTATCGTAATGGTTTTCATGGCGTTCTTCCCTGGTTATTTAGTTGCAAGGGTCTTGAGGTACGCGATCACGTCAGCTCGATCGGAGTCCTTGGGAAGAGCCAAGTTCATGCGAGTGCCTTTGACGATCGCTTGGGGGAACTTGAGAAATTGGTCGAGAGTTGCCTCGTCCCACGTCAGCCCGGAATTTTTCATGGCAGCAGAATAGGTGTAGCCAGTTGCGCTCGCTGCTGGCCGCCCGACGATGTTCGCGAGACCGGGTCCGACCCGTTTCTCCTCCCCTGTTGCATGACAGGCGTTGCACCTCGCGAAGAGCTTCTTTCCCATTTCAGCGTCGCCATCTGCTTTGGCACTTGCGGCAATCGCAATGCCAAGCGCTGCAGCAGCAGTGATCAGACGCAATGTCTTGTTCATTTCTATTCTCCGTCAGGGAACTAGGTCTCGGTGGCTGGACACCGCACAGGCAACGTCGGCTGGTCGTTCATCCGGCCAAAGCCTGCACGACCGGTGGCAGAAGCCTTGTCCATCGCGGACAGGAGGCCGACAGAGAGCGCAATGACGGGTCACCGCGTCTCCATTTAAGGGGCGTAGTTCCGGCGATCCGCTTGAATATTTTCGACAGATGGGCCTGATCGCTCAATCCGCATATCTGCGCGATATGACTGAGGGAGTCTTCGGTCATCAGCATGAGGAATTTGGCGGCGTCGATGCGGCGAGCCAGCACGTATTCATAAGGAGACTGTCCGAAGGAAACTTTGAAGCCCTTGGAGAATCTGCTGGCACTTAGTCGCACTTGCCGCCCCAACTCGACGACTCTGATACGACTGTCGATATGATCATCGATGTACCGAGCGATCTTTGCTTTCTGCCATTCGGTCAAACCCGCAACGGGCCTTCCCCTGGCGCTCCTCGGCGACTTTGGCGAATGGAGTTCCAGCGTTTCCAACTCCGAACGCCTCGCCAACTGATCCTGTCGCGCCGAAATCAAGCCTGGCTCGCCGGATGGGGGAGTCGTGAACGGATAAACGTTTTGCACGGTCAGGCTCCATTCGTCAGTTTCCGATTGCCGGAGACTAGCTTCGTGCCCAAGCCAGCACGAGTTAAGCGTTGTTAAGTGTCGTTATAGCCGTTGCCTGGTCGTGCAAGGCTTACAGCTCGACCCCAATGGTGCTCCGGATGCGTGGGCTTTTCCGTCGCAACTTGATCATACAAGACGGGGTTCGTCAGGAGCCTTATCGCGGTACGGTGGGTGCGCTCTATTTGGCAGATTGCCAATTACGTGAAGGAATTTTCCGTGCAGGAGATACTGAACTCGACCTTCAAGGAGCTTGCGGGGCGGGTTGTCGTACTGACGAATGTCAACCATGGCGTTGGTATTGCTACCGCCCGCCTACTCGCATCTGCAGGGGCCGACCTCGCCCTGACTACAGAGGGCGACGAGTTGGATCCCGCGTTGTTCGAAGAGTTGCGCCAACACGGCGGTCGTGTCGAGACTTTCACTTGGCCGAGCCAGGCATCGGGCCTCGAGTGTGGTCGTCTCAGTCGCGGCATCGCCGCGTCAATGGGCCAGATTGACGTCCTTATCACGAACGCGAACTACCGCACCCACTGGCAAATCGACGATGTGGACGTGGATGAAGATGCTCTAGACCAACAGTATGTAGCGACCGTGAGAGCAGTTACGACGCTGGTGCGTGCCACCGTAAGGTTCATGGTGCCGGGCTCGAGAATTATCGCTTTGAGCGCAAGCCTCGCCGATCGCGTGGGCTCTCCCGGACTGGCTGACTACGCAGCCAGCAAGGCTGCGATCACCGCATTTTGCCGTGGAGCGGCTCATGATCTGGGTCCACGCGGAATAAACGTAAATGTGATCCAATTGGGCTCGATCAACACTGAGTTTCAGGGTGCGTCGCGTGAGATGTTGGAAGCCGAGATGCAGTCTAACGTCCTCAAACGGCTCGGAACCGCTGAGGAGGTGGCCAACGCCATCCGCTTCCTGGCCGGACCCTCATCGTCGTTTATCACAGGCAGTGTTCTAAATGTTGACGGCGGTTACAACGCATAGCTGCGCAATCGGCGCTATATCCCGCGCTTACCCTTTCAAATTCGTTGCGAACGACTGTGGGGTAGTCTAGTCGAATTTATAGCGGCTTGATTGTAATCTAGGCGTCGTGTCAACGAAGCGTCTGGACCGCAATCGACCGGACTAGGTGACAGGACCTATCCAGGGGAAACCTTACCGTCTCTGATCCCGAGCCTCGGTTGAAACCGCTAAGACGCGCGACTTGATTGGGTGTGGGCGATGCCGATATTGAAATTCGGGCGTTTTGAGCTGGATCCGTCTCAAAGGCGGCTGACCGAATCCGGAAAAGCCCTCCAGTTGGGTGGTAAGGCATTCGATATCCTAGCCGTTCTAGCCATGTCCGCGGGCGAGATAGTCACCAAAGCGACACTCATCGAAAAAGTTTGGCCCGACACAATCGTTGAGGAAGGCGCACTGAGGGTCCATCTTGTGACCCTCCGCAAGCTGCTTGGGGACCGCCACGCCGGTCGATATATCGAAAACGTTCCCGGTCGGGGTTACGTTTTCGTGATGCCGGTGGAAGTTACTAACGAGCCGACACGGGCAAAGGACCCGACACCCCGCCGGATCCATCAGAGCCTGCCTCGCCTCACTGAGCGTCTTATCGGCCGTGACAGTATCGTGGCTGAAATCTCAGCGCTGGTTTCAAGCAACCGGATCGTGACTATTGCAGGTGCTGGAGGTGTTGGTAAGACTTCCGTGGCTCTTGCGGTCGCGGAGGCGGAGAGCACCCAGCGCGAGGTCCTGTTCGTTGATCTAGCGTCTCTGAGCGAGGAGAGTGAGATAATTCCAACACTCGCTACTCTGCTTGGCTTCAAGTCGCTCTTGGACGACACTCGACAAGCCGTTCTAGGCGCGCTGGCCGACCGGAACTATTTCGTTCTGTTGGATAACTGCGAACACCTCATTACGTCGGTGGCAGTGCTTGTAGAAGATATTATTGCGACGACGGACACGGCGACGGTTCTTACCACGAGCCGCGAGCCCCTCCGTGTATCCGGCGAGAAAATTCGCCAGCTTCCTTCGTTAGCCGTCCCCCCGGAAGGCGCAAGTCCTTCCGAAATACGCTCGTCCCCCGCGGTTGAACTGTTTATCGACCGCGTACTGCTCTCCTCCGAGCAGGAAAACTTTGAAAAGGACGAGACCGTCTCCGCCGCTGCGGAGGTTGTGCGCCGACTTGATGGCATCCCCTTAGCAATCGAACTGGCTGCGTCCGGTGTAGCAAACCTCGGTCTTGCCCATCTTTTGGCCTCGCTCGATAATCCGCTTTCGGTTCTACGACGCGGTCGCCGCACGGCACCACCAAGGCAACAAACGCTCCGGGCAACCTTGGACTGGAGCTTCGAGAATCTGACTCAGGAAGAGCGCCTGCTTTTCCAGTATGTTGCTATGTTCGCCGGCGCGTTCAGCACGGAAGCCGCTCTGACAATCAGTGCTGCGGCCATGACCACCGATGATTTTTACCAAGCGTTTGACGGTCTTTTCCTCAAGTCACTGCTTTCCGTTAGCGGCGGCGATGGGAAATATCGACTTCTCCAGACAACGCGCAGCTATGCTATCGAGAAGGTGGCGCAGAGCGGAAGCATGGTTCCCCTTCACTTAGCGCACGCTTCCTACTGCGAAACCACGCTCGCGCGCGCCGCGGAAGACTGGAAGACATTGCCCACCGCTGACTGGATGCGGCGACATGGCGACCTCATCCACGACATAAGAAGCGCAATCAATTGGGCGCTTGAGACCGATGATTTCAGTCAGGTCGGTGTGGAACTCGCAAGCCGCTCGAACATCTTCTGGGTCCAACTCGGCCTGATGAATGAGCAGATTGGTGTGACCGAGCGCGCGCTCAAGAAAACACAGGGGTCCCCAGCCGAAGGTACAGAAACGGAATTGGACCTGCGACTCTCGAGAGGAAGTGCGCTTTATCACACGAAGGGCTTCCCCGCTGACACCGACTGCTTCGCGGAATTCCGAAGAGCGGTCGAAATCGCGGATAGAATAGGGAACGTGCGGAAGCTCGTAGCGGCACAAAGCGGGCTCATAGCCTTGCTAACATCGCACGGACGTTATGGTGAAGCAATCGAGCGGGCCTTGGCATTGCGCGAGCGCCATAACCAGCTTCCGCGTGAAACCTTCAGTCGTATGCTCGAGCACAATTACCTGTTCCATGGCGATCTGGAACTGTCACGATGGGAGCTTGCGGGGTCCTTCAGCGATGCTAGCGGTGAGGTCAGACGCACGGCTAACCATGGAATGGGCTTTGATCAACGGATCATCGCCCTGGCCGTCATGACGTTTGTCGATTTTCTGGAAGGAAAAACAGTTACATCTCTCACCGTGTTGGAAGACGCCGTCGCGGAGGCGAAGAAGCTCGACTACTCCATAGCGTCCTGCCTGCTGCTGATGCTCAGCGCCTTTCCACTCAATTTCCTTGCCGGGAGGACTGCTATTGCTATCGGGCATCTCGATACGGCGGAAAAGCTCGCCAAGGAGCACCGCCTGGTCCGATGGCAGCAGTGGATAGGGTCATATCGTCAACTGCTTCTGCCTGGCACGGATAGTGAAAATACGTTGAACACAGAGCTCTCCGAGTCTCTTGGCATGCGCCTCGAATATCTTGTTGTCGTGTCAGGTACCCGCGCTCCGCTCGACCAAATCGAGCGAGCGCTCGCTGGGGATGGCGGGTGGTGCCGCGCGGAACTCCTACGCCTCAAGGCGCTCTCGATCCACTCGAGTGATCGGGGAGCTGCCGATGTGATCCTCCAGGAAGCAATGAACAATGCCCGTTCTAACGGTGCGGTTTTCTGGGAGTTGCGCTGCGCGATGACCGCACACGCATTCGCCGAACCTATTGAACGCTCGACCGGCGACATCGCGGCCATTGTTTCCAAATTTGAGCCCGCCTCGGAGACCGACGATCTTAGACTAGCTGCCGATTTGGTGGGACGAGCACGAGGTGCCCGATCATAAAAGACGCGCATGGAAACGTTCCTAGAAAGCTGCAAAAGGATCACTCAAGAAGCTGTTGACGATCTCGTTTTACGGGCGATGGAGAGGCTCCGCTCCAGATGGATCCGGGTGGATAGAGCTGCGGTCAGGCTCGAAATGTTCCGCGCTATTTGGACTAGCAGACGAAACCCACAATTCAGGTGAGCCCGGGAGTCCCGATCCTCTGGGCGGCTTACAAGCTGATGTTGCGCACCACCTCCCTAGACTATCGGCTTTCGATCGAAGACTGCTCCTGCTGGTGTCTGTGGAGGATTTGAGCCATGAGGACGCAGCGTGGGTACTTCGTACGTCGGAGAGCCAGATCCTGCCGGGTCTGGCTCGTGCGCGGGAACGCCTGCGGAAGAGTGTCGAAACATCGTTACGCCAATACCCCGCGGCGAACGGACATCTGAGGCGGATTAAATGACGGGAAAGCCATCCGACGCCGAGTTCGACCTATACATCGACCGACGGTTGCCCGACGATCGCAGGCGGGCCGTTGAAGATTACCTGCGAAGCGACTTGAACGCCGCGCAGCGCGTGGGCGCACACTTACGGCAGGCGGACGGTCTTCGTGTGGAACTGCGCCCCATCGCGGATCTACTTTTGCCGGCCGTCTTCGATAGATCTGCACTCGAACGCGGTTTTATGCTTCCCGCACTGATGTCGTCTTGGTCAATGGTATGCGGTTTCTCTGATAGCTTTCGGGGTCGGTTTAGTCGTCGGCTGTATTGCGGCGCAGCCCCTAACGTTTTGACGGTAAGCGATGTCTCTGTGGCACCCTAGCGGAATGCGTTAGGTAGTTTCGATGATTGGCGCGCAACGGAGGGCTGCTTAGCGCCGCCACATGCGGACGTCGCCAGGCAGTTGTTCGGCGGCGATGCACCGGGGACCTACCTGCGCTAATTCAGTGATATTTTTGGCTTCGGTTGTTGAAGGCGGGCTTGGTCCCCTCCAACACTGTTACAACGTGTTTGTTTATGATGGGCGCTTCGATCGCCCCCGACACGTAAGTAATCTTCGGGTTTGCTTTTCTGTCAAACTCCGCAAAGATGATCTGCTCGGCATCGCATACTACGGCGAGATTGGGGTTGTGGGTAACCATGATAATCTGGCGGTTCTGTTTCGCCTGTTCGAGAACCGGGACGAGCAAGCTGACCACCGTCTCGTTGTCTAGGTTTTCTTCTGGTTGGTCCAAAACGATTGGGTTTCTGCCTTTGTCAACTAAGAGATAGAAGATCAACAGCAGCGCACCGCGCTGACCAGGTGACAGTTGCTCTATCTGGGTGTCCTGGAAAAGCAGGGTGTATTTTGGCTCCAAATATTCCAGGCCAAATATGAAGTCGTAGACTTCTACGGACTCACGATCCTTGCGGAGCACGGGACGTATCCCTTCACCACCCCCTGACACCCGGTTCGAGGCCTCCCTCACAAGAGCATCCATATCATCGACGAACTGGGTCGCATGATCTCTCGCTGTGAAATCGTGCTTTTCGAAGCGCGACCTCACTGCAGCAAGGCTTTCTTCTTCTCCTCGCAACTCTCCGGCATTCTGTTTGATCAGAGTGAACAAGCGAGATGCAATCGCCTCCACAGAAGCGCCAAGCTTGGCGACAAATTCCAGCTTGTATCCTTCTCTTATCAGGGTATTGCCTTGGATCAGCGATTGAAGAGGAGAAAATAGTTCGGCCCGACCTTCACGCTGGGCGGCCAAAAGGTCATAAATCTCACCCGCTAACTCGCGCCTGTCTCCGCGTTTCTTGCCGAGCGCCTCCGGTAACACCTTCAGCTGTGACAAGCGGGCGGTGAGGCCGCGAACGCTTTCAGCCGATGTTTCTGTTCCTTCCAACGTTGCCAAGGTCTTTTGCCACCGCTCCATCGCAGCCAGATACTCCTGGTACAATTGTTGCGGCTCATTAAGCTTGCTTGCGAGCGCCAGTCGCACTTGCTGAATTGCTTGCTTGCGCTGCTCAAATTGAGCGGCCCGTTCGATCAGTTGTGCGGTTTCGTCATCTAAGGCATTTTCGATTTCGGCCAGTTTTGCCAGGTCGCTTTTATATTGAACGACGTCGTCAAGCTGCAGGCCGATGTTCTTCAGGTCCGCCGAGATGCCGGACCGCAATTCTCCAAGCTGGGATTCAAAAATCGCCACTCTAGCATTGATATTCTTTATAGAGCGCCGCTTTGAGGCAACGAGGACCTGTTGTTCTTTCGTTTTTTCAAGCGCCTCGGCCAATTGTTCATCTCTTCGGAATGGGCGACAAGCTGCGATGTCGCGTCCTGTTGCTCAGCCGAAAGCTCGCCGGTCGGCGCAGGGACCTCCTTCGGGACGGCAGCCTTGTGCTCCACAACTTGCTGACGCTTCAAAGACAACTGTTCTTCAAGGTTCGATTTCAGCGCAGGGTTTAGCTGATCCTCGATATGGACGATTTCCTCGTTCAGTATTCTAAGCCGTTTTCGGAGTTCCCCGATCTTAGCTCGATGGACCTCTTCCTGCTTTTCAATAAGTTGCTCAAAATCCAGGGCCCCGTCCGCAACCTCGGTTGGAACATGGGTGAAGATAACCGATCGAAGCTCATTCTCGAAGGCATTGGACGTGCCCATAACGTGTTCGTTGCATAGGGCTTCGAAGCGCCCCTGCGGAATATACTTCACCAGCTCGACGCGTTCCGCAGAGGGATTATCGCTCAAAACCATCGAGCCAGGCTCACCAGCGAGCCAGTTCAACGTTCCCTCGAAATGGTGCGCAGGCTCGCCGTTCTTTCCACGGAAGCGTTTGGTCTGAAGGAAGGAGAAGTGCTTCTGCTGCTGCGAATTCCCAAGCAAAGCGATTACATCTGCAAGTGCGCTCTTGCCGCTGCCCTTATTTCCGATGATGGCAACCAGGTCATGGTTCAAAGTCACCTCGACGCCATCGAGCCAATCGTCCGAAAAAGTGCTGTTTGGCACCTTTTTGATTGCGATCCTGTCGATGTAGAAGGTTTTGAGGGAGTTCACCAGTTCCAGCTTTAGCGGCATCGCGCCGAGGAATGACCGCTTTGCGGGTTCGCGAATTGCCTGCAGAAGTCCTTCCCAGGTTGGGTCAGCTTTGATCCAAGTCTTTTTGTTTGAGGGAAAGTCGCCATACCCGCGCTTGTTGTTATCGCCAGTGACGCCACGAAACCGATGAGAGTCGCTGCCCGAGACTGCCAGCCTTGGCACATCTCGCAACGCTGCCTGGAACGCTTCGATCCATTTCTTGTTGCCAGGCGTTTTTACACCGGCAAATGCGGCCCATTCATTGTGGTCGCGTGTCTCGAATATGGGTGATGTTTCGAAGAGACTCAGCGCGTAAGCGTAATGTTGGTTGCGCTCAATATCGGTCAAACCGTCATTGGTCGAAAATGGCATAAACCCAATGGCCATTTCGTTGGGTACCTTGCGAATTGCCGCCTTATAGGCGTCGCAGTTGATCTCACCTATCGTGTACCCTGCCTGGAGCGCTACTGCTTCATCCGCCTCAACGTCAGCTTTCTTGAAGCCGTGGTGAGCAAGTTTTTCCAAAGATGCGCGGCGTGCGTAGTCTGCAAGCGCCGCGTCAGACAGCGGTCGGTCAATTAGCTCTAGTTTCTGAGCGGAAAGGAAATCTCGGAGGTGCTGGTCCTGAATCTTGTCAGAGAAAACGACATGTGCATTCAACCTGCCGCGCATCGGAGCTGACAGGCGAAGCTCTATTCCAGGAAAGACGGTCTTTTCGAGCATGGGAGCCGTCGGGTCCTGTAACCTCCGCTTTAAGAGGAACCATCCTTCGAACGTGAAGTAATCCATGAACGCGAACACTTGCGGTTCGGCTTCGTTCAGAGCGACGATCAGATCATCGATGATTCCGTTATTATGGACATCATTGCCTGGGATGAATCGCGCGCCTTCCCAGTGAAATGAGGCCGGCGTATGAATGTGAAGGTCCCACAGTCTCCATTCGGAGCCGCGCGGATAGGTAGTATTCCCAAGCATATGTTTTCCGTGTGCTAAAGGTAGAGATTCTACCGGAAAGTTACATTGCTCACATTTTACGGTCTACTGGTCGTATGCGATTTTTCAACATATAGGGGAAATCGGGTTACGCGATCGCAGCAATCGCGGGCGGTAAACCATCTGTGATCGGTGAGGAAAACTCGAGGGGCGGCCCAAGCCTGAATTCGGCTTTGATGTTGCAAAATTGCCTGGCAGCAATTTTACGTTTGACGTGCGCCTATCCCCGGAGCTTCAGGGCCTGGTGGATCTGGCTCACGACCGCCGCTCCCTCTCCGACGGCAGCAGCCACCCGCTTGGTCGATCCCGCCCTGACATCGCCGATAGCGAAAATGTTCGGAACGCTGGTTTCCAAAGGAAAGGCCTGGCGATCGTTTACTGTAGCGAACTGATCGCCAAAGCCACCCCCCGTCATGACGAACCCGCTAGAGTTCCTGGCGATTCTGCCGCCGATCCAGTCGGTGTTGGGTTCTGCGCCGGCGAATAGAAACAGGTGCCTGAATGCGCAGCTTTTTTCCTCGCCGGAAACCTTATGACGCAACGTGCCTGAGACGTCAGGCTCGCCGGTCCTTTCGACCGAGACAAGCTCGCTTCCAAGATGGATATCAACGTTTGGCAGCGCATTGATCCTGTCGATCAGGTACTGAGACATGGTCTCGGACAAGTCGCGACGAACAATCAAATGCAGACGACGCACACGCGGTGCAAGGAAAACTACCGCCTGCCCAGCGGAGTTTCCCCCGCCGATCAGCGCTACATCTACATCCTCGCAGAGCTTCGCTTCCAATGCCGATGCCCAATATGAAACAGCGCTCGTCTTGATTTCATCGAGCCCATCGATCTCCGGGGTCCGATAGCGCGCTCCCGAGGCGATCACGAGCGTTTTCGCGCGAACTTCCTGCCCGCCTTCGAGTGCGAGTACGATTGGGGAAGTTTCGGGTGCAGCCGGATCCGGCGTCACGAGTTCCCTTACCCTAAGCGGCAGCGCGACTTCGACACCGAATTTAAGCGCTTGACTAAAAGCGCGCCCCGCTAGAGCTGCTCCTGATATTCCGGTGGGAAAGCCCAGGTAGTTCTCGATTCGAGAAGAGCTTCCCGCTTGTCCGCCGATGGCACGCTCGTCGACGACGATCGCTTTTAGACCTTCCGACGCAGCATAGACCGATGTTGCCAGGCCTGCCGGCCCGGCCCCGACGATGGCGACATCGTAGAGTACCGTCGGATCGAGTTCGGGTGTGATGCCGAGGCAAACTGCGGCCTCTGTATCGGTCGGGTTTTTCAAGATCGTGCCACTGGGGCAAACCATGAGCGGGAGGTCGACGGGCTGCATTCCTAGCCGCTCCACGAGCACCCGCCCCTCCTCGTCAGAGGCCGCGTCGAGTACAATGTGGGGATATCCGTTACTTGTCAGGAAGCCCTGTAGTCGGATTAGCGAGGGGTCACTCCTTGTGCCCAGCAGGATTGAGCCACCCAAGCCAGCATCCAAATAGGCTACACGCCTCAATATGTATGCTCGCATGATCGTCTCACCGACTTCGGCCGACCCGATGATCAATGACCTCAGATGAGCAGCGTCGAAAGAAAGGAATGTACAGCCTTCGGGCCCTGCACGGAGACCGGCAAGCGCAGGGCGGCCTGATAGCTGATTGATCTCGCCGGAAATTTGCCCGGTATGATGCGATGCCACACCGTGGTCACCTTTGAATCCATCATGGCGGTAGGCGTCGACTTGCCCGTCCAATACCAGCAGAGCTGGCGCATTTCGTTCACCAACGGCAAAGATGCTTTCGCCCGGGCCGAGAGACGTCGGACCGCCGCATGCGAAACGTTGCGCTATCTCGATCTGCAATGATGTTAGCGTCGGAAATCGCTGGTAGTCGCGTGAGCTGGTTTCCATTGATATGTCCTAGTTGTCTGAGGTGTGCTCCGCTCTCGGAGCGGAGTCGCTGAGTGCGTAAGGACTAGCGGCCTACGTCATGCGTCCCGAGGCGGGCGGATCGCTAGCCGGGAAGCTCTCAAGCAGTGCTTCCTCAACACCGTCGGCACTTCGTCGCTCTACAACTTGAGGCAACTCGAGCGCGATCTCCGCGAATTCCGGCAGGGTCTCGACGCTATCTCGAACCTCTTCATCTTCGTGTCCGGCAATCTTGTTCATGGAACATCCTTTCAAAGGCTGACGGGATCCTAGCGGAGGCAATTCTAGCGTCTTGGACATTTCGTCCCCGGGAAACTCGCACGCCACGCCCAAATCCTACAATCGTGTTTGCCCATGATGTTTCAGTCTCGGCCCACCGACGGTTTGACCGTCCGAACAATCAGAGGGTCTCGACAATGCCATCCCGCAGGAAACTTTCGCTACTGGCCGCGTTTTTCAGCGCGTCCATCAGCTCGAACGCCATCAGCCAAGAAACACCCCCAGCACCGCAGGTCGTGGTTGCAAAACCAGTCGTCCGCGAGATCGTTGACCGCGACGAATTCATCGGCCGCTTCCAGGCGGCAGAAGAGGTCCAGTTGCGCGCCAGAGTCGGTGGATATCTCCAAGCTATCAAGTTTAAGGACGGCCAACTTGTCAAAGAGGGCGACGAGCTTTTCGAAATTGACCAGCGGCCATTCGCGACCGCGCTCGGACAGGCGAAAGCCAGCCTATCGGTCGCTAATGCATCCCTTATTTTCGCACAGGCTCAGTTCGACCGGGTAAACTCGTTGGTTAAGTCCGGCAGTCAGACAGTGTCGTCGCTGGACGACCGTCGTCGCGAGCTGGATTCCGCCTTTGCAAACGTGCAGGGCGCGCAGTCAGCATTGGATAGAGCCAATCTGGACCTGATGTATAGCCGGATCACAGCTCCACTCAGTGGGCGGATCGACCGTCACCTTATTTCCGTCGGAAACCTGGTCCAACTGGACCAGACCGTCCTTACCTCGATCGTAATGCTCGACCCTATCGATTTCTATTTCGATATCGATGAACGACGGCTGCTCAATTACGCCGACACCGCGCGGAAGCGTGGCGAGGTGCTCCAAAGTGGTGGTGGAGGCCTCAAGGTCTCCGTGAAGCTGGGTGACAGGGATGGATCCCCCTACTCCGGCACCCTCGACTTCGCCGAAAACCGGGTTGATCCGCAGACCGGCACGCTCCGTGCTCGAGCAAGGTTTGCCAATCCTGATTTCGTCCTGCAGCCGGGTCTCTTCGGCAGAGTTGAGCTTGAGGGTTCGAATTCGTATCAAGCGGTTCTCATCCCCGACGAAGCAATCAGCTCGGATCAGGACGAGCGCGTGGTCTTCATCGTCGACAAGGATAATGTCGTAACCACCAAGGCAATTCGCCCAGGGCCGCGTGTGTTCGGCTACCGGGTCGTAAGAAGCGGACTCGACGGCAGTGAGTCGATCGTGGTTCGCGGCGTTGTCCGTATTCGCCCGGGCATGAAGGTCGACCCGAAAGAGACGACGCTACCGCAAGATAACTCCGCTGGGGTTCCCGAGACCGCATCGGGCGCGGAGGCAGGGCAATGAGATTCGCTCATTTCTTCATCTCGCGACCGATTTTGGCCTGCGTCATCTCGCTGGTGCTCATGATCGTGGGCGCAATTGCCTATTTCGAATTGCCGGTCTCACAGTATCCGGAGATCGCTCCCCCGACCATCGTCGTTCGGACGTCGTATCCGGGCGCGGATTCCCAGACGATTGCGGACACCGTCTCCACGCCGATCGAGCAGGAGGTCAACGGCGTCGAGGACATGCTCTACATGTCATCGTATTCGAGCGCGGACGGCGCGATGACGCTGACTATCACCTTTGCTCTGGGCACAGACCTGGATAAAGCCCAGGTCTTGGTTCAAAATCGCGTTGCCGTCGCCCTGCCCCGCCTGCCGCAGGAAGTTCAGCGGCTCGGCGTAACTACAACGAAAAGCTCGCCCGACCTTCTGATGGTCGTCCACCTGCTTTCGCCGACCGGACGGTACGATCAGCTTTACACCTCGAACTACGCGAGAAACCGTGTTCGCGACGTGCTCGTACGCCTGCAGGGCGTGGGTGACATTCAGATTTTCGGCGAACGGCAGTACGCCATGCGCATCTGGCTGGATCCTGAGAAGCTTTCTTCCTACGGGATGACAACGAGCGATGTCGTGAATGCCCTCCGGGACCAGAACGTGCAGGTATCCGGTGGTTCGATTGGCGCTCCGCCAACCGCGAAGGAAAACCCTTTCCAGTACGCCGTGCGAACCGACGGGCGCTTCTCGGACGCCCGGCAGTTCCGTTACGTTATCGTCAAATCCACGCCCGATGGCCGGCTCGTGAAGCTCGAGGACGTGGCTCGGATCGAACTCGGCGCGCGTGACTACGTGACAAACGCCTACGTCAACAATCAGCCTGCGGTCGGCATGGGCATCTTCGCCCGGCCCGGCACCAATGCGCTGGAGACTGCGGCCCAGATCAAATCGATCATGCATGACCTTTCCGGCCAGTTCCCGCCCGGTCTCGAGTACAAAATCATCTACGACACGACCTCCTTCGTCTCGGACTCCATCAACGAGGTCTATCGGACCATTGGCGAGGCCATCATCCTTGTGGCGGCGGTCGTCCTGATCTTCCTTCAGTCGTGGCGAACGGCGATCGTCCCGATCGTTGCGATTCCGGTTTCACTGGTCGGTACATTCGCATTCCTCGCCGCATTCGGGATGTCCCTCAATATGCTGACGTTGTTCGGTCTCGTCCTAGCGATCGGCATTGTTGTGGACGACGCGATCGTCGTGGTCGAAAACGTAGAACGCAACCTGGCAAAGGGCATGTCGCCCAAAAGGGCAGCACACGTTACGATGGACGAAGTCGGCACAGCCGTAATCGCCATCTCGCTCGTGTTGATTGCGGTGTTCCTTCCTACTGCATTCATCCCGGGGATTTCCGGTCAGTTCTACAGGCAGTTCGCGGTTACGATCTCGATCGCAACGGCGATATCGGCACTCAACTCGCTCACTCTCTCTCCGGCGATCGCCGCTATCGTCTTGCGCCCGCATGATCACGGAAACGCTCCCAGAAACATTGCGGGTCGGGCGGGAAAGTGGTGCGCCGACGTGTTCAACCGCTGCTTCGACAAGCTTAGCTCGGGCTACTCGTCGAGCGTCCGGCACATCGTTGACTCCAAGACAGGATTGAGTTGCGCCATCCTGGTTTTCGCCGCCCTACTCGGCGCGACGTGGTTCCTCAATACCAAAGTTCCAAGCGGCTTTATCCCGATCATGGACCAAGGCTACGCAATCGTTGTCGTGCAGCTCCCGGAAGGTGCTTCGCTCGACAGAACGGATGCCGTCATCAAGAAGGCCGGCGAGATCGCTCGGACGACGCCAGGCGTCGCGAACGCTGTCCAGTTCGCTGGCTTCAGCGGCGCGACCTTCACAAATGCCTCCAACGCCGGCGTCATCTTCACACCGTTCAAGCCGTTCGAGGAGCGCTTGGAAAGCGGTGACAACTCTACGAAGATCATCCAGACTCTCTATAAGAATCTGCAAAGCCTCGACGAGGCGTTCATCATTGCCATCCCGCCTCCGCCGGTCCAGGGCATCGGCAACTCCGGTGGCTTCAAGATGCAGATAATGGACCAGGACAATTCCAACATGGCTCGCGTCCTGGGTCTGGCCCGCCAGATGATGGTAGCGGCCAACCAGACCCCCGGCCTTACCGGAGTTTTCACGACCTTCTCCGAGTCGAGCCCCGAGTTCTATCTCTCGATCGACCGTGATAAGGCACAGTATCTTAACGTGCCAATCCCCAACATCTTCGAAACGCTGTCGAACAACCTCGGCGTAGCTTACGTAAATGATTTCAATGCATTCGGACGGGTGTACCAGGTACGCGCCCAGGCAGACAAGCAATTCCGCGTCGAGCGCGACGACATGCTCGACCTCAAGGTGAAGTCCGCTGCTGGCGCACTAGTACCGTTGGGTACCCTAGCCGACATCAAGGAAACCAGCGGCCCTGAACTCGTGCAACGGTACAACATGTATGTCTCCGTTCCCCTGCAAGGGAATGCAGCACCCGGCGTTTCCACCGGCGAAGCGATTACGAAGATGCAGGAATTGGCCACCAAGACCCTACCGCCCGGCACTACATATGAATGGACAGAGCTTTCCTATCAGGAAACACATGCGGGGGGCAGCGCGGTCTACATCTTCGCCCTCTCCGTCATATTCGTGTTCCTCGCACTATCGGCACAATATGAGAGCTGGATTTTGCCGGCGGCAATCATCCTGATCGTTCCATTAGCTGTGCTGGGTGCCCTGTTTGGCGTCTACCTAAGGGGCATGGACAACAACATCCTGACCCAGATCGGCTTCGTGGTTCTCATCGGCTTGGCTGCGAAGAACGCGATCCTGATCGTGGAATTCGCCCGCCAGGCCCAGGATGCGGGCAAGAGTGCAGTCGAGGCGGCTATCGAAGCCTGCCATCTGCGCCTTCGCCCGATCCTGATGACGGCCCTCGCCTTCATCTTCGGCGTCTTGCCGCTTGCCATTGCCGAGGGACCAGGCGCGGAAATGCGCCGATCACTCGGTACGGCCGTCTTCAGCGGAATGATCGGCGTCACGATGTTCGGCTTGTTTCTCACACCGGTGTTCTTCGTTCTCTTGCGGTCGCGGTATCGCCCGAAAGAGATCGAGGAAGAAGACTGGAGGGTTGAGCCGGCTCAGGCGGCCGAGTAAAATTACGATCCAGTGCCGAAGGAGCGCCGCTGCCACGCGGCGTTTCTGCTTTAGGACAACGTGATACTGCCTCAGAGAGGGATTCCCAGTTGCGCACGATAGGTTTCATTCTAGAGGACGGCTTTCAGGTGATGGGTCTGGCCGCGCTATCCGCATTCGAGTTTGTGAACGACACGCTTGGCGAAGAAGCTTATCGGCTCCGGGTCATGTCAGAGTCAGGGGGTACCATAAGGTCGTCGCTCAAGATAGGAATCGAGACGGCTCCCCTATCCGATTTTCCCGACACTCTGATTGTTGTCGGTGAATTGGTTCCCAAACTGCCTTCGCAGAAGCTGCGCGAATACATCGCGCGTGCAGGGAGGACAGAAAGCAGGCGTGTCGCGGGAATCTGCACCGGAGCGTTCCTGCTCGCGGACGCAGGTCTCCTCAATGGGCGTCTCGCAACGACCCACTGGGCGCACGCGAAGCGGCTACAGGAACAGTATCCCCAAGTCCACGTGGACGACGACAGGATCTTCGTTCAGGACGGCAATATCTGGACGTCGGCCGGGATGAGCGCGGGGATTGATCTCACGCTAGCCCTTATCGAAGACGACTTCGATGCCGCGCTTTCCCGTTTGGTTGCTCGGAAGCTCGTCGTTTATCATCGGCGACCCGGGGGGCAATCGCAGTTCTCCGCTCTGTTAGACCTCGAACCGCGCTCAGACCGTATCCGCAAGGCTCTGGTTTATGCGAAGGAGCACCTCCGGAACCCCCTCAACGTCGAAGAACTTGCGGGCGCGGCGAACCTCAGCCCACGGCAGTTCAGCCGAATTTTCCTCAAGGAGACGGGCCACTCGCCCGCGAAGGCCGTCGAAAGGCTCAGACTCGAGGCTGCCAGAGCAATGCTGGAGGACGGACACCATCCAATTGAAATCGTCGCGCGAGACACGGGTTTCGCCGACCGAGACCGAATGCGACGGGCGTTCATGCGCTCATTCGGCCAGCCTCCCCAGAGCCTCAGGAGGGCATCTCATGCACCGGAGATCAAGCAATCTGAGCCTCTTGAGCCGTAGTGTGACCGAACCGTTCGCACCTTCTGCAATGTCCGAAAATGCCGTTTCAATGACATTTGAGACGGAGAGATTTTGGGACATGATCTGCCAATCGAAACGACGCCGATACGCCTAAGGTCGCGCCGTCTACTCGATTTGGAGATCTGAAATGAAAACAACTGGCAATACGATTTTCATCACTGGCGGCACTTCCGGTATCGGTCGCGGGCTTGCGGAAGCTTTTCACAAGCTTGGCAACAAGGTCATCATCGCCGGCCGCCGGAAGGCTCTTCTCGATGAGGTTTCTGCCGCAAATCCCGGCATCGAGGGCGTTGAACTCGATATCAGCGACATCAACGATATCGACCGCGTCGCCAAGCAGCTGATCACCGAGTACCCCAAGCTGAACGTCCTCATCAACAATGCTGGCATCATGCCGTTCGACGATGCTTCCGGTTTGATCGACGACAAGGTATCGCGCGGCATTATCGAGACCAATCTTCTCGGCCCGATCCGTATGACATCGGCTCTCATTGAGCATCTCAAGTCTCAGCCTTCGGCAACAATCATCAACAACACGTCGGTGCTCGCTTTCGTGCCTCTTGCATCGAATGCCGTCTACTCCGCCACGAAGGCTGCGCTTCACTCCTATTCGATGTCGCAGCGCTTCATGCTCCGCGACACCAATGTCACGGTCCAGGAAATCGCTCCGCCATGGGTTGACACGGACCTCGTCAAGAAGAGCGGCGATCCCCGTGCAATGCCGCTAGACGTCTTCATCGAGAAGACGATGAGGGGCCTAGAGACCGAAGATCCCGAAGTATACGTCGAGGAAATCGCGGCACTTCGCGACAACCCGGGCAGCAAGGAACACGCCTTCGTGCACGGGTTCAATCAGTCCTTGGCCGAAAACCCGATCCCAGTCTGAGCCCAATCAAGCGTGGAACTGTCCCCGCTCAGCGGCGCGGGACGGTTCCACGAGGAAAATCCAATGTCAGACAGATTTGATACTCGCGAGCGTAAAGCCGCTGCCAATTCGGCTTCAACGGGCGTCGCACCTTCACTGGTACCAGCCTATTTCCTCGCCCTTGGTACGTTTGCCATCGGCACCGAAGGCTTCATGATCGCTCCGCTTCTTCCGACTATCGCCGCCGACCTGGGAATGACGCTGTCTGCCACAGCAATGCTTGTGGTGATTTTCACGTTGGTTCTCGCCATCAGCTCGCCCATAACAACGGTCGCCACCGGGAAGTGGAACCGGCGCGACACGTTGGTCGCCGCGATGGTCATCTTTACCGCTGGCAACCTGCTCGCCGCGTTCTCAACAAACTTCGAGACCTTGGTTGTCGCGCGCATCCTGATGGCGATGGCTTCGGGCCTCTATGTGCCAAGCGCGAACGCCCTTGCTGGGGCGATTTCAGGACCGAGCATGCGGGGCCGCGCCCTCGCGATCGTGAGCGGCGGAATGACGATTGCAATCGCACTCGGCCTACCACTTGGTGCGGTTATAGGTCATGCGTTCGGTTGGAGGTCTACGTTCATTGCTGTAGCTATTATGGGTGTTGTAGCAATCACCGGGATCGTCATCGGTATAAAGCGATCCGTTGCTGAGGGTATGACCGTCGCCAGCTTGGCCGAACGTATCCACGTTGTTCGTCAATCGGCGATCCTGAAGCTTTTGGCAGTGACTATGTTCTGGTCGATCGGTGCGTATACAGCATACCCCTATATTGCACCGTACCTTAAAGGGGTGCTTGACTTCGATGTCGTTGGCATCGCGGCCACGGTTTCTCTGTGGGGCGTTGCGGCTGCGGTTGGAGTTACAACGGGTGGAGCGCTCAACGATCGTTTCGGCTCAAAGATGGTTGCCTCGTGTTCCCTCGCGTTGCTTGCCTTGGCCTTCCTTTCGTTGGCAGCCACCACGGCGCTTCCGCCAACTGTTGCTTTGCTCCCGGCACTCGTGGCGGTAGCAGCCTGGGGCTTCAGTGTCTGGTCATTCTTTCCTGCACAGATGGCACGGTTGATCGTCGCATCGTCGGCAGCCCAAGCATCCGTATCGCTCTCGCTCAACACCTCGACCATGTACCTCGGCTTCTCGATTGGCAGCGCGATTGGCGCGGCGATCGTCAGCGGTGGTAACATTTGGCTGATCGGTTTGACGGCAGGTGTAGCTGAGCTTGTGGCCCTTTTGCTTGATCGACGGTTCGACCCAGCTCGGCGCACCTAATTAGTGATATCAGTGCGAAGAGGGCCGACGGCGAGTAACCGCCGACCCTTTGTTCATGCTCCGCTGCGCTTCGTGTCTAGCCCAAGGTTTAATCACTTCCTGAACGCATCGAGATGGTCGGCTACGGTTCACTTACCAGCGATCCTGCCACGGGTGATCTCACGCTCAAGTTTAGCGCGATGACTGGCGTCAACGCGATGATAGAGGAGTTCCCGCTTGAGAAGGCATCTGAAGCATATGCGAAATGATGTCCGGCAAGGCTCGTTTCCGGATTGGACCGTGTCGGAAATGTGAGCTGACTCACTGAAACCTCATCGCCCGAATCGACCACTCGATTGTACAAGCCGCAGGCGATAAAGAGTGAGACCACTTCTCCATCGACGTCGCTTGACGGCCGACAAAAATCAGAAGGATTTACCATGCGCAAACATATCATACACGCCCTGCTTTCAATGACGGTGCTCGGCGCTCCCGCTTACGCACATTCTGCAGATAAGCCGACGGTTGTACTCGTACACGGCGCGTTCGCAGACGCTTCCAGCTGGAACGGTGTCGTCGCCAAGCTGGAGAAGGACGGCTATCCGGTCGTTGCGGTCGCCAACCCGCTTCGCAGCGTCCCCAGCGATGCCGATTACGTCCGACGTATTGTGGATGGCCTCAACACGAACGTTATTCTCGTCGGCCATTCCTATGGCGGTGCGGTCATCACCCAGGCGGCAGCCGGCGCGAAGTGGGTAAAGTCGCTTGTCTACGTCTCGGCTTTCGCACCGGATGTCGGTGAATCCGCACTCGATCTGACAGGCAAGTTTCCTGGCAGCACCCTCCCACCGACCCTTGCCACGCCGGTTACTCTCGAGAACAACGGCAAGGATCTTTATATCGACCAGGCCAAGTTTCCGGAACAGTTTGCAGCCGACGTTCCGCGTTCGGAAGCCAAGTTGATGGCGGCCACCCAACGTCCGGTGACGCAGGCTGCCCTCGAAGACAAGGCGAAGGACGTCGCCTGGAAGGATATCCCCTCCTGGTTCATATATGGTGACGCCGACAAAAACATTCCCCCAAAGGCTATCGGCTGGATGGCCGAGCGCGCTCACTCGAAAGAAACTGTCGTCGTGAAGGGCGCATCGCACGTCGTGATGGTTTCGCACCCGGATAAGGTGGCAAAGATCATCGAAGATGCAGCCAAGGCTAAGTGAAGCGATGGCCCGACGGAGGGTGATCTCCGTCGGCACCTTCACCGGCGTTCTGTCTGCAGCATACGGTCCCGTCCCGCACCAGCCAGTCCGCTCGAAGCGACGATTTGCTTATGCAGCATGCTGAATATAGTCACTATTCGTGGGCATCGCACTTGCCAAGGCCGCTGAGAATAGGTCATCGCAATGCGTCAACATCGCGTCGATGAAGCGCCCGTGATATACGCCATAAATCGTTCTGGTCGTGGTGGTTTTGTTGTGCCCGACGAAATTAAAGACCAACTGACCGTTGAGGAAAGACGGCCTCATACAGGCTTTGTTTCGCCACTGATCTGGCGTGTGGGTAAAGAGGGACGCCTCGACATTTTCCGCCAACGTGCGAAGGGCAGCGCTTACCGAGCTGCCCTTCGTCTCGATCGACCTAGCTCAGGCGAATGTCCGAAAGATCAATCGAAACCACCAGCGGCTCGTCAAGCGAGTTGCCGTCCGGCTGCCGCGGAAAAATCCGCCGGCGCGTCGGAAACTTGATGCCGTCGACGTCGGTGTACTCGGAGATGTAGTGTGCACCCGGCGTGTTGCCGGCAATCTCAACGTCGTAGTCATGGCGCTTTAGCAGGCCGGACGCGTCGACATACAACGTCTGGACAGTGGAGTGAGTTGCGATGTTCGACGGGAACGTGACACGCAACCGCCGCAAGGTCTCGCCTTTCTCGGTCCAGGTTTCGATTTCGGCGGTCTCAACGCCAGGAGCCGCTAGGACGAACGGCATATTAAGATACGTCCACATCGCGATGCCGGCAAAATAGCCGAGTTGCGGATCGGACCAGGTGGTCTCGAGCGTATGGCCGGCGAAAGAAGCCCGGGGCTCTTCCAGCTTTTCGACCACTTTGCCCGCGGAATCGGTGATAGTTACAAGATTTGGCTTGAAGTGGCTGACCTTGCCGTCCGCGCTGAACGGCGAGTGAGAGGCCCATTGCTCGCCGAGGCCAACAGTCAGATCGACCTCGTCGAGTTGACCTTCATGACCTTTGAGGGACCACAAAGCACCTCCTTGCTTGAGGTGTGCCGTTGCTTTCCCGAAGCGCTTCCAGCGATCAAGTCCGCCATGCGCATCGATGATGGTTTGCGCCAATTCGTTCATTGTCTTGTCTCCGTTCTATCTGAAATGAAGCTTAGTTTTTCTGGTTCAGGAATGTCGTGACGTGTGCGACAAACGTCTCGGGGTATTGGAAAAGCGCACCGTGTCCGGAATCCGGGTAGATGATCAGCGATGCGGTTCTCATTGCCTTGAACATCCGGTAGGCGTTGATTGACGGAAACATCGTGTCGTCGCTTCCGTGAACGATCAGCGTCGGTTGCTTGATACTCGCCACCGATTTCAGCTCCGGGTCTGGCTCAGCGCACCATGCAACGATCGCTGTTGCCTGCGGGATACTGACGGAGTCGCCCTTGTCCGGATCACGCTCCTGCAAACGGGCACCTGCACGTCGGACAAACGCCTCGCCTGCAGCCTGGCTCGCGGTCGAGCCGGTGAAGAACAATGGAAGCCGCACGTCGGCGGCCTTCTTGCTGAACGCGTCTTGGACCACCTGCGAGAGATGCTCCTCGCCTCCTTTTGGAGCACTCCCGACGACAACCAGCTTCCGCACCTTCACCGCCGCACGGTTGGCCATGGCTTGTGCGATGAAACCGCCCAATGAGAAGCCCAACAAATCGACCTCATCGAGATCCAGCGCGGCAATGAAGCTCTGAGCATCGAGCGTCATCTGTTCGACGTTGTCTGGTGTTGTGCCACTCGATGTACCCACACCGGCGTTGTTGAAAACGATAACCGGGCGATCGGCGGCGAGCCCGTTGACCACCAAGGGGTCCCAGGCATCCATCGTGCCAGTGAAATGTTGGAGCAACACCAATGGCGTTCCTGAGTCTGGCCCAAGCCTCCTGTAGGCGTATTGCGTTCGATATGCCTCGACGTATTGCGTCTGAGCGGTCTCCAAACGATCGGTCATGGAGCGTCCTTTCTAACTTACCTGGTCTTTGGCTGCTGGGCGGGGGCAAAGCGCGTGAAACCACCAGCGACATGACTTTCAAGCAGGTCGTTGAAAGGCGATCTTGTACAATACGTCAGCGACGCACGAACGCCGAAGACGATGGCCATTTAGGTCCGCGATTTTACAAGATCGATGTCGGCCTAGCGTTGCAGTTTGAGCGCATCCAAATGAAGGAGCGTTGAAATGACTGCACAGTCGATAGCGCAAGCCGTCGTACCCGCCCTCGGAGAAGTCCCCGACTTCCAGGTAGGCGATCGGGTTCGGACGGCCGTGCGCTTTCCGGTCGGCCACTACCGACTTCCCACCTATCTCCGCGGCAAGGCCGGCACTGTCGAACGCATTATCCCTACGATGGGCGTCGACAACGAGGAGGAAGGCTATGGCCGGAATGCCGGGTCGAAGGGTCATTACTACCGCATCGCGATCCCCATGACCGAAATCTGGGCCGACTACAAAGGCCAGGCCACCGACGGCCTGCGGATCGAAGTCTTTGAAACCTGGCTGGAGAGGATTTGACCTTGCACGACGACAATCACGATCACGACGGCCTTGACCACGATCATCACGACCATGATCATTCTCATCCGCACGAGGAGATCTCTATCACGGAGCTTCCGGGCTATTACGACATGCTGGAAACCGCTGTCCGCGAGCTGCTCGTCGAACGCAAGCTCTTCGGCGCGGACGAAATCCGTAGACAGATTGAAGTGTTGGATTCCCGCACTCCCGCGCTCGGTGCAAAGGTCGTTGCGCGAGCCTGGGTCGACGAAGAGTTCCGCAAGCGCCTGCTTGAGGACGGCCGGAAGGGCTGCGAGGAACTCGGTATCACTTTCTACGACGATACCCAGCTGATCGTTCTAGAAAACACGGCCGAAGTCCATAACCTCATCGTCTGCACGCTGTGCTCTTGCTACCCGCGGCCCGTCCTCGGCTTGCCGCCGGACTGGTACAAGCTCAAGCCGTATCGAGCCCGGGCGGTTTACGAGCCCCGTGCCGTTCTCGAAGAATTCGGCACGCACATTCCGGACGATATCGAGATCGTCGTCAGCGATTCTACAGCGATGGTTCGTTACCTCGTGCTGCCTATGCGGCCGGCGGGAACAGAAGGTCTGTCCGAAGAAGAACTTGCCGCGCTGGTAACGCGCGACGCGATGATCGGCGTAATCCCGGTCGAATATCAGAAGAGGGCTGCATGATGTCCAGCGAAGGTCTCGTAAAGAAACTGCCCAACGACATCGGTGGCGACGCCAGCGGGAAAATCGAACGTGTCGAACACGAGCTTTTGCCGTGGGAGAAGCGCTGCCACGCCCTGGCAGACGTCCTCGATTTCCACAAGATCATCAATACCGAGGAGAAGCGCCGCGGTGTCGAGGCGCTAGGCTCGGAGATGATCGGAAAGCTCTCCTACTATGAGCGCTGGATCGTTGCCTTCGCCAACATCTTGTTCCAAAAGGGTATCCTGACCCCGAGCGATATCGCCGCCAAAATGGCCCAGGTCGAGGCGCACGCAAAAAGCCAGTTGCAAGGCCAACCCAATGGCTGAGATCGCGGCGACGCGCGAAGCGGCGTGCTTTTTCGAAGTCGATGGGACGATACCTGTCCTGCGACGTTCGTTTGTCGAAGCGGTTGGCACCTGCTTGCTGACAATTGCGATGGTTGGCTCCGGCCTAGCCGTCGAGCAGAAGCTCGCGGGGGAGCGAATCGCGGCATCGCTCGTTATCGCGATCTCGATCGCCGGTTCGCTAGTGGGACTGATCATCGCCCTCGGAAAGGTTTCCGGGGGCCACTACAATCCCCTGATCACCTTCGGTCAATGGCTCCGAGGCGAACGCCCCGCCGTCTGCACGATTTCGTATGTCGTTGCCCAAATCGTCGGTGGGGTGGTTGGCGCGATCATCACCACGACGATGTTCGGTGCAGCAGCCAACCCGAATATAGGAAGTGAACCCTCTCCCGGCCTTGTCATCAGCGAGATCGTAGCTTCGGCGGGGTTGCTTACGATCGTCATTGGCTGCGGGCGAAGCGGTAAATGGGATACGGGTCCATTCGCCGTTGGTGCTTGGTTGGTTGCGGCCATTTTAGCCACGCCATCGACGTCTTTTGCCAATCCCGCAGTCACTATTGCTGCAGCGTTCGCAGGCGGTCCGGTGGCGCTGAGCATAGCGACCGCGGCTGCGTTCGTCGTGGCTCAGGTCGTCGGTTTGCTCGTAGCACTTGGGATAACTAAAGTCGCATTCGAGGAGCGTAAGCCATGCCCCGCCAACGTGGTTCAATTTCGAGGTCAGCCCAATGATCAAGCCTAAGGGTATGACCGTCCTCGAGACCCAGCTGCCGCCGCACAAAGCGATCGAGCGGTTTCGCTCTGCCGTGGAAGCATCCGGGATGAAGGTGTTTGCTGTCATCGACTTCGCCGCGGACGCGAAGAATGCTGGGTTGACCATGGAGGATGCAGTCTTGCTCATCTTCGGCAATCCAAAAGTCGGGACTCTTCTGCTCATCGACGCACCGCACACGGGTATCGATCTGCCGCTCAAGGCGCTTGCCTGGACCCATCAAGGCAAACAATGGCTGTCATACAACGAGCCTGCCTATATCGCGCGCCGACACGGCCTCTCGATGGCCGGACCGATCCAAAAGATGTCTGAGGCGCTCAAACACGCCGCGACAGCAGCCATCAGAAACGAAGCATCCTAAGAAAAAGAGGAACCGATATGACAACGATCACTGAACAAAAAGTCGCCCATGCAACCACACCCGCAAAGGCCTCCGCACTACTCATGCTTGGTTTGTTGGGCACACTTCTGGTTGGCGGCGTAGGCTTCGCCGGAATTCCAGCAATCCACGACGCCGCTCACGATGTCCGTCACACTCTAAGTTTTCCCTGCCATTGAGGTCGGAACCATGGCCTATCTTCAGAAACTCTTCTTTGCAGCCCTGATCGCAGGTCTCATCGGAGGCTTTTTCGCGTCGGCGCTCAATATCTCGGTTACCGTGCCAATGATCCTCCAGGCGGAGGTGTACGAGCATACGACCGAACATGCCCACGCCGGCGAACATGGAGCACAGGAGCACCCTGAGGTGGCTACATTCGCGAGGAACACGCTGACGGTCGTCGGCATGATCCTGGCTTATGTCGGCTTCGCGTTTATGATGACGGTCCTCGCCGAACTCAAAGGTAGCTTGACGTCCTGGAAATCCGGTCTCGCGTGGGGCGCTGCCGGCTACCTCGTCTTCAGCCTCGTTCCCGCACTCGGCCTTCCGCCGGAGCTTCCCGGGATGCCAGCTGCGGACCTCCTTCAGCGCCAGGTTTGGTGGATCGCTTGCGCTGCCTGCACTGCGGGCGCGATCTTGCTTGCGTTAAACTATCGCAGTCCGTTGGCGCTCTTTGGCGCGGCGGCGCTCGTAGCGATGCCATTCCTGGTCGGCGCACCTGCAATCTCGGAAGCGGCGACACTGGTTCCGGAAGCGCTGCACCATCAGTTCGTGATCGGGACGCTTGCGGCGAACCTGGTGACCTGGCTAGCGATGGGACTTTCCCTGGGGATGCTGAGATCTCCCGGGCGTTCACAGTTGGCGGCTCGCGGCATCTAGCAAACCTTTACTCCTGCCGACGCCCACTCGCGTTTTCTGTCGGTCAGTGAAAGCACTTGAACGGTTAGACGGCAGCCGATCAACGACCCGCAAGTATGGCTTGCCGACGTTCTCGCTCGCATCACCGACACGCCAATTACCAGGCTGGAGTAATTGCTTCCGTGGAACTGGACACCGCGCGCGATCGACGCTCAAGCGACTTAGCCTGCGGCCTTCGCCGAAGGCTTACGGTGTAGTGGAAGTTGATGACATACATCTGTTCGCTGGATCACCGGAAGGTATCATGCTTCGCGAGTATCAACGACAATAAGGTCCGGCGGTCGATCATTCGATTGATTACGAGCCTGGCGAAAACTGGCGCAGACGCTTTTTAAGCGCTGTCAGCATATAGCGGCCGATTATAAGGTCGGCTATCGTCCTAGTAGCGCGTTTTCGTGGTTCGAATCATATCAAGCAGCCTCGGCGAGCTTGTATGACCATGTGTGGATGACGGGATGACGATTGATGTCGTCGATACCGGCCATAATGCGTTCCTTGAGCTCGTGTTTTGAGGTCACCCGGATGTG